>CABUWG010000028.1 GCA_902495305.1 uncultured Pseudomonadota bacterium | reverse complement strand
TTCAAAAAACTCCTTGACAGTATCCAATATACTGCCTGCGTCCTTTTTTTCGTAATTTTCTTCTTAAAGGCAAACTAAATGTTGTTAAAAGGGGATATTTTATGCCCAAACTGTGTAAACGCAGTTACACTTATTCGTCCGCAAAGCGGCTTATTTCGTGTACTCCACCCGAAGTGGAACAGTTTACAAGATGTTTTCTAGACACCACAGTCCGCCTCCGGACTGCGAGAGTTATCATAAAGTATTACGGCAATTTTGCAAGGCGAAAGTTTTATTTCTTTTTATCTTCTTCGTCTTTTTTGGATTTTAACTGTCCGCAGGCAGCGAGGATATCCTGACCGCGGGCAACCCGTACCGGTGCGGCGTATCCGCCTTTTTCCAGCTCTCTGGAAAAAGCCATCACCCGATTGCGGGAGCTGGGTTGATAAGCACAGCCCGGCCACGGATTGAACGGTATCAGGTTAAATTTGGCGCCGATTTTATATTTTTTCATCAAAGCAACAAGCTGGCGGGCGCAGTCAAGCGAATCGTTTATGCCGTCCAACATCAGGTATTCAAAAGTGATAAAGCGGCTGGTGACGATTTTTTGATATTCCTGACAAGCCTGCATGACTTCTTCCAGCGGATATTTGTTATTAATCGGCATAATTTTTGAGCGTAGTTCATTATTCGGCGCGTGCAGGCTCACGGCCAGTTTGACGCCGAGTTCCTGTGCCACGCGGGTCATTTTGGACGCAATGCCGGAAGTTGAAAGGGTGATACGGCGTTTGGACACCGCCAGTCCGTCACCGTCCGAGATAATCTTCAAAGCCGTAATTACGTTATCCAAATTATGCAGTGGTTCGCCCATGCCCATGACGACGACGTTTGACAAGAATCGGGTTTCATTTGCCGGCGTCGGCCATTCGTTATAAGCGTCACGCGCAACCAAAAACTGCCCGACGATTTCTCCGGCGGTCAGGTTGCGGGTAATGCGCTGGCTGCCGGTATGGCAAAAAGTGCAGCCGACGGCACAGCCAACCTGTGTGGAGATGCAAACGGCGCCGCGGTCTTCTTCCGGAATATAAACCATTTCGACCCTCTGGCCATCGGCAAACTCAAGCAGCCACTTGCTGGTTTTGTCAGCAGAAATTTGTCTGGTGACAACCTTGGGGCGGGTAATTGAACAGCCGTTGCTCAATTTTTCGCGCAGGTCTTTAGACAGATTAGTCATAGCGGCAAAATCGGTCACGCCCTGATTATACAGCCAGTGCCAGATTTGTTTGGCGCGAAAAGGCTTTTCTCCCAATTTGGCAAGTTCTGCGGCCAGTTCATCGCGACTCAGGCCGATAAGTTCTGTTTTTTCGTTCATTTAATTCTTCTTATTACACTTTTTGCTGATGGCCATATAGGCTTTGTTAAACCCTTTCAAAGAATAGGTATCTTTGGTCTGGGTTCCCCTTGACGAGGTTCCGGTCACAATCATCCGGCTGCCGCGCTTCATTTCTTTTATGAGTTCGGCATCGACTTGTCCGTTAATCGTCCAGGCCATCGTACCGTCAGTAAAGAGTTTGTCAATGGTTTTATTGCCGATTTGGATTTTCACACGGCTTTTGTCTTTGTAGGTATAGCCGGCATTGATATTGACGACGTCAAAGCTTTTTTCCTGCGGGCGGTGGGTTACGACCATATAAATATCGCCGCGTTTGGTATATTTGCCCTCGTCTTTGACCGGTGTCGAGGCCATGTAGCAGACGGTATTTCTGCCGTCTTTATAATAAAAAGCCGTCCAGTCATCATACTCGCCGATAGACTGCGGAACCGCGGCCGAGGCTGCTGACGCGGCGGCAAAACAAAACAAACTTAAAAGGCTCAAAAACTTATTCATTCCCAGATACTCACAATATTGTTATTTTGCGATAATAATATTTGAAATTTATATAAAAAATGTTAACTTCGGAGCAAAAAGCAAGGCTGAAATTAAAATGTTAAGAGATAAATACCTTGATATGAGCAAAATCATCCGAGACAAGAAAATTCTGGATTTGTTTCGGATTGTTGAAAACCACGGCGGCGTTTTGCGGTTTGTCGGCGGCGCGGTCAGAGACGCTTTGTCCGGTCTTGACGGGTTTGACCTTGACCTTGCCACAGATCTGAGTCCGGACGAACTGGTTGAAATTTGCGAAGAAAACAACATCAAAACCGTTCCTATCGGCATTAAATTCGGCACAGTCGGCGTTCTTATCAACGGAAAAGTTCTGGAAATTACCTCTCTCAGAAAAGACGTGAAAACCGACGGACGTCATGCCGAGGTTGAATTTACCGGCGACTGGGAAATTGACGCCTCGCGCCGCGACCTGACAATCAATGCAGTTTATGCCGATGAAAAAGGCAATGTTTTTGATTATTACAACGGTATTGAAGATTTGGAAAACGGAAAAATCAAATTTATCGGCAGTCCGGCCATCCGAATCAAGGAAGATTATTTGCGAATCCTGCGTTTTTTCCGTTTTTATTCGATTTTCGGCAAAGGCGAAATTGACCAAAAGTCTTTGCTGGCCTGCATTAATAACAAAGACGGGCTGAAGCAGCTTTCTTTGGAGAGAATCCGCGACGAACTGTTCAAAATCCTGATGACGCCGAATGTTGTCAATGTTTTGCAGATTATGAAAGAAAACGAGATTTTGTCTTCCATTCTGCCGGATCCGAAGAATTTGGACAAGCTAGCATGCTTGGTGGCGCTAATTGAGAAAAACAGTTTGCAGCCTTGTGCTCTGCGGCGGCTGTTTGTGATTTTTGAACCTGATGAAATGCTGGCTGAGAATCTGGCAAATCGTCTTAAGCTCAGCAAAAAAGAAAAGCAGCTCTTTTTAAGCTGGACGGAATACAACCCCAAACTGCAGGATTTTAGCGATGAAGCAAGCCGTAACAAAATGATTTATCATTACGGAAAGGACTTCTGCCGGAACAAGTTGTTGTTGCGGCTGGCTTTCGAGAAAAAAGAAATTCCAAATCTCAAAGAGCTGCTGGGCAAAATTGACGCTTATGAGATTCCGGTTTTTCCGTTGCGGGGCAGGGATATTATCAATGCCGGCATTGCCGAAAGCACGCAAGTCGGCGGCATTCTCAAAAATCTTGAAAAGCAATGGGTTGACAGCAATTTTACACTTTCCGGAACACAATTATTGCAAAAAATTGTCAAATAAGCGGTTGTTTTGTTAACCATTTAAAGGTATACTTATTGTCAGTACAACCTTTATGGAGAAGAATCATGAAAAAATCTGTATTTTATGTCTTAACTCTGCTGGCTGCCGTAATGATTAGCTCTCAGGCTTTTGCCGGTACAACTTTTCTGCCCGATGCCGAAGAAGGCGGAGATTCTTCCAATTATACTTTTCGGATGACCGAAAATCTGAATTAAAAAATTTTTACGGGAACAAATTGCCCATACAAAATAAAAACCCTCTGAAAGAAAAATCTTGTCAGAGGGCTTTTTGTTATCAGAAAACCTAAATATCCAGATTGGTTACATTCAGGGCATTATCCTGAATAAACTCTTTACGCGGTTCTACGACATCGCCCATCAGGGTTGCAAAGGTTTCATCCGCCTCTTCCATGTGGTCGATTTTAACTTGCAGCAGCGAGCGGGCTTCCGGATCAAGCGTGGTTTCCCAAAGCTGTTCGGGGTTCATCTCGCCCAAGCCTTTATAGCGCTGGATAGAAATACCCTTGCGGCCGGCCGCCATAACGGCGTCAACAAAGCTGACCGGACCGGACATATCTTTTTCCAAACCATTTTTAGAAACCAAGCGGCTGGTTTCGCCAAAGTTTTCAAAAAGTTCTGCTTTCATGGTGCTCAAAATGCGGCCTTCCTGACTTTCCATCAGCATTTGCGGAATCTGGTGGCGTTCTTCCACGCCGCGCAAGGTCCGGCTGAAGACGATTTCGCCGTTTTCCGAGATTTCAAATTTCCAGCCTTTATCATACTCGGCTTCCAGATCGTTCATGCGGTCAATGATTTTGGACAGGATTTCGCGCATAGCTGCGGAATCTTTCTGGATTTCGGCATCAAACAGGCCGAAAATTGCCATTTGTTCAATAATTTTTTCCGGTGCCATTTTACTCAAAGAAGCAATCAGGCCGCGGACTTTGCGGTTTTCTTCCACCAGATGGACCAAATCTTCGCCGACGACCTGTTCGCCGTTTTTGCGAATCAGCACGGCATCGTCGCAGCCGCCGCGAATCAGGTAATCTTCCATCTCGTGCTCGTCTTTTAAGTACAAAACAGAATTGCCGCGTTTGGCTTTGAACAACGGCGGCTGGGCAATATAAACATAGCCGCGTTCGATAATTTCCGGCATTTGGCGATAGAAGAAAGTCAACAGCAGAGTTCTGATGTGGCTGCCGTCGACATCCGCATCGGTCATGATGATGATTTTGTGGTAACGGCATTTGTCAATGTTAAAATCATCGCGACCGATACCGGTGCCGAATGCCGTAATCATGGTGCCGATTTCCGCCGAGTTCAACATTTTATCAAAACGGGCGCGCTCCACGTTCAAAATTTTACCGCGCAACGGCAGAATCGCCTGAGTGGTACGGTTGCGCCCCTGTTTGGCGGAGCCGCCGGCGGAATCTCCCTCGACGATGAAAATTTCTGACAAGGCCGGATCTTTTTCCGAGCAGTCAGCCAGTTTTCCGGGCAGAGAAGCCACATCCAGCACGCCTTTGCGGCGGGTCAATTCACGGGCTTTGCGGGCAGCTTCGCGAGCCGTTGCCGCTTCTACGATTTTTCCGACAATCACCTTGGCTTCCACAGGGTGCTCATCCAGCCATTCTTTGAGCTTGTCGGCCACAATATTTTCAACAACCGGACGCACTTCGGAAGAAACGAGCTTTTCTTTGGTCTGGGAAGAGAATTTCGGGTCAGGCACTTTTACCGACAAAACGCAGCTCAGGCCTTCGCGCATATCATCACCGGAAAGGACGACTTTTTCTTTTTTCAGCAGCCCGTTTTCCATTACATAGTTATTAATCGTGCGGGTCAGCGCGGCACGGAAACCGGCCAAGTGTGTTCCGCCGTCCTTTTGCGGAATGTTATTGGTAAAGCAGAGCATGCTTTCATTATAGGCATTTGTCCACTGCATGGCGATTTCAACATTGATGTCGTCTTTTTCGCCGTCAAAAGCAATAATATTTTCATGCAGCGGAGATTTTGATTTGTTGATATGGTTGACAAAAGCACTCAAACCGCCTTCATAATGCATGACTACTTCACGCGGTTCAGCGCCGCGGTTATCAATCAGCTTCAGGTAAACGCCGGAGTTTAAGAAAGCTTTTTCACGAATGGCGCGTTCCAGCGTGTCAAAGTTAAATTCCGTCTGAGTAAAGGTTTCCGGCGACGGCAGAAAAGACACTTCCGTTCCGTGTTTGCCGGGGGCTTCGCCGACGACTTTCAGATGCTCGGTCACATTACCGTGAGAGAACATGGCAACGTGCTCCCTGCCTTCACGCCAAATACGCAATTTGAGCCAGATAGACAAAGCGTTAACAACAGAAACACCCACACCGTGCAAGCCGCCGGAAACTTTATAAGAGTTGTTATCAAACTTACCGCCGGAGTGCAGCTGGGTCATAATCACTTCTGCCGCAGAAACGCCTTCTTCCTTATGAATTCCGACAGGAATGCCGCGGCCGTTGTCACGGATGGTTGCCGAACCGTCAGGATTTAAAATGATTTCAGTTTTATCGCAATAACCGGCCAAAGCTTCATCAATCGCGTTATCCAAAACCTCATAGATCATGTGATGCAGGCCGGTACCGTCGTCAGTATCGCCAATGTACATGCCAGGACGTTTGCGGACGGCATCCAAGCCGCGCAGAACCTTGATTGAGTCGGCTGTGTATTCATTTTCTTCCTTGCGGATTTCTTCAGCTGTCATCTCTGTCATAATGTTATTACTTCCTTTATCTAAAACAAATTTTAATATATCAGAGCATACAGCAAATTCTTTGAAGAACCAAGCAATAAATGCAAAATATTAAGGTTTTTGACGGGTTATTCACAAGAAAAATCGCGGATACGGCGGAATAAAATTTATTTTATCAAAAACATTGACGGCTTGGACAAAATGCGTTATATTGGCAACCTAAAATGATTATAATTATGAATGCGAATATTATTGTTGAGATTGTAAAATGGCTTAATTCCGGCGTTAAAATTCTGGGTATTGCGCTGGCGACCTTTATTTTTTGTCTGCATATCCATGTGACACGGAATGTGGTTCAGGTTAAAGGCGGCGTGACCGTTATTGAGTATCAGGAGAAGAAAGGAAAAAACTTTTATCTGATCGAATATCCCGATAAAAAGCTGTATACTGCGGTTTATGACCCTAAAGTTCCGCTCAAGACCGTTGACGGCAAAAAACTAAAGCCCGGAAAAGTTAAGGTTATTAACCAAATCAGGTTATATAGCTACAAAGGAATCAGCCTGATTGACAAAGGCGACTGCCCCGCCATTTTCGGCACTAAAGGCTGGAGCCTGCTCTATCAGAACAGGATTGACAAGAAAAAACAGACAATTGCCGGACTGGCTAAAGAATTGTTTGTTTTAACGTTGATTTTGAGTCTGCTCATCAAGGCCGGTGAGTTTTTTGCCGGCAAGGTATATTTTTTGGATAAGCAGATTTTGGCATCAACGGCCAATTGTCTGATTATTGACGTGATTTTATTTATGATTGCCGCTTTTCTGGCGGTGGTCATTGTGTATTAAACGAAACCGCTGCATAAAAAGCAGCGGTTTTTTATTAACTTTAAATTAAATAAATATTGATATTTATTGAGAAGTGAGGTATAATTTATGTCATAAACAAGGAGAAAAATGATGAACTTCCTCAAGAAAAATATCTGGACAATCTGCCTGATTCTGGCTTTTGTCCTCATCTCGGGAACGGCTATGGCGACAGATGAAGGCAGCCAGGGCAGCCTTATGAGTACGGCAAAAGCCAAAGCCTTCACCACCTTCAATAACGTCAAAAGCATTATCTTTATCGTTGGCGGTTTCGGTCTGGTTCTGCTGGCATTCGGCGCTATTTTCGGCAAAATCAAATGGTCTGCATTTGCCTCTCTGGCCGTTGGTTTGGCTATTTTGGCGGCTGCCGGCGCCATCGTCAAATACGCAACAGGAGATAAAATGCTGAGTTCCTCAGGCAAAGGTTCTACAGGTTTCGGCGATACTTTCCAGGAATCTGCTGCAGATACTTACTAAAAACCAAGGCGTTGCCTGAACAACGCCTTATTCCTTGGAGAGAAACCTGCAAGTAAACCCAATTTACGAGATTAATTTTCTCATAAGGTTTCTCTCCGCCTTTTTTATTTTTCTTAGTGTGCCTGAGTCCAATTATCGCCGACACCGACTTCGGCAATGAAAGGAACAGAAAGGTTTACGACACCTTCCATGATTTCTTTGATGATTTTTGAAGCTTCTTCAACCTCATCTTCCGGCGCCTCAAATACCAATTCATCATGCACCTGCAACAGCATTTTCGTTTTAAGGCCGCGTTTTTGCAGTTCATCCGGAATCCGGTTCATGGCCAGCTTGATAATATCTGCCGCACCGCCCTGAATCGGGGCATTAATCGCCGCGCGTTCGGCATTGGCAGCCAGACGCTTGTTTTTATCGTTAATTCCCATAATCGAGCAGCGGCGGCCGAAAGGCGTCAGCACATAGTCATTGGCACGGGCAAAAGAAATTGTTTCATCCATATATCGTTTTATCTCGGGCATCTCGCGGAAATAAGCTTCGATATAAGCCTTGGCGTCTTCCGGCGTGACACTGATTTGTTTAGCCAGCCCGTAAGCAGAAATGCCGTATACGATGCCAAAATTGATTGCTTTGGCATGACGGCGGATATTAGCATCGACTTTGTCGTAAGGAATACCGAAAACGTGCGACGCCGTGGCGGCATGAATATCAACGCCGTCGGCAAAGGCTTTTTTCAGCGCCTTAACATCTGCTACTGCCGCCAAAAGCCGCAGTTCCACCTGAGAATAGTCCGAAGCAATAATCTTATGCCCCGACCTTGCAATAAAGCATTCGCGAATCTTCTTTCCTTCTTCCGTCCTTATCGGAATATTTTGCAAGTTGGGGTTACTGGAGGCCAAACGGCCGGTATTGGCCACAACCTGACTGAATGTGGTATGAACCCGCGAGTTTTTATCCAACAATTCCAGCAAGGCATCGCTGTAAGTTGATTTGAGTTTGGCAACGGCACGCCAATCAAGGATTTTTTGAGCTAAATCACAACCGTCTTCGGCAAGCTGCTCAAGCACGTCTGCTCCGGTCTGCCATGCGCCGCCGGGGGTTTTCTTGCCTTTCAGTCCCAATTTGCCAAACAAAATTTCGCCAATCTGTTTGGGAGAGGAAAGGTTAAACTCCTCGCCGGCAAGCTGATAAATTTCAGCCTCCAGAGCACGCATTCTGGCCTCAAAATCCGTGCTCAGACGGCGCAAAGCCTGTGCATCAACCATGATTCCCCGTTTTTCCATGTCTTTAAGGACAGAAATCAGCGGACGATCAAAGCTTTCATAGACTGTCAAAAGCTTTTCGGCAAACAAGCGGGGTTTTAAGACGTTATACAGCCGCAGCGTGATATCGGCATCTTCGGCGGCATAATCCAGCGCTTTGTTCAATTCCACTTTATCAAAAGTTATTTTATCGCGTCCGCTGCCGCAAACATCTTCATATTTGATTGTCTGATACTTCAAAAAGATTTCGGCCAGTTCATCCATGCCGTGACCGTGGGTCGAGCTGTCCAGATCATAAGAAATGACCGCCGTATCTTCAACCGGTGCAAAAACGGCGTCTTCACCAAGCACCTGAGCAAAAAAGTGCATATCAAACTTAATATTATGGCCGATTTTTAAAATCGCATTATCGGCAAACAACGGCGCAAGATATTTTTTGACTGTTGCAAAATCCAACTGCCGGATCAGCGTATCGGCCGGCGCGGAAAACAAATCTGCCTTTTGAGCGCTGACATGGGCCAGCGGAACATAACAGGCCACGCCTTCTTCCGTTGCCATGGAAAAGCCGACAATCTTGTCAAAAACCGGATTAAAGCCGGTGGTTTCGGTATCAAAGGCAAAAAGGCGTTTTTGTTTTATCCGTTCTGCCCATTTTTGCAGTTGTTCTTCCGTTTGCACTAGCTCATAATGTTTTTCCACCTCTTTAAATACAGTGTCTTTTTTATCTTCCGACAAAGACGAACAGCGTTCATCCGCCCATTTTTCTATCCGGTTTTTCAGGCTGCGAAACCCATAGTCATCAATAAACTTATGCAAGATATCCAAATGCGGTGCGCGGCAGGAAAAGGCGGTAATGTCTTTTTCAACCGGAACGTCGTTTTTCAACGTAACGAGCTGCAGTGAAATACGGGCATTGTCAATATTGGCGAGCAAGGTTTCACGGCGTTTGTTTTGTTTGATTTCGGACGCACGGGTCAGGACTTCTTCCAGAGAACCAAAGTCATTTATCAGCTGCGCCGCCGTTTTCAGCCCGATACCGGGGACTCCGGGGACATTGTCGATTGAATCGCCGGCCAGCGCCTGCACGTCAACAACCCGCTCCGGATAGACGCCGAATTTTTCCTTCACGTCTTCCGGTCCGTAAAACTTGTCTTTCATCGGATCATAATATTCCACGCCGTCGCGAATCAGCTGCATTAAATCTTTGTCGGCAGAAACGACAACGACTTCCATGCCTTTTTCCGCAGCCTGACGGGCATAAGTCGCAATCAGGTCATCGGCTTCGTAGCCTTCCATTTCCAGATAATTCAAGTTCAGCGCGTTTGTGGCCTCGCGGATGATTGAAAACTGCGGAATCAGCTCTTCGGGAATTTCGGCGCGCGTGCCTTTATAGTCAGGAAAAATTTCATTGCGGTAGTTTTGGCGTTTGGCGTCAAAAAGCACAAGGCAGTAATCGCATTTGATATTCTGGGTCAGGCGCAGAAACATATTGGTATAGCCGAAAACGGCATTGACCGGCACACCTGACGGACTGGTCATCATCGGAAGGCCGTAAAAAGCACGGAAGATATAGCCGGAACCGTCAATAAGACATACTTTTTCAGTCATTATTTTTCACTTTGCGGAAGGTTGGTTGATAATGACAATATAGATGATAAAAACCTATTCGCCAATAGATAAAAAGAAAGAACGCTCGAGCTTGTCGACCGCACAAATATCAGAATTGTAAAAACTTTCATAATTATCAGCATATTCACGCAACGCCAAGGCAACGCAATCATCAAACGTCTGACCGCTTTTCTGAGCAATTTTGCGGATTTTATTCTGTAAATCCGTACTTAATGAAACAGAAATATTACTCATAAATTTTCCCTTAACTTATTTGTGTTATGTATGCATATATTTTTAAAGTATTTATCGAGTCGTGGCAAGGGAATATTGAGGTTTTAAACATGGCAAAGCGCAAAAAAAGAGCAAAAAAGAGCAAAAAAAGAGTCGCAAAACAACGGCTTACATTTTTCAAATCAGCACTATATTTTGCCGCGGCGCTGGTGATAACTTTAGGTGTTTACATCGGGTATTGTTTTTTGACATTGCCGGATATTGAAGAAGCCGTCATGCGCACCCGACAGCCGTCAACGACGATTATTGCCGAAAACGGCAACGAGATTCAGACTTTCGGGCAGGTTTATTCAGAGGTTATCCGCTCCGAAGAACTGCCGCAGTATGTGATTGACGCCATTATTTCTACCGAAGACCGCCGTTTTTATTCTCACTTTGGTTTTGACATCATTTCTTTTTCCCGCGCGATGATAACCAACATTTTTCTCGGCCGGTACGCTCAGGGCGGTAGCACGATTACGCAGCAAGTAGCTAAAAACCTGTTTTTAACGCCCAACAAGACGATTAAAAGAAAAATTCAGGAACTGCTTTTGGCTTTTTGGCTGGAAAACAAGTTTACCAAGGAACAAATCCTGACACTCTATCTGAACCGCGTTTATCTCGGCACAGGCACTTACGGCATTGAAGCAGCCTCGCAAAAATATTTTCAGAAGACGTCACGGGATTTGAACATGAAAGAAGCCGCGATTATTGCCGGAATGCTGAAAGCGCCGTCGCGTTACAACCCGATTGCCTCAATGGAAAGGGCCGTAAACAGAGCAAAAGTGGTTTTGCAAAATATGGTCAACAACCATACTATTACAGAGGAAGAGCGTGATGACGCGCTCAAAATGCGGGTTGGACCGGAGAAATCATACAAAGTTGAAGGGGCAAAATATTTTGCGGACTGGGTTTATAACGAAACCAACGATTATATCGGCGAACGCGAAAATGACGTTTATGTTTATACCACCCTTGACCAAGAATTGCAGCAAAAAGCCGAAAAAGCCCTGCAACGCAACATTGCCGCCAATGCCGGTAAAAACGTGACACAGGGTGCGGTGGTCATTCTGGATAAGAAAGGCGCCGTTCTGGCCATGGCCGGCGGCGTGAATTATGAAAAGAGCCAATACAACCGCGCCACGCAGGCGTGGCGGCAGCCGGGGTCAGCCTTTAAGCCGTTTATTTATCTGGAAGCTTTGCAGGAAGGCTGGGAGCCGGAAGACAAACTGCAGGACAAGCCCGTCAGCATTCGCGGCTGGAAACCGGAGAACATTTCCAAAAAATATTACGGCGAGGTAACTTTCAGAGAAGCGCTTATCCGCTCGCTTAATCTGGCAACCATTGACCTGACCCGTCAGATTTCCATTCCCAAAACCATTAAGCTGGCGCGCAAGATGGGAATTACGACGCCTTTGGAAAATTCCGCCGCTTTAGCTCTGGGCGTTTCAGAGGTCAAGGTATTGGACATGGCGGCCGCTTATGCCTCCATTGCCAACGGAGGTTATGCGGTCTGGCCTTATGCCGTCAAAGAAATTTATACCCGCGACGGATATCAGATTTTTGTGCGCAGCAACGAAGAACCGGACAGAATCATTAAAGAAAAACATATTGAGCAATTAACCCCTATTTTAGAAAAAGTGATTGAAAAAGGGACGGGAAAAGCGGCGAGAATCGGACGTTTTGCCGCCGGAAAAACGGGAACGTCCCAAGATTATCGCGACGCATGGTTTGCCGGCTTTACCGATGAGTTTATCTGCGTGGTCTGGGTCGGCAATGACGACAGTTCTCCGATGAAAGGCGTTTCCGGCGGCAACCTGCCGGCTAAGATATGGAAAGAAATTATGCAATAAAATGCAAAAATCTGATAAAAAATAGTGCTTTTATGTTTGGAATTATTATATATAATGAGAAAAGTTTTTAAAAGATGATAAGGAAAAAAAGATGAGACAGAAACCTGTTATGCTGTTAATCCTCGACGGTTGGGGATATCGCAAGGAAATTACCAAAGACAACGCCATTGAACAAGGGCATACCCCGAACTGGCACAGAATGCTCGAAGAGAATCCGCATTGCCTGATTGAAACTTCCGGACTGGACGTCGGCCTGCCGAACGGACAGATGGGAAACTCGGAAGTCGGCCACATGAATCTGGGCGCCGGCCGTGTGGTTATGCAGGACCTGCCCAAGATCGACCTTGCCATTAAAGACGGTTCCATTGCAAAGAATCCGGTTGTCGTTGAATTGGTTGACACCCTCAAAAAGAACGGCAAGGCCTGTCATGTTATGGGGCTGATGTCGCCGGGCGGCGTACATTCTCATCAGGATCACATTATTGCCATGTGCAAAATCCTTTCCGAAAACGGGATTAAAGTCTGGGTTCATGCCTTTTTGGACGGCCGCGATACGCCGCCGACTTCGGCCAAGGAATTTGTGGCAGAATTTGAAAAAGCCGTCAGCAACCTGAAAAACGTGAAGATTGCAACGGTTGAAGGCCGCTTTTACGCCATGGACCGTGACAAACGCTGGGATCGTGTCGAGCTGGCATATAATACCATTGCACTGGGCGAGGGGAAGCGTTATGCCACGGCGGAAGAAGCCATTGCCCAGTCTTATAAAGACGGCGTCAACGACGAGTTTGTCGTTCCGTGCGTTATCGGCGATTATCAGGGAATCGAAGACGGCGATGCCATTTTGATGTGCAACTTCCGCGCCGACCGTGCCCGTGAAATTTTGTACGCGCTGGCTGACAAAGATTTTGACGGATTTGCCCGTAAAAAGACCGTTACGACTTCCATTAATGTTGGCATGGCCGAATATTCGGTTGATCACCGCCGCTTTATGAAAACAATTTTCGGGCCGGAAGCGCTGACCAACATTTTTGGCGAAGTTGTTGCCAAGCACGGTCTGACACAGCTGCGTATTGCCGAAACCGAGAAATATGCCCATGTTACTTTCTTCTTTAACGGCGGCGAAGAACGCGAATTTGAAGGCGAATCGCGCATTCTGGTTCCGAGTCCGAAAGTTGCCACTTATGACCTCAAGCCGGAAATGAGCGTGTATGAGGTGACGGACAATCTGGTTGACGCGATTGAGAATCAGCGTTTTGACGTGATTATCTGCAATTTTGCCAACGGTGATATGGTCGGGCATACCGGAATTATGGAAGCCGCGCTCAAAGCCGTGGCTGCGGTTGACGAATGTCTGGGCCGCGTTGAAAAGGCCATCAAAGATGTGGGCGGTGTGCTTTTGGTTACGGCTGACCACGGCAATGCCGAAAAAATGGTCGACGAGAAGACCGGAGAACCTTATACCGCTCATACCGTCGGCAAAGTGCGTGCCGTTCTGGTTAATGACAAGCAGCCGGTTAAAGGGCTGAAAGACGGCCGTCTGGCAGATATTTCTCCGACGCTTCTTGACTTGCTCGGCATTGAAAAACCTGCCGAGATGACCGGTTCTTCTCTGATTGAAAAGGCTTAGTCTTTTATGAAACCGTCTGCCGTCTGCAAAGCCTTATTTTGTGGTTTCTGTTGTCTGGGATTTTTGTTCCGGACAACAGACGCGGCGGCGGTTTCTAAAAAAGATCTTGAGCTGATGGAAAAAAAAGTTCAGGAACAGAATATTGAGCACCGCAAGCTGCAGGCTCAGGCGAATCAGATTAATATCGAGCTGGCCTCAGTCAGTCAGGACATGATTGCGACGGCAAAAAAAATCCAAAACAGCGAAGAAAAACTTTCGGCAATGGAAGAACAACTGGCAAAACTGCAAGACAGTCTGAAAAAAACCGAAGAAAGCTTTTCGCAGGAAGACCAAAATCTTATCAGAACGTTGTCCGCTTTACAAAATCTGGCCCTGAAACCGACAGAAGCCTTGTTTGTGCAGCCGCTGACGCCGGTGGAGATTATCCGCAGCGCCATGCTTTTGCGCGAGACTGTCCCTTATCTGGAAGAAAATGCCGAGAGAATCCGTCTTGAACTCAAGCAGATTTCTCACAAAAAAGAGCTGGTGGAAAAACAGGTCAGACAAATCAGCAATCAGAAAAAAATTATGGAAAAAGACCATGAGCGGATGAAGCTTTTGGTTCAGAAAAAGTCCAGAATAAGAAATGCCGTTGAGATTGAGAGCGTGAAAGCCCAGCGCAATATTCAAAAGCTGGCCTCGCAGGCGCAGGATTTGAGAGGGCTTTTGGACAAGCTGGAGAAAGAACGGCAGCAAAAAGCCGAAGCCGAACGCAAAAGGCAGGAAGAACTGCGCCGGATTGAAGAAGAAAGACGGGCAAAGTCAAAAAAAGAAGAGGAAACTCAAAGAGCTGACTTGATTAAATATAATCAAGAGGTTATAAGTGAAGTAGGAAAAGGTTTTGCCAAAGCCAAAGGAAAATTGTCCATGCCGGCCAAAGGCACGGTCGTAACGGCTTATGGCGAGCAAAAAGTCAAAGGCGTAACGTCTAAGGGCATTATGATAAAAACCAGAAACGAGGCTCAGGTTATTGCCCCTTATGACGGTACCGTCGCTTTTGCCGGACCGTTCAGAGGATACGGAAACCTGATTATTATTGAACACGGCGACGGATATTTATCGCTGCTGGCCGGATTGGGAAGTCTGGACTGCGAAGTCGGGCAGCTTTTGCTGGCCGGAGAACCGGTCGGACAAATGCCGGACAGCAAAGATTCCAAGCTTTATGTGGAAATGCGCCGCAATAATAATCCGATTAACCCGCTTAAATGGATGAGAAATTAAAATTTGAGAAAAACAGGAAGAGTAATATGTTAAAAAAAGCATCAGTTTGTACATTAGTATTTTTGGGAATTTTGACGGCGGCAACTTTTGTTAATGCAAAAGAATCCAAAAAATCCCAGCCGGAGGACGCTGCCGACACTTATGAAATGCTCAACCTGTTCGGAGAAGTTCTGGAACGGACCAAACTTTCTTATGTTGAAGACGTCAGCGACAAAAAGCTTATCGAATCCGCCATTAACGGTATGTTAGTTTCTCTTGATCCGCATTCCAGTTTTCTGGATGCACAAAGTTTTAAATACATGAACGAGCAGACCAAAGGAAAATTCGGCGGGCTGGGAATCGAGGTTACAATGGAGCAAGGCGTGGTCAAGGTTGTTTCGCCGATTGACGATACGCCGGCTTCGCAGGCCGGAATCAAACCGGGGGACTATATCACTCACATTGACGGGCGGCAGGTTATGGGCCTCAGCCTTAATGACGCGGTTGACAAGATGCGCGGCAAAGTCGGCACAAAGGTTCGTCTGACGATTGTCCGTGCCAATGAGAAACCGTTTGACGTGGTGGTCAAACGCGAGGAAATCAAAATCCAGTCGGTTAAAAACGACATTAAGGCCGATGACGTGGCTTACATCCGTATCACGTCTTTCAGCGAAGACGTTGACAAGATGACCGAAAAGGCCATTGTAAAAGCCAAGAAAGACAATAAAAACCTGAAAGGCATTGTTCTTGACGTCCGCAACAATCCGGGAGGACTGCTGGATCAGGCCGTTAATGTGACGGATTTGTTCCTTGACAAAGGCGAAATTGTTTCTACCCGCTCCCGCAATGCCGAAGATACGGTCAGATATTCTGCCCAGAAAGGCGATATTGCCAAAGGCCTGCCGATTGTGGTTTTAATCAACGGCGGTTCCGCTTCGGCTTCCGAAATTGTAGCCGGCGCATTGCAGGATCATAAGCGTGCGGTTATTCTGGGCGAAAAGTCTTTCGGCAAAGGTTCTGTTCAGACTGTTATTCCGCTGGATAAATACGGTGCGATGCGTTTGACGACGGCCAGATATTATACGCCGTCCGGCCGCTCAATCCAAGCCGAAGGCATTACGCCGGACATTATTGTCCATCCGGCAAAGGTTGAAGTTATTGATCCGGTCTTTAACATGAGCGAGGCCGAATTTGACAATGCTTTGAAGAACGACACCAAAAAAACAGCCGCAAAGCAAACCGGCAATGACAGCAAAGACGAAGAAATGGATAAAGATTATCAATTGTCACGCGCCGTCGATATGGTTAAAGCTCTGGCAATTTACAGTCAGAACAGCAAATAAGGAAGAAATATGCTGAAAAATGTCCGGACAGTTCTGGTTGTTTTGCTTATTCTTTCCGCAGTAGCGGCAACAGGATACTTTTTTGCAAAAAAGAAAAGCGAGCCGGTTTATCAGTCCAAAATAGACCGCGTTATGTTTGAGCGAAAAAACAAGACGCCGGGGTTTATCATGCGGCTGCCGGACAAAGAAGAAATTTCCAAGCCCTCTCAACAAGAAACACAGAAAGAGCCTGCCAAAGAAACACCGCCTCAGGCTATTGAAGCCAATGAGCTTCTGGATAAAATCCCGCTGGTGGCAAAACTGGCTAAAAACAGTGTTCAGGAGCCGTTAGAGCATATTAATGCCGACAAAAACCTGATTGAGGAAAAAGACGGCATTTATCTTCCCAAGATTGGGAAAAACGGCGAAAAAGCATGGATTGAATATGGCAAAACGGAAGAAGTCCAACCGAATTTTTACAGGGTTTCCGTTGTTATCAACGGTCTGGGGCTGGATTCAACGGTAACGACTGCGGCTATCGAGAGCCTGCCGGCAAATGTATCGCTATCCTTTTCTCCTTATGCCACTGATTTGGACAAGCAGATTAAAACTGCGCGCAGCATGGGGCATGAGACTTATGTGGATTTGCTTTTATCCTCAAAAGACTTCTTAAAGTCCGATACGGGGCCGCTGGCAATGAGCATGACCGCCGGTTTTGAAGAAAATCTGCGCCGTTTGAAAAAATCTCTGAATATTAACGCTCCGGTCGGCGGGTTGATTTTTCAGCGCGGCATTGTTGATTTTGACAATCCGCAAAGAATGAAAGACCTTTTTAAAGAAATTGACAATATGGGGTTGTTGGCCGTTGACGCAACCGGCGAAGATTATATGGAAAAAATCAGCAGTACCGGTTTGCCCCGCAAAAAAGCCGAAGTCGTTATTGACAGCTATTTTGTGCGGGAAGAAATTGACAAGCGTCTGGCAGCGGCGGAAGAACTGGCGCAAAAAAACGGCAGCGTGTTGGTGGTTGTTAACCCCAAGCCGGTTGCCCTGCATGCCGTTAATGACTGGATTGCCTCGTTTTCTCCGCAAATATCAGACTATCAGGAACTTAAAAATACGGTTATTGAAAAGCCATTGGCGCTGGTTCCGGTTTCTAACGTGGTTGTGGAAGAATGAGCGGATTGTATCGTCTGAATGCCGGCATTGTGCTTTTTAACCGAGAAGGAAAAGTTTTGGTTTGCGCCCGTGCGGACAAGCCGGATATGCAGTGGCAGTTTCCGCAAGGCGGCATAGATGACGGAGAAACGCCGGCTCAGGCGGCAGAAAGAGAACTGAGAGAAGAAACGGGGATTGCGACGGCAAAAATGGTTTATGCCGCTCCTCAGGCTGTTAAATACGATTATCCGCCCGCCGTCTTGGAAAAATTTCAAAAAATGGGACGGCCGCATATCGGACAAGAGCAATACTGGTTTTTGTTTTTCTTTCCCGAAAACGAAAAAATAGATTTTGCAACGCATCCGGAAGAAATTGAGTTCAAAGCTTATGAATGGGTTGATTTTCACGAAGCCGTGCAGCGGATTGTAGGCTTTAAGAAAGAAAGTTACCGTTATGCGGCAGAAGCTTTTACTCCCGTGATCCGCGATTATCTTACAACAATAAAATAAATTCAGCTTATCCAGGCGTTTTTAATATGTTTTATCCGTAAAGGAAAGGCAACAAGAACGGCGTCAAAACGGCAGTCATATCCGGCGTATTGCGGGTTTTTCTGTAAAAAAGCCTCTGCTCCCCTGATAATCCGCTGTTGCTGGCGCGGGCTGACGGCATAGGCGGCTTTATTCAAATCAGAGCGTTTTTTGACCTCAACAAAAATCAGCAGATTTGCTCTGGCGGCAATAATATCAACTTCGCCGGCATTGGTTCCGCGGCCGGTGATATAATTGCCGGCAACAATCCGAAAACCTTTGAGGCGCAGATAGTTTTGCGCAAGAAATTCGGCTGCTTTGCCGGCGGTATAAGAATTTTTATTTTTCATTTTTTTATCTTTAACGCCAGTTCATAAACTTCGTTTTTATTCAGATGATACTCGTCAACCAGCGCTTTAACCGCCGATTTCAGACTCATCTGCGGCAACTTTGTTTTCAGCAGCGCCTCAATATCTATCGACGTTTGCGTTTTTTCTTCTGCCGGCGCCACCATAAAAACAAACTCGCCTTTGGGTTCTTTTTTCGTGAAATATACCGTCAGTTCTTCTGCCGTTCCGTTCAGGCATTCTTCATAAAGCTTGCTGATTTCACGAACAACGGCAAGTTCTCTGCCGCCAAAGACTTCTTTTGCCGCAGCCAGCGTTTTAAGAATGCGCGGAGCGGTTTCATAATAAACAACGGTTGCATCGAGCGCGGCATAGGACTTGAACAATTCAATCCGAGCTTTATCTTTATTGGGAATAAAGCCGGCAAACATAAACTTGTTGGTCGGCAGTCCGGAAAGCTGAAGCGCACAAATCAGCGCGCAAGCGCCGGGTAAAACGGTAATATACACACCCTGTTCCCGACAACGGCGAATCAGCTTATACCCCGGGTCGGATATCAGCGGCGAGCCGGCATCGCTGACCAGAGCAACAGCCTGCCGGCCATTTTGAACGGCGTCAATCAGTTTCTGCGCCTGTTCATCTTCGTTATGGTCATGCAGCGTGATGAACGTTTTTTTCAGGCTGATGCCCAACAGAGAAAACAGTTTTTTGGTGACGCGCGTGTCTTCGCAGGCAATGACCGGCGCTTCTTTTAAGGTTTCGACCGCGCGGGCGGAAATGTCTCCGAGATTGCCTATCGGCGTGGCAACGATGTATAATCCGTTTTTCATATTTTCTCTTCTTTACAACAGCTTATTTTTACTTTAAACATTATGCAGATGATTGTTTTATATTTTGGGAAAAAAAGCAAGTGTTAAAAAAATTTAGTTTGGCGGTGTTTTGTCTGGTTTTGGCGGGCTGCGGCACATCGCGAATCAGCACATCCGGCGGAACCCGCGATATCAATACCGACATCAGCGAGGTCACCCTGACGGCAGACAGTTATCAGAACAAGAATTTGTTTCGGGTCGGTATGCTGTTGCCCCTGACCGGCAGTGCGGCAACCGTTGGCAAAGGAATGAAAAACTCAGCTCTTTTGGCACTTGACGATGTTCAGAATTCGAATCTGGTTCTGCAATTTTATGATACCCAAAGCTCCCAGAGCGGCGCCAGAATTGCTATTGAAAATGCGGTTTCGCAGCAGTCTGACCTGATTATCGGCCCGTTGATGAGTACCGAGGTTCAGGCTTCGTCCGGACGGGCGGTTGCCGACAATATTCCGATGATTGCTTTTTCGACTTCGCAAGACGTGTTGCAGCCCGGCGTTTATACGTTGGGGCTTTTGGTGAACGAACAGGTTGAAAGAATCATGAATTATGCCGCAGCGGAAGGTCGCAGCCGGTTTGCCCTGCTGGTTCCGGACAATAATCTCGGTCTTTCGGTTGCCCGCGCGGCGGTTCGTACGGCTCAAAAAAACAGCACAACGATTGTAAAAATTGCCTTTTATCCGCCGAATACGTCCAATTTCTCCGAAATCTTAAAAAAACTGACGAATTATTCCGTCCGGCATGCCGAAATGCAGCGTAAAAAAGCAGCCCTAAAAGCCCGTGCCGACGCCGGCGACACTAAAGCCAAGAGGGAACTGGCACGGATTAAGACAACGGACTCTTCCGACGATGTGGATTTTGACGCCGTTTTGATTCCGGAATCGGGTACCAAGCTGAAATCGGTTATTTCAATGTTTGGATATTATGACATTTATGCCCCGAAAGTAAAATTTCTCGGAACGTCTATTTGGGAAAATACTCCGATGAACAAAGAATCTTTGGCGATTAACAGCTGGTATCCGCGGCTTTCTCGTTATCAAAGCAGCTATTTTGCCGATAAATATTATAATTTTTATAATGAAAAACCGCGCAGCCTTTATTCTTTTGCTTATGATGCGGTTGCTCTGGCTTCTGCGCTCTCCAGACATCAGGGCGGCGATTTGAACGCAGCCATTACCAGTCCGGAAGGATTTATGGGAATCAACGGCGCTTTCCGCTTCTTTGAAGACGGCAGCAACCAACATAGTCTTGACATTATGGAGATTAAATCGCAGGGCGATGTGGTTGTTGACGCGGCGCCAAAGAAATTTGACGTTTTTGATTACGGCATGTCTCATCATCAGGACATTTATGACTTTGCAGCGGAACAGGCGCCCCTCATTATCGGAAAAGACGCTGCCCTTGCCCGCTCGCAAATTTATGCCCGTTAGATTTTAGTATATGATAACTCAGATTTTGCTTGAAAAGTATTGCAAAACAGACAATATTAGGAGGTGGAGAACGCCGGACCGGCTGCCCGCCAATCTGGTCAGGTTCGAGAGGAAGCAGCCATAACGGGATGTGACGGGGTCGGTTGTTCTCCACCAGTTTTTTTAAGAAATGTGACTATGGCAGAAGAAAATAAAGATCAATATGTTGTTTTAGCGCGAAAATACCGCCCGCAGAGTTTTGATGACCTGCTCGGGCAGGATGCGCTTGTGCAAACACTGACCAATGCCATTCAAAACAACCGCTTACATCATGCTTATATGCTAACCGGCATTCGCGGCGTGGGAAAGACCACGACAGCGCGAATCATTGCCAAAGCCCTGAATTGTACCGGCGTTGACGGCAACGGCGGTCCGACGGTTCATCCCTGCGGCATGTGCGAAAACTGCAAAGCCATTGCCGCCGACCGGCATATTGACGTTATGGAGCTTGACGCGGCTTCCCGCACCGGCGTGGACGACATTCGCGAAATTCTTGACGGCGTTCGCTACAAGCCGACCAATGCCCGTTACAAAATATATATCATCGACGAAGTTCACATGCTCTCCAAAAACGCCTTCAACGCTTTGTTGAAGACTTTGGAAGAGCCGCCGTCACACGTCAAATTTATTTTTGCCACAACCGAAATCAGAAAAGTTCCAGTTACCGTGCTTTCCCGCTGCCAGCGCTTTGATTTGCAGCGGCTGACAATTGACACTTTATTCAACCATTTCAAAAACATTATCGGCAAAGAAGGCTTGCAGGCCGAAGACGAAGCCCTGAAAATTATTGCCAAAGCGGCTGACGGGTCTTGTCGCGACGGCTTGTCGCTGCTGGATCAGGCAATTTCTTTAAGTGCCGGCGGCGTGGTTAAGACTGATATTGTCAAAAACATGATTGGTTTGGCCGACCGGAATCAGACTTTTGAGCTTTTTGAGCAGCTGGCCGAGGGCAAAACCGAAGATATGCTGGCAAATTTGCAGGAACAATACCGCAACGGTGCGAATCCGGTTACAATTTTACAGGATTTGGTCAACATTACCCATATGATTGCCAAGACAAAGATTATTCCGGCGTCATTAAACGGTTCAGACCTTTCGGAAAGCGAAAAAGAACTTTGCACCAGACTAGGGCCGAAAATTCCGATTGCCGTCCTGTCAAAAATCTGGCAAATGCTGCTGAAAGGCATTGCCGAGCTGGCGGTTGCACCGGTGCAGATTGACGCCGTGGAGATGATTTTAATCCGGATTGCTTATGCAGCGGCTTTACCAACGCCTTACGAGCTTTTAAACGACGTAAAAAAAAACTCTAGCCTAGCCGCGCCGCTTGTTGTGCCGGAAAAAAAAAGTGCTGACGACATCTTAAACGCCGTCGGCAGCGGAAAAAAAATAAGCTCTTTGCAA
This sequence comes from uncultured Pseudomonadota bacterium, assembly GCA_902495305.1. Classification (GTDB taxonomy): domain Bacteria; phylum Pseudomonadota; class Alphaproteobacteria; order RF32; family CAG-239; genus MGBC133411. The sequence goes on along the minus strand of CABUWG010000028.1, from coordinate 2,147 downwards.
AATGCCTCTTCTTCTGCCGAAACAAGCGGAAACTTTCTGACGTTCAGCACGCCGGAAGCCTTGGTTGACTATTTGGAAAACAACAAAAAAATGCTGCTTTCCTACAGTCTGAAAAACGACGTTTCCATCAGCGAATTCCGCGACGGCTATATTAAAATGATTTTGGACAAGAAAGCCGATACCGATTTTATTATGGCCTTACATAAAACATTGCTGGAAATTACCGGCAAGCAATGGAAAATTGATTCCCAGCACGGCGAACTGGGCGTGACGCTGGCAGCCAAAGAGCGCGCCAAAGACGAAGAAGCCAAAAAAGACATTATGGAATATCCTCTGGTCAAGGCAATTATGGCGGAATTTAAAGGCGCCAGAATTGAAACGATGACCAGAAACATTATAGAAGCCGAACAAAATTCGCTGCTGAACAGTTTTGACGACGAGTTTGGCGAAAGTGAAATTTATACCACAGACGAGGAGTAACAAAAACAATGATGAATATTCAGGGAATCATGAAACAGGCACAGGCCATGCAGAAAAAAATGGAAGAAATGCAGGAAAAACTGGCGCAGGAAGAATGCGAGGGGTCTGCCGGCGGCGGTATGGTTAAAATCACGCTGAACGGCAAGTTTGACATGAAGAAAGTCATCATTGACAAATCTCTGGTTAATCCGGAAGAAACGGACATTTTGGAAGACCTGATTACGGCAGCTTATAACGACGCCAAAAACAAGGTTGACGCCAATATGCAGGAAGGCGTTTCCAGCGTGACCGGCGGAATGAACCTCGGCGGCCTGAAACTGCCGTTCTAGGAGAGTTTTTGTGGCCGGACAAGATATTGAAAAACTGGTAAAGCTGGTTTCAAAGCTGCCGTCATTGGGAACGCGCTCCGCCCGACGGATTGTTTTGCAGCTGCTCAAAAAGAAAGAAACGCTGTTTCTGCCGCTGATTGAGGCAATGCAGCAGGTGGCGGAAAATATCAAGACCTGTGAAATCTGCGGCAATTATGACACCACATCGCCCTGCTCTGTTTGTTCTTCTCAGGTGCGGGAGAATCATATTTTGTGCGTTGTGCAGGATGTGGCTGATTTATGGGCGATGGAGAGGGTTTCTTTTTTTAAGGGCAAGTACCATGTTTTGGGCGGCATTCTCTCGGCTATTGACGGTATAACGCCCGAGGATCTGAATATTGAGCCGATGCTTAAGCGAATCGACAATGAAGGCATTAAAGAGATTATTTTGGCGCTGCCGGCAACGGTAGACGGGCAGATTACCGCAAACTACATTAATTCCCGTCTGAAAAACCGCGAAGACATTAAGGTTTCAACATTGGCGCAGGGGATTCCGATGGGTGCCGAGCTTGATTATATGGACGAGGGAACAATTCAGCTGGCGCTTAATGCCCGCAAACTTTTGTAAAAGGATTTTATGATGAAAAACAAATTCGGTTATGTTCTGGCTTCTTATTTTGGCGTGGGATTTTGCCCGTTTGCTTCCGGCACGGCCGGTTCTTTGATGACGCTGCCGCTGGCCATGGTGGCGGGGTATTACGGCGGTACGGCCGGAATTTTGATTGCCGCGTTGTTGGCTTTCGGCATTGGCGTCTGGGCGACAAACGAGGTTTTGAAAACATCGGAAAACAAAGATCCGTCACTGGTAGTTATTGATGAAACGGCCGGACAGCTCATGAGTTTTGTGTTGGTCGGGGATCTGCTTTATCAGAGTTTTGACAAGTGGTATTTGTATATTATCGGTTTTGTTGCTTTCCGCTTTTTTGACATTATCAAAATGGGGCCGGTCAGATGGGCGGATTCCAAGCTGCACAATGCCTGGGGCGTGATGCTTGATGATGTTTTCGCCGGCATATTTGCTGCAATCCTGATGTTGGGAATCGAGAAATATTTTATGGCATTTTAACCTGTGCGACGGGCAGTGTTCAGTTGTCAGCTCACTGCCCTGAACACCGCCCGTTCTCTGTTATTCATTCTTTTTTGCCGCTGCTTTTCTTTTTTTTATTTTCATATTTCCTTATCTTCATTAAGTTGGTTATTCTTCTTTCTTACTTTTGCTTGACCAAAAGGCCGAACGTCGGCGGCGCTCAAAAAAGTCAAGCCCAACCTCACTTTCTAAATCTTCGGAGCAAAGGCCGG
>CABUWG010000027.1 GCA_902495305.1 uncultured Pseudomonadota bacterium | reverse complement strand
GTCGTATTCTTAAAGAAAGATAAAATTTAAGTTGAAGAAATAAAAAATATAAGCTATCCTTTCAAAATATGAAAGGATAGCTTATAAATGAAAGAACGGATACAAAATTTTATCAGAGTATTTGCAGCCTTTATGGTTGTAGATATTTTTTTATTTTTTATGTTCTGGAGGGTAATAAAATATGAGTGGAGCATAATAATTTGGGGAGCAACATTTTTGTCTATTCCTCTGGCTTTGGTCTTGGCAATTCTCGCTTTTTTTAAAATAACATTCAAAATTCCGTATGCTCAAATTGTGCGTTGGGGTATAGTTGCTGATACTGTAATGTTTGGTATTGGTGTGTTGAGTGATATGATTTTTTAGGCATAGTAAAAAAGAGAAAAGATAATGAAAGAACGTTTTTGGAATGTAATGTTATTGTGTGGTATGTTTCCCTCATTGTTCATTTTGTTTTTTATAGGATTTTTGGGGTGGGGATGGGAAATAGCAATGTTGGCGATGTTTTTAGGCTGGATATGGGCAATAAGCATTTTCTTAGTGCTGGTAGGAGTTCCTCTGCCATATGTCAAACAAGAGTACACAGAGTTAGCGCTTTTCCTCTTGTTTCCAGAAATGTTTATTTTAGGTTCCCTTGTTCCTTTTTAGTAGACAAATATAAAAGAATCTAGTATTGTCAAAGTGTCTGAAAAATAAAGGATATTTGATAATATGAAGAAAACAAACAAAGAACAAATGCTGCCGGAAGAAGTTAGAGTACAAACTCCAGCTTCTTCCGGCTATTGTAATTTTATTAATAATATTGATTATAAAAAACATTGATTAATTAATACTAATATTAAAGAGATAGAAAATGAAAGAACGGATACAAAATTTTATCAGAGTTTATGCAGCATGGGTTGCAATTGTGCCTTTGTTGATAGTCGGCGAAATGTCAGGCCTTTCTGTACGCTATGCGCCATATGGTTTTATAGTATTACAGACTATTTTATTTATCTCAGCGATTTTGGCCTTTTTTAATATTACGTTTAACATTCCTTATCGAAAGATAATACAATATGCTCTGTATATAGATTGGATTTTGTTTTTTATTGCCTTAGTTATTGGATTGCCAATAATAGGATTACTTATGGAAGATATGTAAAATGATAAAACAATTTTTTCATCAATTGGCAATGTTACTGACAATAGCTGTTCCTATTGTCCTTATGGGAATGATTGGTACTCAAGAAGAAATTTTATTTTTGAATTGGCTTTGTATCATTTTATTGTTGTTTCTGTTTTGTTGTTTTTTGTGTATTTTGTTCGGAAAAAAACTATCGCTCTTAAAGCAAGAAAATGTAGAAATTGCATTGTTTCTGACATACATCGAACTTTTAATATTGGTGTTTTTCTTTGTTAATAACGTTAAGGATATTTGATGATATGAAGAAAACAAACAAAGAACAAATGCTGCCGGAAGAAGTTGAAGTACAAACTCCAGCTTCTTCCCGCTTTTATAATTTTATCAATAATATTGATTATAAAAAGCATTGTAGAATATTAGATTTTTTATTTCTTTCTACCATAATTTTAAGCCTTAGTTTTTTGGTAATGGTATGGTGTGCATTATAGGATTAAAAAATGGAAAAAAGTAAAGTATGGTTTAAATTTATTTTGTTATGTTTAGGGTATTTAATTATTCTTCCACCATTTTTATTGGCTTTATACTTAAATGTTGTAATGATTTGGTCTGAGATTAATTAATACTAATATTAAAGAGATAGAAAATGAAAGAACGGATACAAAATTTTATCAGAGTTTATTAAGCTTTATTTTAAGATACTTCCCCCCAAACGTCGCGATTGCGGCGTTTTTTTAATCCCCGAAACATCTGCTCAAAGCTGAACAGGTGTTCTTTTTTTATTTAATAACAACATCAAAGGAGAAAACATGAAGAATATACTTGAAATCTGCCGTGAGGCGGCAAGTCTTGTTGCGGCCCAAAAGCCGGAAGACTTGTTTAATGAGGATTCCCAGCAGGAGGCCGTGTTCTTAAGCGTTGCCAAAGACACTTTAGACAGCCTTTTGCGGTATGGTGACTGGCAGGAACTCACCAAAGAAGGCGTTTTGCGCACTTCCGGCCGCCGCAGTTCCTACATCATCAAGCAGTTCTGTCCGGATTTTTATTCCATTTTGAACAATACCATATACATCAAAGACAGTGCGGAAAAAGTCATCGGCGCAATCACGCCGCAAGACTGGATGCGCGAAAAATATTTTAACTGCCCGGATGCCAATCTGAAATTCAAAATCCAAAACGGCATGCTGAAGTTTCTGACCCCGCCGCCTGACGGTATCAAAATTGTTTTTCAGTACCGCTCGTCCAATATCGTTTTTGATGCGGCCAATGGTTATGAAGAAAAGTCAGAACTGACCAAAAATACCGATGTGCCGGTCTTTGACGAGTTTCTGGTAAAAAAGGGCATCGTCTGGCGTTGGAACCGGCGTAACGGCATGCCTTACGAAGAAGAATATAACGAATACGAGCGCGAGGTCAAAGCCAAATTCGGCGGCGGTCTGGCCACTCAGGATATTAACCTTGCCGGTGCGGTTTTCTGTCCGGCCGAAAACGGAGTGATAATCAATGCAGCAAAGAACAGCTAACCGCAGCGCCAAATCGGTCAATTACACGCTGCCCAGCCCGATTGGCGGCTTAAACGTCCGCGACAGTCTGGATCTGATGAATGAAACCGATGCGATTGTAATGGACAATTACCTTCCGCAAGATACCAAAGTCGCCTTGCGCCGCGGCTATGTCCGATATGCGGAACTGGAGGGAAAAGTCCGGACTTTGGCAGAATATAAGCTGCCGGATGAAAATCGTTTTTTGGCTTTTGCCGGATCAACGGTCTATAATATTTCTTCTAAAGCTTCCATAAAGGATTATGAAAAAGATTTTGGCGAGGGGCGTTGGCAGTATTGCCAGTTTAAAAACCGGCTGCTGCTGGTAAACGGCTATGACAAGCCTCAGGCTTTTTATGTGGACGATAATGGCGATGAACATTTTGAAGAGGCCGAATTTACGGGCACAAACCTGTTGCCGCAGCGTCTGATTAATGTCTGCGCGTCACATCAACGCCTTTTCTTTGTTGAAAAAGGTTCGCTGAACGTCTGGTATTCCGAGGGAGTGGGCGAAGTGCAGGGCACTTTGATAAAGTTTGACCTCTCCACAATCTTTCGTGACGGCGGTGAACTGATGGCCGTTGCCTCTTGGACGCAGGACGGCGGACAGGGAATTGACGATCTGACGGTATTTCTCACTTCTGAAGGCGAGGCTGCCGTATATAGCGGGTCCGATCCGGGCGATGCCGGAGATTGGGAGCTTAAAGGCGTATTTCGGATGAGCCGCCCGATTGGTTACCGCTGTATTTTGCCCTATCAGGGCGATGTCGTCATTATCTCGGAAGACGGCTATATCCCGTTGTCAAAGGCTTTGCCGCTGGAACAGGCCAATTCGTCCCAGATTGCCTTTTCAGACAAAATCCGCGGCTTGGTGCTGGACAGAACCAGAAACAACAAAAACAAAGAAGGCTGGCAGGGCATTATTTATGGCCGCGGCGGCTATGCTTTGTTTAACGTTCCGGTCAACCAGCAGTTTGAACAGCATGTCATCAATACCAATACCGGAGCTTGGTGCCGTTTTACAAATATTCGCGCTTTGTGCTGGGGCTTGTTTCAGGGGCGCCTGTATTTTGGTGCGGAAGACGGGGTTTACCTGTTTGATGAAGGCTACTCGGACAATAAAGTGCATATCTGCGGCAAGATTGCTCAGGCTTATTCCAATCTCGGCAACGGAAATTTGAAAAAGATTCAAATGATAAATCCGCGAACCAAGTCAAGCACCAAATATGCGTTGGTCGTGTATGCCAATGTGGATTTTGATGATAAAGACAAGGCTTATGCCGAGAATATCGGTTCTTCCGGCATGACCAAGTGGAACAGCGCAGGCTGGAGCAGTCTGGACAATCCGATAGGAACCAAATGGGCAACGCTGAAAGGCAAAATCCGCAGCCAGTGGATTGGGTGTTCGGCCACCGGTTTTAAGGTCAGTCTGGTGTTTCAGACCAAAACCAGAGGAAACCTGATTGAGTGGTACGATACCGGATTCCGCTATGAAGCCGGCAGCGGCATTCTCTGACGGGGAGGAAACAATGGAAACAGAAATCATCCCTGACTGCAACGGCGTCATCAAAGATTGGGTCTGCATGGGCTTGAAAGAAGGCAAAAAATGGTGCGGCGAAAATTATACCTGCGGCTTTGTCCGTGACGGAAAATTAATCGGAGGACTGATTTATCACGATTACCGTCTGGATACCGATGTCTGGTGGACAATTTTCAGCACCGACAAACGCTGGTGCACCAGACATGTCCTGCATTATATCTTTGATGTGGCTTTTAATAAGTTCCGCTGTAAAAGAATAAGCCTGATGGTCAATGCAGGCAATGCCCCTTGCCTAAACTTTGTGACAAAACTTGGTTTTAAGGAAGAAGGGCGGCTTCGGGCTTATCGGGAAGACGGTGCGGATATTATTATTTTTGGAATGCTGAAAGACGAATGCCGTTATTTGTAACAGCATCATAAACAGGAGGAAGGCACTCGCCTTCCTCTTTTTTATGCCGGAAATCCGGCGCCATGAGATTAACTTTATATAATAACAGGAGAAAATTATGAGTAAAAGTATTGGAAAACTGCTCAGAGGTGAATATGAGCCAATGCCGTCAAATGCTGAAATAAACCGACATAGGAAAGAAGACATATTAGGAAGAACCAAACGGAGACATCCGGAATGGTTTCCGGAATATGTCCAAGATAAGTCGGAGAATTTTGAAAATGCCTCGATGGAATCTTCTTTTAATCCTTCTTCAGTACAATTATACCAGCCCTCTGAGCGTGATGCAATAGCAAGAGGAATTTGGGCGGCAGGAGATTTTATTGATGGGTTTGTAAATGGAGCGGCAAATATAGTTTTTTATGATCCGTATAAAGACGGGTATGGAAATGATAATCAAAAAATTGGTCAGACAATTTACGATTTTTATCATGGAGATAATCGTTTGATGCAAAGTTCAAAATTAAGACATCCGGAAATGTATATTCAAGAAGTACAAAAAAAGATAGATAGTTTCAGCAAAACACAATGTTTCCCGAAAAAAGAAGAATATACCTCACGCCCTCAAGCACCATATCAAGATAATTTAGTAGATAAAATAAATCGTTCCGTGAATTTTCTTGGATATCTGGGGACGGGAACAATAGAGGCTTATCCTTTAATGTTAGAGCGAGGTATTGATCGGGCGACTATGGGAGGATACAAATTTATTAATAATAAACTTGGAGGTAATTATCAACAAAGAAACTATTTGGAGAGACGTCTGGAGGAACAAGAAAACTTAGCAAATTCCTCAGATATCGCAGAAGTTATAGCCAATCAAGATTGGGGGATGTTTGCTTTGGAAAAAATATATAAATTAACAGATTGAATATTTAATTAATTTAATGTAATATAAACAGAAATCTCTCCTAATACGGGAGATTTCTGTTTGATTTTATGAGGAAATGACATGAGTGTATTAGGGATTCTTTTACTGGAATTAGTAGGTTTGTTTACGCTATATTTAGGATTCTTTCTGATAAGTTCTGTTTACATGAATTTTTTTCGCAAAATTTTTAAGTGTACCGATATTTTACAAACAAAATACAGTTGGTGGTTTTTCTTTTTGCTAAGCCATGTCATTACATATATCGGATTTTGTGGCGCAGCCTATGGTCTTACCAGATTTGAAGTTGACTATGTAAAAGGAATTTTCTGGTTACAATTTATGGCAATAGTTATTCAATACTATTATATTCGTTACAAAAACTCGAATTTGCAAGAATATATGGCAAACCTGAATGACAAAAAGTGAGGTCGCATGAAAGAGATTATTATGCAGCTTTCAGAAAATCTTTATATGCAAATGGGAGCGTTGATTATCGTATATCTTATTCTTTTCGGAATTTGTTATTTTTTGTCATCTTTATTTTTTAGACCTTTTCTGCTCATCTTCAAGCACTTTAATCTCCCTGCTTGGATATGGTGGGGGATTTTGTCTTTATGCACAGTGACAACTGTAGGGTTTGTTATGTGGGCAATACATTATGTCCGCTTCAGTATGATGCTCATGTCAGTTGCCGTAATTGTCCAGCAAGTTTGCCGCATAATTTATGTCAGAACAGATATAAAAAACATATTTTATCGGCGAAAATTGAACAGAGGCGGATAATGCCGGTAGTAATCCAATGGGCGCTTGCTGTTGTAATTCTGACGAAAATATACAGCGTTATTGCAACGTTGCTAAAGTGCAAGAATTTTGAAGTCTGGGTGAATATTCTTTCTTTATTAAGTCTGGGAATTTTCGGTGGTTGGCAGAATAATGATATTGGGATAGGTTTTCTGAGTGCTGTCGTTTATGCCGCATTGCCGCAATTGTTTATGTTTGCAAAAATGATGTCTGCCGGAAAAGAACAAGGAGAAAGCAAAGATGAATGAATTGTTGTCGAATGTAAATATATTATATTTCTTTTGTGCTGTTGTCTTTATCTCCATAATGTTACAAACTGTTTTTGAGTATTATCTTTCTGCCGGTGTCATAAAGTACAAATTGCTGACTGTTCTGACCGCGCCGTTTGTTACCGTGTATATTTATGAACCGGAATTACAAAACGTTTCGAACGGCTTGGAAACAATGTTCGGAGTCTTTTTTGTCATAACGTTGTTGGTCGGAAAAGTAACGATTTTTAACGATAAAGAGATAAAGTAATTTCTTATCTAGAACGCATCTTGGTTCTTTTGTAAATCAAGCAAGGCGCCTAATATTTTTTCTTGAAATTTGAACCAATCACCGCGATTAAATATTTGTTGCATTGTGCCACAAGACGGAATACAATATTTGTTGTCATTTCTTAAATCCCAATAAAAATCAAGAATCTGCTGACGAATTGCGTTATATCTTGCCGTCATGGCGGCTTGCGTTTCCTGAGTAAATTCGGAATCAAGAAGCTGGTATATCTGTTGATCCATACATTCATTTGCCTTTATCCCGGCCGAAATATTACCGGTCGTGGATGTTGGATTGTTTTTAAAAGCTTTTTCCCAACATTGAGAACTAATCTGAGCAGCTTGCTTTTCGCCGTAACTTGAAATTCTGTCCTCTTCTTGCATGTTACAACAATTAAGAAGAAGTAACACCGCTAAAATACGCAAGATATTCTTGTTCATTTTTATCCTCAAATTAACTTGCTAAAATCTACTATTCTAATATAATAACGGCAAAAGTTTAATTAAATGCAAATGTCTGATTTCATAGAGGAAAGGTAAAAGTTTCTCCTCTTTTATACCGAAAATGAAGAAAGTGCCGGTTTGTCAGTTCTCAAACCGGCACCTTAAATAAATAGTTTTATTTTATTGACTTGTTTTATCAGACTAATATAATAATCACAAAATAAAAAGAGGGGAAAATGCCATCAATTATTCACTGGATAGTCTGGGTATTACTTTTTATACATATATTTCGGAACATTTTTAAACGGTATAAATTAAAAAATCCGGAAGTCTGGGCAAATATTTTTTCTTTCCTGACCTGTGGTATAGTCGGAGGTTGGATGTATTCGGAGTTTTTCACGGGTTTCTTGCAAGGTATACTTGGTGCTGCAGTGCCGAGTTTGTTTCGTTTTACGGCAAATAAAAAGAGGGATGAAAATGCAGATAATTAAGGAAATTGCAAGTTATTGGAGTTTTGGCTTGTTGCTTAGATTTTTGTTTGAAGCAAGTTTGTTGATATTTATGCTGCAACGGATTTTTCAATATTTCATTTCAGATTCAGCCAAGCTGTACAAAACGCTGACAATTTTAACGGCGCCGTTTTTAATCGTTTATATATATGATCCCCGTTTTCTGCTGATGCCGTATAGCATAGAAACAGCGTTTCTGTTTGTTGTCCCACTGACCTTAATCTTAAAACCGCTTGCCGTTTTTAACGATAAAGAAATAAAATAACGAAGTAAATACATCATCTTCCTGAGAGGAGGGCGAGAGCCTTCCTCTTTTTTTTATGCCGGAAATCCGGCACCTTAACATTAACTTTATATAATAACAGGAGAACATTATGAGTAAAAGTATTGGAAAACTGCTCGGAGGAGGCGGCGCCAGCACGTCAATGTACGCCTCTGAGCGAGATTATCTTAACTATCTGAACAAAAAAGACACGTCTTTGATTGATAACACGCTCAATAACTTTAATCAAAGCGCGTACAATTTATCACAGACCTTAAACAATCGTCCGGACTATGTCTATAGCGTTGACGGTTCGGACGCTGCGCGACAAAGGGCCGAAAATGCAACATACAATTCATATGTCAGCAAACTCACGCCACAGTTTGATGAGCAACGGCGTCAGCTGGAAACCCGATTGCAGAATCAGGGCCTGAGTGTAGGCAGCGAGGCTTATCAAAATGCCATGAATTCCATGTATCGTCAGCAGAATGAAGCCCTGAATCAGGCATCTTATAACAGTGTTCTGCAGGGGCAACAGGCTTTTAGCAGCAGCCTGTCAAATGCTATCAGCGCCGGAAATTTCTCAAATGCCGCCCGACAATACCCGATAAATGAAATCCTGCAGCTGATGTCGCGTTCCATGAGCGGTGACGATGTTGCTCTGGCAAAATATCAAACCCAGTTTGGTGCAGATTCCCGTATTGCTCAGAATAAGGCCGCTAATTCTGCCGGCCAGTATGGTATCGGCAACCAGTTCTTGAGCAGTGCGGCGGCAATGGCCATGTTCTCAGACGTCAGAGTAAAAGAAAATATTTATCCTGTAGGGCGCTTGGATAACGGCTTGACCGTATACCTGTTCAACTATATCGGAGAAAACATTCCGCAAATCGGCCTGATTGCGCAGGAAGTTGCCGAATATTGCCCTGAAGCCGTTTTGCAAGATGAATATGGCCTGCTGCATGTCAATTATGCTTTGGCTGCAGCATAAGTATAAAATTTTAACCACAGCCGTTCCGGCACAATCCGGAACGGTTTTTTATATATTGAAGGAGAAGAAAAATGCCTTTTGACAGTGAAGGAAATTTTACCAGAATTCACAGTTGGGAAGATGACCGGATAAATGACATCGATATTGTAACGGACCACCACGATGAAGAAGACGATAACCTTGCCGAAGGCTTGTCGCAAACCTTTCTTCGTGACGGACGGGTTGCCATGCGCGGCAATATTGATGCCGGAAATTTTCAAATCAAAAATCTGGCCAACGGCGCTTTGGATTATGATGCCGTCAACCGCAAACAGGTGCTGGATAAACTGGACGAATTAAAGACTGAAATCAAAGAAATCATGAATGACAATATGCATTTGGGAGATATTAAAGCTTCTTTGCAGACAGCCAATCACGGTACCTGGCTTTTGTGTGACGGTCAGGCCGTCAGCCGGACGGATTATGTAGATTTGTTTGAACTTATCGGAACAAATTTTGGTGCCGGCGACGGGGTTGCCACTTTTAACCTTCCCGATTACCGCGGCAAGTTTTTACGTGGATTGGGCGGAGATTCGGCAAAAGATATTTATACGACACAGGAAGAAGGGCTGCCGAATATTACAGGTTCGGCACAGCTGGCACAAGCCAAATGGGATGCCGGCCCCGACGCTTATTCCGGTGCCTTAAAAATTGATTCCGGCGTCAATAATAAAATCCAGTTCAGCGCCGGCGGCGGTTGGGACGGAACCGGACGTATACCGGTGTCTTTTGATGCCGCACGTTCTTCTGCAGTTTATGGCAAATCGGCACATGTTACGCCGGTCAATCAGGCAATTAATTATTTCATAAAGGCAAAGGAGGCATAATATGGCGGGTGTAATTTTACCCAATATGATCATTGTCCGCAAAGGCGACAGCTTTGATATTGTTCTGCAGTTCAGAACGGACGACAAGCCGTGGGACTTGACGGATTGCATTGTCAAAATGACGGTCAGAAACAGTGAGGACAAAGTTTTGTTTACAAAGTCCGGCGAGATTTTTGAACCTTTGGCTGGAAAAGTCAGACTGAAACTTTCGCCGTCGGAGACAAATATAACACCGGGCGATTATAAAACCGATATCCAAATCAGGTTAAAAACCGGAGATGTTCATACGGTTTACCCCGGAGATGTCAACAAAGTTGCGGTTTTCCGCATAACTCAGGAAGTAACGGAGTGAGAAAATGAGTACAGTAAATGAAGAAGCCGGTATTACCGTCTTTAACGGAACCGGCCAGAAAATTGAAGTCTTGTTTCAGGATGAGGTGCAGCTGGATATTAATGTGCCTCTTTTTTATATCAAGTCCGGCGAGGAGGAAATTCAGGCTTATGTCAATAACCATGCCAAGCCGGAGCTGGATGAATATACCGAGGCAAAAAAGCAGGAGATAACCAAACATTCAGATGAAAGTTTGGAAAAAATTTCTGATAAAACCGCAGCGGATATAGAAGCTGCCAAAAACCAAATTGACAGCTATGTGACAGGGATGGCCAATCCGGCAGTGCAGCAATATGCCGATGAAACAATAAAGCCGCAGCTTGAAAGCTTTGTGACCGAAGCTGGAAATTCGGCAACAGCAGCGACATCCAGCGCAAATGCCGCAGCTGAATCTGAACTGATTGCGGCGAACAGGGCGAATGATGCTCAAACAGCACGGGAAGAAGCCGAAACTTCTTCGTTAAATGCATATCTTAGTGCGGAAGAGGCCAGAAAATGGGCTGTCGGCACGATTGAAGAACAGCCGGCTGGCAGCTCCGAATATTGGGCGGGAGAGGCAAAAGCGGCGGCAGAAAATGCAGATAACGGTTATGAGCTTTTTCAGGCCTCATGGTTTGACCACAAGCCTGAATCGGTAAGCTGGCTGAGAGCGGATACTTTCAGCTGGCAGGACGGCGACGTGTATTTTGCGGCTTATAATGAACTTTTTGCACAATATGGTGCAGAAACGTCCGTTGAAGAAACAAATACTGTCGGCAGCGTTTCGGTTGCCTGTAAAAGAACCCCGAAAGGCTATAAAATCTGCGCGCCTGATCAGGCGGATAATATCACGGCTTTGTATGAAAATACCGGCGTGGCATGGTATTACATTTTGGATACGGAAAATAAAAGATTCAAGCTTCCGCGAACAAAATGGAGTTTTGTCGGCTGCCGTGACAATGCCGGAAATTATGTGCCGGAAACCTTGCCGAATATTACGGGCACATCATATCCGGGGATGCATTCTACTTATAGCAATATAGGTACAGAACCGGATGTAAGTGCGTTAAAAACTGTAAAAACCAATACTTGGGGAGTGAATAATGCCGGAAATAATACAGAATTTCAGCAGGCTCAGATAAATTTTAACGCCTCACGCAGTTCTTCCGCTTATCAGGACGGTGCGCCGGTTCAACAGCGTGCTGTCGAGATGTTCCTTTATTTCTTTGCCGGAAATACGGTGAAAAGTGACACAATCATTGATACCGGACAAATTACGGAAGCGCTGAACGCCAAACTGGATATTGATATGGACAATCTTCCCCTATCGGGAAAAAGCCTGCTTTGCGGTCTTGGCAAGCCCAGCGGAAGATATATCGATTTGCAGCTCGGAGCTTCCGGAAGCACTTATACTGCACCGGCCAACGGCTGGGCGGCTTGGGGCGGACAATTTTCAACGGCGGCAGGAAATTTTTCACTCGGCAATGGTTCTTTCTATTCACAAGGAACCGCAGCGAACGGCGCACAATATTTGGGCGTTTATATCCCGGTCAAAAAAGGAGAAAAATTTTATGTAGATTACGGTGCTGTTTCAAAAACGGTATTGTTCAGATTTATTTATGATGAAGGAGAAAACGAATGACGGAACAAATAAACTATGAACCGGGGCAAATACTCGAGGCTCTGAACGATAAAGCCGATGCGGATTGCCGAAATTTGTCTGCTGACGGAAGGCGGATGATTTCCGGACAGGGAAAACCATCGGAAAGATTTATTACGTTAATTCCGTCAGAAGGCGGAACATATAAGGCGCCGGCCAATGGTTGGTTTTCGTTGGGAGCCACGGCAACCGCGGCCGCCAGTGCAGTCATTTTGTATGATGATACCCGAAGAGTATATGTATCATCGCAGTATGCAAATGCTTCTGGAAAAGGCTTGGGAGTTATACTTCCAGTAAGGAAAAGTGACACAGTATCACTGTCTTATATAAACATTAATGCCCCCATATTTTCTTTTAACTATGACGAAGGAGAAAACCAATGATTTATATCGGATTAATCAATAATGAAATCAAACTTGCCGGCAGTGATGCGGCAGCAGTACGCGACGGAGCTTTTGCCTGCGGTCTGACGCTGGATTCCGTTGAACAAACGGACAGAGAGATCATAACCGCCTGGGACGGCAAAATGTATTTCAAAGGCGAGGAACCGGAAAAGCCGTATGACTACGCGGAAGAACGCCGGCAGAACTATCCGGATCTGACCGAACAACTGGATAATCTGTATCATGATATTGATAACGGTTTGTTTGGAGAAAATGCCAAAACGTCAGAATTTTATCTGGCACGCAAAAAGGTGAAAGAGACCTATCCCAAACCGGAAGAAGAAACCAAAACCGAACCTAAAACAAATTCCGAAGAAGGAGAAGCGGGCGTTTAGCCCGCTTTTTTCTGAAAGGAGAAAACATGGATTGGGGACTGGTTACCGGAGTGGCAGCGCTTTGCGGCGTTGTCGTCAACTTTATCCGGATCGGACGTTGGCAGGGCAGCATTGAAACCCGTGTCGACAAGATTGAACAAAACTTTGACAAGCAGGATATCCGGTTGGAAAACCTGACAACGTCAATCAACGAACAAAATAAAATTCTGACCAAAATCGAAGTCAAACTGGATTTGATTTTTAAAGAAAACAAAGCAAAGGAAAGACGATGAAAAAACTAAAACGCCTGCGCCGCCTGCTGCTGTTGGCGGCAGTTCTGACGCTTGCCGCCGTATCGCTGCTTTATCCGCAGCATGCCGAAAGCGTTGCACGCGCTTTTTCGCTCATTATCGGAGCGGGAATATGATGCGGCTGCTGCTGTGGCTTTCCGGCGTGGCTGCCGCCTGTGTGCTGAGTTATCAGCTCGGGCGCAGCCATAGCCGGCTTCAAACCGTAACCAAAGAAGTAGAGGTCATAAAATATGTTTCGGCACAATGTCATAAAATTGCATCTCAGCCTAATCTGGAGCGCAATGCTTTACTTGAGCTCATGCGCCGCGGACAGCTCTGAGCTTTGTCCGGTTTTTCCGCTGGCCGGCGAACGCGTTGCCGCAGAACTTCAAAACGCCGGATATCAGGAATACAAATACACATGGGAGTGGATCGGGCGCTTGGAGAAGCTGAAACGCCAACTTGATTTATGCCGGATTAATTAAGTATTAACCGGAACGGCAGTATAATAAAAACATGGAAAATTCTGATCAGAAAAGCTATCACGCTCTTGCCTTGGACGCATATCGCAGCGGCAACTATCCGCGTGCGTTGCATTTTGCATTGAGCGGATTAAAACAAATGCCGAATAATGCCGATTTGCTCTGCGATTGCGGCAGTGCTTATTTTATGCTCGGCGACTATGACAAAGCCGAAAGTTACTACCGCAACGCCTGGGTGCTGATGCCGGCTTCCGAGATGATTAACATCAACCTGTTGAACATTGATTACACGCGCCGCCGCTATGATGCCGCTCTGCAAAAAGCCGTGCAGATTCTCAAAAAAAATCCCGACAGCGCCGAGACTTTGCTGATTGTCGGATCAATTTATTTTGAACAAGGCCGGTATGAAGAGGCCATGCGCTATCTGACGCGCGTGCTTGCCATTAATCCTGAGGCCTTTTGGGCGCTGAACTATATGGGACAATGCGCGGAAAAGACCGGAGATTTTGAGGCCGCCATGGAATATGGTTTGCGGGCGGCGGAAGCCAGCGGCGGTGAGGATTCCCAACATATAAACTATGCCTATACGCTCTATGAATGCAGCTTGGAAATCGGTCAGGAAAAAGTCATGCCTTATGCCGAAAAATGGCTGGATTCTTTTCCTGAAAATCCGATTGTCCGGTATGCCGTTTCGGCCTTAAAAAATGATGTCTCGGCCAAAACTTCAAACCCGCTATATGTTCAAAAAGTTTTTGATTATTTTGCGGATTCTTTTGAAGAGTCGCTCAAAAATCTGGGCTATCGCGTACCGGAATGCATTGACGGATTCTTAAAGCGTTTTTACGGATGGAAACTGTTTCGGAATTTAGAAATTCTCGATGCCGGCTGCGGTACCGGATGGCTGGGCGGATATCTGGCAAAATACGCCGGCAAAGGTCATGTCTACGGCGTGGATTTGTCTGCGGAAATGCTGAAAAAAGCCCGTGATAAAAACGTCTATTCCGGATTGTTTTGCGATGATATTCTGCACTTTCTGGAAGGGCGCTTTTCCTGTTTTGATTTGATTACGGCAGCAGATGTTTTTATCTATTTCGGCAGTCTGGATTCGCTGTTTGCAAAACTGCACCAGTCCTTAAAAACAGGCGGACGGGTTGTCTTTTCAATCTCTCAAAATCTGACCAATGAACGCGATTATTACCTGCATGCGTCCGGCCGTTTTCAACATAGCTGGAATTATGTGACTCATGTCTTGCAAAAAAACGGATTCCATTTGGAAAAAGTCAAAGAAGAAGTACTGCGGTATGAGGGCGGAGAACCGGTTGCAGGCTGGATTCTTTCTGCCCGAAAAAGATAATTTTTTGTCTGGCTTTTGAGTAAAATTTGCATAGAAAATCTGCTTGCAAAATTTTCAGATTCGTTTAATATAACTTTCGCAGTCCGGAGACGGACTGTGGTGTCTAGAAAACATCTTACAAACAATGCTTCCGCTCTGGCGGAGCGTCCCGATATAAGCGCACCTGTGCGACGAATACGGACGACTGTGTTTGTACAGTTTTCTAGCTCCGCCACCCTTTATCGGGTGGTTTTGTTTTAACAAAATAGTGGAGCTAAAAAAATGTTATCAAGAGAATATAGAAAAAAATGGTATAAGAACTTCCGTGCTTATTGCAATGAGGAATTAGACCGGATAATGACGGAGCGGGGCTTGACAAGCGCCGAACTGTCTAATCATATAGATTTTCTGGAAGGGCGAATAGAAAGACTGAGAAGAAATACGGGCAGCTTGCGTATGGACGAATACGCCTACTTGTTCTCCTTCTTCGATAAAGTGTTTGATATCAAATTGTCCGACGCCCGAACTTCTCCGTGGCAGTAAGAAAAAAGCGGGACACTCTCCCGCTTTTTTTCATTTCAAAATACATTTTCTCCCACACATTCCGGTGGAGCACCGCGGCCTCTGGAGCACATTGCTGATGACCCTGCCGCGCACCTGCCGTGCAGGTCATCCTGAGCCTCTTTCTTCGTCATCCTGAGCCTCTTTCTTCGTCATCCTGAGCGAAGCGAAGGATCCAGTCAAACAATTTAGCTATATTATTAAACTGGATTCTTCGTTGCACTCAGAATGACAGTACTTTAGGTACATTCCTTCCGCCCGGCACGTTTAAGTGCCCTTTGCGAATAGCTTAGGTTTTGGAGCAAAAACCGAAAGTGAAGCACGGAGCCAGAGAGCATAGCGAGATTAATTTTGCTCTGAAACCTTAGCAGATGAGCGTAGGGCTGCCTTTTTATTTTTGGCTGCCGGCCTCCCGGCCTTTTTGGCAGTCAAAAAGTAACAATAAAAAATAACAATCTTGATGAAAATGATAAAACCGAAAAATAAAGTAACAATAAAAAAAATAACCAACTCAATGAAAAAATAAAACCTCAAAATAAAAAAAGAAATAAATGATGAATTTAGAGCGGAGGACATAAAAATACCCGATGACGACATCGGGTATTTTCCAAACAATTTTTGCTTCAAAAAAAGACTATTTAGAAGTCTTTTTAGAAGAAGAACTGCTGCTTTTTTTCGAGCTTGCAGAAGAAGTTTTTTTGCAAGATGAAGAAGAGCATTTTTTGCTTGAAGAACTAGAGTTTTTGTTGCTGTACAATTGCTCGATAGCCATAGCCCAATGCTGGGATTCCATACCGGACGGGCAGCCGGCATTTTGCCAAATGTAATATGCAGCTTCTCTAATTGCATTTTCATTATAATTATTTGCCATAATATAACTCCTGAAAATAAAATTTTTTACCAATCACCAATTAATATATACGCAAAATTTTATACGTCAATATCTAAAAGTTTGAATTTGTTAAATATGTAAAATAAACTTGATTTCTGTATTAAAATTGTTGCAAAAATAATGAATAGATTTTATAGATAAATATGACGATTTTTTAATCTGATTTTTTAGTATTTTATACGAGGTATATTTATGGAAAATTTATTATCTAAAGAAGAAATGGAAGCAGTAATCAGCGGCAATCACGGCAATGTTTTTGCAGTGCTCGGCATCCACAAAGACAAAGGCAGCAAAGAGGTGTTTATCCGCACCTATCAGCCGCATGCCAAGTCGGTCGAACTCCTCAAATATGATGATTCTTCACTCGGGTTTTTAACCAAACTTGATGACCGTGGATTCTTTCAGATAAACGTCGGAGCTGTTGATAATTTTCCATATCGTTTTCGGATTGAGAACGACCTCGGACAGTTTTATATCAAAGAAGATGAATACAGATTCCCTTCGGTGCTGGGCGACATTGACGTCTATCTGATGGCCGAAGGCAACCACCTTGAAATGTATAAAAGACTTGGCGCGCATGTTATGGAAATGGACGGCATCAAAGGTGTCGGATTTGCTGTCTGGGCGCCTAATGCCAAACGTGTCAGCGTGGTCGGCGGCTTCAACAATTGGGACGGCCGCGCTCATGTCATGCGCAAACATCCGACCTGCGGCGTCTGGGATATTTTCATCCCCGGAATTGGTGCGGGCGAACTCTATAAATACGAAATCAAAACGCAGGAAGATTATATTCTGGTCAAATCCGACCCCGTTGCTTTCTGGTCGGAAAAACGCCCCAATACCGCATCGGTGGTTTATGACTCCAAATATCATTGGAACGATGACGGCTGGATGAATTATCGCGAGGAGCACAACAGCTTTGACAAGCCGATGTCAATCTACGAGGTCCACCTTGGTTCATGGCGCCGCAAAGACGGCAACGAATTTCTGACTTATCGCGAACTGGCTGATACGCTGGTGCCTTATGTCAGCAATATGGGCTTTACCCATGTCGAATTCTTGCCGCTGACCGAACACCCGTTGGATTCTTCCTGGGGGTATCAGGTCGTAGGCATGTTTTCTCCGACCAGCCGTTTTGGCACGCCGGATGACCTGCGCTATTTGATAGATAAATTCCACGAAGCCAATATTGCCGTTATCATGGACTGGGTGCCGGCGCACTTCCCGAAAGACGGCCACGGTCTGAACGAATTTGACGGCACGCATTTGTACGAGCACGCAGACCCGCGCAAAGGCGAACACTCCGACTGGGGCACAAAAATTTACAATTACGGCCGGACGGAAGTCTGCAACTTCTTGTGCGCAAGCGCGTTGTACTGGCTGAAAGAATTTCACATCGACGGCCTGCGCGTAGACGCCGTTGCTTCCATGCTGTATCTGGATTATTCCCGCAAGAACGGCGAGTGGATTCCCAATATTTACGGCGGCAATGAAAATCTGGAAGCCATCTCTTTCCTGCGCCGCATGAACGAACTGGTTTACGGACAAAACAAGGGGGCATTCACCTGCGCCGAAGAGTCCACGGCCTGGCCGATGGTGTCGCGCCCGACGTCAATGGGCGGTTTGGGCTTCGGCTACAAATGGAACATGGGCTGGATGAATGATACCTTGAAATACATCAGCAAAGACCCGATATATAGAAGGTTCCACCACGGCATGCTGACGTTTGGTCTGCTCTATGCCTTTAACGAGAACTTTATCCTGCCGATCTCGCATGACGAAGTCGTCCACGGCAAAGGCTCGATGCTGTCAAAAATGCCGGGCGACGAGTGGCAGAAATTTGCCAACCTGAGAGCTTATTACGGCTTTATGTATACCCACCCCGGCAAAAAGCTTTTGTTCATGGGCTGCGAGTTCGGGCAAGACTGGGAGTGGAATTCGGAAGAAAGCCTGCGGTGGCATTTGCTGGAATACCCGATGTATAAAGGAATGCAAAACTGCGTCCGCGATTTGAACTATATGTATAAGGGCAATCCGGCTTTTTATGAAGTTGATTTTGATTACCGCGGCTTTGAGTGGATAGACCACAGCAACGCCGACGACAGCGTCATTTCTTATATGCGCAAAGGCTCGACCCCCGGCGACTATATGATTGTCATCTGCAACTTTACGCCGGTCGTCCGTCACAATTTCCGGATTGGCGTCCATGAACGGATTAGGTATCAGGAAATTTTTAACAGCGACGATGTCAACTACTGGGGCAGCGGCGTTAAAAACGAGGGCTTTATGGAAGCCGGCGACATTCCGGCCAACGGCAAAGAATTCTCAATTGAAGTTACGCTGCCGGCACTTTCGACAATCGTTATCAAACCGGTAAGATAACCATTACCAAAAAGGAGAAGAACAATGGCAAAAATTCAACCCCGTGACGGCAGCCCCTATCCTTTGGGTGCGCACTATGACGGCGAGGGCGTGAATTTTGCCTTGTTTTCCGCCCATGCCGAAAAGGTGGAGCTCTGCCTTTTTAATAATGCAGGGACGGAAGAAACTGCCCGCTTTGCCATTACCGAAAACGACAATAACATCTGGCACGTCTATCTTCCGGACATCGCCCCCGGACAGGTTTACGGCTACCGTGTTTACGGCCCGTACAAACCGCAGGAGGGACACCGCTTTAATCCGAACAAACTGCTGATTGATCCGTACGGCCGCCGCCTGACCGGCAAGCTGATCTGGAACAAGGCTATTTTCGGCTACGATATTGACAGCCCGCAAAAAGACCTGTCTTTCAGCCCGTTGGACAGTGCGCCTTATGTGCCGAAGTCCGTGGTGACGGAAGACGACTTTGACTGGGAAGACGATACGCCGCCGAACCATAAGTTTGAAACTTCGGTGATTTATGAAACGCATTTGAAAGGCTATACCAAACTTCATCCGCAAATTCCAGATAAAAAACGCGGAACTTTTGCCGGTATGAACGAGAGCGTTGTCGTCAGCTATCTCAAATGGCTGGGCGTGACGGCCGTAGAGTTTTTGCCGTTGCATGCCTTCTTTGGCAACCGGCATAAAAAAGGTTATATCAAAGACAACTACTGGGGCTATGAAAGCTACAGCTTTTTTGCACCGGAACAGACTTACCTTTATTCCCATAGCCTGAACGAGATTAAACAGCTTGTCAAAACGCTGCACCAAAACGGCATAGAAGTATTGATGGACGTTGTGTTCAACCATACCGGCGAAGGCAATCAGCTCGGGCCGACTTTGTGCTACCGCGGCATTGACAATGCCAGCTATTACACGCTCTTGCCGGAAAACAAACGTTATTATTATGACAGTACCGGCTGCGGCGCGTCATTCAATATTCAAAACCCGCAGGTGCTGAAATTGGTAATGGATTCCCTCCGCTATTGGGTTGAGGAATTTCACGTTGACGGTTTTCGCTTTGACCTCGCGCCGACGCTGTGCCGTTATAAAACGGCAGTCAGCTCGCATTGCGGATTTTTATACGCCGTTGCGCAGGATCCTGTACTGAAAAAGGTCAAGCTGATTGCCGAACCGTGGGACGTTGGCGTCGGCGGTTATCAGGTCGGGGCTTTCCCGCCGGGATGGGCGGAATGGAATGACAAATACCGTGACGTCATCCGCCGTTTTTGGAAAGGCGACAAATATCAGATTGGCGAGCTTGCCAGCCGCATTTCCGGTTCGAGCGATGTCTTTGATTACAACAACCGTGACATCTGGACCAGCGTTAACTTTGTAACGGCGCATGATGGCTTTTGCCTGCGCGACTTGGTCAGTTATAATCACAAACATAACGAGGCTAACGGCGAAGACAATCGTGACGGCACAGATTCCAACTGGAGCTGGAACTCCGGTCAGGAAGGCGAAACCGCAAACCATACCATACGCGAAAACCGCTACGACCGTGCCCGTGCCATGCTGGCAACGCTGCTGCTGTCTTTTGGCACGCCGATGCTGGTTGCCGGAGACGAATTCGCCCATACCCAGATGGGCAACAACAATCCGTATTGTCAGGACAATGCCATTACATGGATAACTTGGGAAGGCATTGGCAAACGCGGCAAAGACCTTGCCAAATTTACCCGTCGCCTCATAAAGCTCCGCCGGCGGCTGAGCATTTTTCTGCGTCGTAAGTTCTTTAAGGGCGAACCGGTAGACGGCAGTAAAATTAAAGACCTGACATGGTATACGGAGAAAGGCGAAGAATTTGCCGTTGCCGACTGGCAGATGCCGGACCGCAAATATCTGGCGTATAGCATTTATGACGGTACAAGTTACATCTTTTGCATCTTAAATGCCGGTCCGTCGGAAATTGAATGGAAGCTTCCGAATTTGGACAACAAACTGCATTGGGAGCTTTTGCTGGACAGCTCGGACAAGTTTAATGCCCGAACGGAAATCAAATCTAAAAAGGTGATTACGGTTCCGGCTTGGAGCGTATTGCTTTTTGAAATTAAAAAATAGGGGGGACTATGCAGGAAAATCTTCAACAACTGGCTGACAAACTTGGTATATTAACCAAATTTGTGGATGCTGGCATAAACCGCAAAGAATATTACCCTCCGGAAAAAGTCATCCGCTTTTTTGCCGAAAGCTTCGGATATAAAGCTGGCAGCGATGCCGAAATAAACGCCTCTCTGGAGAAGTTCTCCAAAAAACGCTGGCAGAAATCTCTGGAGAACATATATGTCTGCGAGCAGGGCGATATCAGACTGGATATTGTCGTGCCGGTGCCGCTGAAAATAGACGATGCCCGCATTAACCTGAAATATCAAAATACCGGAAGCGATTTTTCCATTCCGCTGGAGGTGATTATTACCGGCGAAGAAAAAGAAATTGGCAAAACAATCTACAGCCGTCTGGAGCTGCTGTTAAAAGCCGATTTGGAAGTCGGATACTACGATGCCGAAGTCAGCCTCGGCGGCAAGAAATATGCAACCCGTCTGGCCGTCGCCCCCAAACGCTGCTATACCAATGAAGATTTGCAAAACCATAAACTCTGGGGCTTTGCCGTTCAGCTGTATTCCGTGAAGAGCGGGCGCAACTGGGGTGTCGGCGACTTTACCGATTTGAAGAATTTGGTCTGGATTGCTTCCCGCGCCGGCGCAGACATTATCGGACTGAACCCGTTGAACGTCTTGTCGCACGACTATCCGGAAAATTGCAGCCCTTATTGCGCTATCAGCCGCCTGTTCCTGAATCCGATTTATATTGACATTGAGCAGGTGCCGGAGTTCAAGCCGGAAGATATTGCGGTCTTGCAGGGAGAAATTGCCGGATACAGAAATGCCGAGCTGATTGATTACCCCGGCGTATACCGCCTGAAAATCCGCCTGCTGGAAAAAATGTATGAACGCCTGCTGAAAGACAAAAAATCGGCACGCATGGCCGAGTTCAAATCTTTCTGCAAAGAGCAGGGCGCGGACTTGGAACGTCTGGCCATCTATCAGGCTTTGTATGAAGAAAAGACCAAAACCGTCTGGGGCGGCTGGAAAGCCTGGGATGAAAAATTGCGCAACCCGAATTCTCTGGCCGTCAAAGAATTTGCCAAAGAGCACGAGAACCGCGTCGGCTTTTTCAAATATCTGCAGTTTGAGGCCGCACGCCAGTATGACGAGGCCGCTCAAGCCGTAAAAGACGCCGGATTGAAAATCGGATTGTATCGTGATTTGGCGGTCGGCGTCGGACAGGACAGCGCCGAAGTCTGGAGCAATTATGAGGCCTATATCAAAGACGCCGGTGCCGGTGCGCCGCCAGATGCAATGTTTGTTCAGGGACAAAAATGGGGCTTGGGAGCGTTCAACCCTTATACCTTAAAAGAGCAGGGTTATGAGCCGTTTATCAAGGTGCTGAGAGCAAATATGCGCGGCGCCGGTGCCATTCGCGTTGACCACGCCATGAGCCTGATGCGGCTGTATATTGTTCCCAATAGCGAAGAAGTGGGAACGTATATCATGTATAACTTTGCCGATATGGTGAATATTCTGGCCATCGAGAGTTATCTAAACCGCTGTATTGTCGTTGGTGAAAGTATCGGCAATGTGCCGGAGGGGTTTATTCCGGCCTTGGAGCGGAAAAATATAGATTCCCTGACCGTCTTGTGGGAAGAGCGCGAGAATTGCGCCGGCGATTTCAAATCTCCGTCGTCTTATCCCGAAAATGCCTTTGCTTCGGTCGGAACCCATGATATGCCGCCTCTCAGAATGTGGTGGTTTGGATACGATATTGAAGAGCGCTTTCGGGTCGGCATTGTGCCGGACGAAGAAACCAAGGCCAGAGATTACCATTGCCGAGAGCTTGACCGCTGGAAACTTTTGTTTGCTTTGGACAGTAACGGCGTCTGGCCGGAAGATAACCTGCGCAAAGGCAATTATATTTATGGCGAGGCTTATCCTGAGGGGATAGAAGAAGCCGTGCACAGGTTTGTGTCGCGCAGCACGTCAAAAGTATTCTTGGCGGAATTGGAAAATATTTTGCATGTTGAAAAAATGCAAAACCTGCCGGGGACATGGAAAGAATGTCCGAACTGGCAGCGCAAACTTCCGGTACCCCTTGAACGGCTGGAAAACGATATTGCCTATATCCGCAATGTAAATGCGATAAAACGGGAAAGATAAAAACACAATGGCCGGCGAGGACATCGCCGGCCATATCATATAGAAAGATTGTCTTTATTCTACTCTGCTTGAAATTTTCTAATACAGCGCGTATGAATCCAAACGTTTTTATCACTGGGATTGTGACATCCGGTCTTTTGCTCTCCGGTTTCATTGTTTACATATTTATACATATGTTCTCCGGCCGGACATCCCGCATCCGATACCCACAAATACTCGCGGTGAAAGGCGCCAAAAGGTTCCAATTCTGCCAAAGACGGAATATGCCAACTTGAATTAGGACAATCCTCTTCACTAAATCTCCAGTTTTTATGATCAGCTTTAGCCGCAAGTCCCCAGCAATCATCCGACATCCACCAGGAATCATTTTCTGCTGCCGGATTAGCCCTCCTGACCGGCGGACATTTCTTGCAGCATTTTCTGGTACCGCTGCATCCGTTTGAACAGCTCTTGGTTCCGTTAATACATCCGGTTTCATCAGTTTTGGGTGTGCAGGGATAGCCGCAGGAGGTGCATTTGCCGCAAGAATTGGTGGAATTGCACCACCCGCCGGAACAAGACAGGTTTGTTGCATTGCAGTCCGTGTTGTAAGTGCATTTGTAGCACGTTCCGCATTCGGAAGAACCTGCAGAAACCCGTTTTTCATCCCAAGCACAGGAAGGATTGGAAGAACCGGAGGAGCAACTGTCAGAGCAATAATTTCCACACCATTTGCCGTTGTCGTCATATCCGGCGGAAGAACCGTGATAAGAGGTCGATGCTCCGCTCGGGCAGGAGCGGAAATATCTGCAGGTAGAACCGCATTCGGTAGAACGGGCGGTAGAGCCTGTGTAATTTTTTGAAGTTCCGGATACGGGGCATTCGTCAGAACAACATTTATAACATTCATACTCACAGCCGTCATGCCCGTTAGTCGGCGTCTTGGTACAAATTGGCGAAATATTGTATTGGTTGGGACATCCCGTAGGTTTACAGCAAGTCCCGTAAGAAGAATCATAAGAACATCGTCCGGAGTTCTTTTTGAGCTTCTGTCCGGACGGACAAGTCTTGGTATAACCGGTATCTTTACAAGCACGGTCATTGTCGGTTTTACAGCCTTTATATAAAGTTGCAAAACTGGGACAGGGTTGGTCAACATAATTAGGAATAGAGCAGGTTGTCGTATTATATCCGTTTTGCTGGCACCAGGTTTTTGCATCGCATTTGAGGTAATAATCATCTTTCTTACATTTACCGGTTTGAGCCTGATACTGGGGACATTGACCGGAAGCATAATAGGTATAACCTTTCTTCTCGCACCACTCGGTATCTTGGTTAACATTCATGTTAATATCGCCGTGCATGGTGTCGGAATCCTGACAGTCTGGCAGAAAGCAGACGCCGGCAAAGGCAGATGAAGGTGGGAGGATAACCGAGAAAGCAGCGGCAACAGCAAAAACTGACACCGCAG
>CABUWG010000026.1 GCA_902495305.1 uncultured Pseudomonadota bacterium | reverse complement strand
TTATTTTTAATTGTTACTTTTGTCATGTAACAAAAGGCCGGGAGGCCGGCAGCCACAAAAGCAAAAATACTAGCCCTAAACTCGTTTTCTAAGTCTTCATGAAAAAGTTCAGGCCGTCTAAGCGCAAGGCTAAGACGGCAAGAAAACACTATGTGCCTTTAATTCCCTCTTTTTCACAAAGACTAAGAAGTACTCGTTAACGGACGGTCAACTCTCCCCATCCCTCTCTTTCAAGAGAGGGAGAAATATGTGGCACTTTCGGGTTTTGCTCTAAAAACCTAAGCCATTCGCAAAGGGCATCCAATCGTGCCGAACGGGAGGATGTGCTTTGAAGAAAAAACACTGTCATTCTGAGTGTAACGAAGAATCCAGTTTAATAATATAGCTAATTTATTTGACTGGATCCTTCGCTCCGCTCAGGATGACGAAGAAAGAGGCTCAAGATGACCTGCACGGCAAGCGCGCGGCGGGTTATTGCCATGGAGAAGTTCGGGCGTCGGACACTTTAAGCTCAAACACCTTATCGAAGAATGAAAACAAGTAAACATATTCATCCATACGCAGGTTACCCTTATTTTTCCTTAATCTTTCTATTTTTCCTTCCAGAAAATCTATATGATTAGAAAGTTCGGCGCTTGTCAAACCCCGCTCCGTCATTATCCGGTCTAATTCCTGATTGCAATAAGCACGGAAGTTCTTATACCATTTTTTTCTATATTCTCTTGATAACATTTTTTAGCTCCTTGATTTTGTTAAAACAAAATCCGCCTATAAAAATAGGCGGATGGAGCCGAAAAACTGTGTAAACGCAGTCACACTTATTCGCCCGCAAAGCGGCTTATTTCGTGTACTCCACCCGAAGTGGAACAGTTTACAAGATGTTTTCGGACACCACAGCCCGCCTCCGGACTGCAGGAGTTATATTAAACGAATCTTTCTTTTTTGCAAGTTGAATTTCTATTCTTCCCGCACAATATAAGAGTAAGCAAATATTAATCTTTTGGATTTATTTTTGTGTTGAATATAATGTTTTTTGGGGAGAAGAAGAATATGAACAAAATTAAATATACCCTGCTTTGCGGTTTGGCAATGATTCCGGCTTTGGCTCATGCCGACGTTTCAACCAAGGTTACGTCGCAGCAGCTTGACTTTGCCCAGTTGCAGGCCAAACTTCAGGAAATCAGCGATGAAGAATTTAACAAGCTGGACAAGAACAAAGACGGCAATATCTCGCAGGAAGAATACATTGATTACATGATTGAAGAAACCCGCAAGAAATCCGGCGAATCTTTTTCTCAGCTTGACACCAACAAAGACGGAAAAATCTCTAAGGAAGAATATAACGAGTTTGTCAACAAAGCAACCGGCCAAATGGGCAAGTTTTTGAAAATGATGCAGGAACAACAGCAAAAATAACCTCTTTCTTTTATCGGACTTATCATGACTATTTTAATCAAAAACGTTTTGCATGAGAAAAAAAACGTTGATGTTTTGATTGACAAAGGCCGTTTTGCCAAAATCGCGCCGGCGTTTTCGCTGTCTGCCGAATCTGCCGGTACGGTGATTGACGGCACGGACAAAGCCATATTGCCGGCGTTTTATAATTTGCACACGCATGCGGCCATGAGCCTTTTACGCGGTTTGGGCGACGACAAGGCGCTTTTTCACTGGCTGTCGGAAGATATCTGGCCGCGTGAAGCCAAATTTGACGACGAGATTATTTATTGGGGCACAAAACTTGCCATGCTGGAGATGATACGCTCCGGCACGGTTGCTTTTTCCGATATGTATTTTGAGCAAAAAGCCATTATGCAGGCCGTTTGCGACATGGGGCTGCGGGCCGCCGTTTCTTTTGTGCAAATGGATTTGTTCGAACAAGAAAAAACCGCCGCCAAAATAGCCGATACGGCCAAGTTTCTGGCATTAGAAAACCCCTGTCCCGAGCGCATTGCCAAAGTGATGGCGGTGCATGCCGTTTATACGACTTCGGAAGAGCTTATCCGTTTTGCCGTTCAGACAGCGCAACAAAACAATATGTTTTTGCATATTCACGCCTGCGAAACACAAAAAGAAGTTGATGACTGTATTGCGGCGCACGGGTGTTCACCGATTGAGTATCTGGAAAAACTCGGCGCCCTATCGCCGCGCACGATTTTGGCGCATGCCGTTCATCTCAACGATATTGATATTGACATTATCCTGAAGCACGGCGTTAAACTTTGCACCAATCCGGCGTCTAATCTCAAATTATGTTCCGGCGCATTTATGTTCAAAAAACTTTGGGACAAAGGCACTTTTATTACGCTCGGCACAGACGGCAGCGCCTCAAACAACAATGTCAGCATGCTTGATGAGATGAAGCTGGCGGCCTTGTCGGCAAAGCTGCAATCCGGCGATCCGACCGCGGCAACGGCAGAACAGGTTTTTCGGGCAGCAACGCGCAACGGCGCCGAGGCACTTGGCATTGATGCCGGCATTATTGCCGAAGGAAAACTTGCCGACTGCCTTTTGGTTGATTTGAACAACACGCTGCTGGTTCCGAATTATAACCTGATTTCAAACATGGTTTATTCCGCCGACAGTTCAGTCATTGACACCGTTTTATGCAACGGCCGGATTTTGATGCTTAACAAAAAAATTGACGGCGAGGCCGAGATTATCAGTCAAGCCCGAAAAATTGCCGCCCAATTGTCTTAGCTCTTTAATTCCGGAATTAACCGCTTATATCTTCTGCGAAAAAACAGGAGAAAAAGATGATTAATTCCGGATATTTTTATGCGCTTGCCGCAACTTTTTTTTGGAGCTTTAACATTATCATTGCCAGCTACTTTGCCGAAACGCTCACGCCGTGGGAAATTGCGTTCGGGCGATGGGTTGTCGCTGCCGTTATTCTGGGGATTGCCGCATGGAAAGGCCTGAGAGAAAACTTCGGCCTGCTGCTCACAAACTGGCAGTTGGTTCTCTGGCTGGCTCTGACAGGGATTGTTTTGGACAATACGCTGATTTATTATGCCGGTCGGACTGCCTCTGCCGTTGACATGGGGCTGCTGGACGTGACAGGGCCGATTTTTCTGGTTATTCTTTCCCGCATTTTTTTAAAAACGCCGATTTCAGGCAAGCAAATCGCCGGACTGGCTATTGCCGTTTTTGGCGTGATTGTCATTATTCTTAACGGCGACCTCACACAGATAACGCAGTTTGATTTTGTCAGCGGTGACTTTTGGATGCTGGTCAACACTTTTTGCTTTGCCGTCTATTCGCTTTTGCAAAGCAAACGGCCGGAACAAATATCGCAGACGGTCATGCTGGCGGCAACTGCCATTGTCGGCGTGGTTATTATTGCGCCGGTTCTGACTCTTACGGTTTCCGAGACCAGACTGTTTGAGCTGAATATGGAAGCGATTGAGGTTATGCTTTACCTCGGTTTGTTCAACTCCGTTCTGTCTTATCTGGCCTGGAACACGGCGCTGAACAAAATCGGCAATGTCAAAACCGGCATAATCTATTATCTGCTACCAATCTTCAGCGGCATAGAGGCTTATTACATGCTGGGCGAACAGATTAATGCGGCAGAGGTTTACGGCGGTATTCTGGTTATCGGCGGCATTGCTCTGGTCAGCATGCAGAAAAGATCCGAGCCCTCTTCCGGCAAATAAAAAAACAGCCCCGCATTGAAAAAAATGCGGAGCTGTCTGCCACACACGGGTTTAGGCGTAAGTTTCCTGACGTTGGCGATGTTGCTGCATTGTCATTTCAGGAGCAAAAGTTTTTTTGACGTCTTTCTTAAAGTCATCCGCCGTGCCAAAACCTTTTTCGAGATAGGCATCCATGCCGATGATGGCGTAATCCTGCGCTTTGGAAAACATTTTTTCGCTTTGCAGATATTTATGAAGGAGTTTTTTGACCTGTTCCGGCTTTTTGGCGGCGGCCAAAGTTTTTTGAAATTTTGCTTCGGCGTTGTTAATGCGGACCCGCGCCATGGTCGCTTTGAGTTTTGCCACTTCTTTTCCGCTTGGAAAATCCATTCTTCCGAGTTCTTTTTCAACTTTTTCCGGCGTGGACGTTTTGCAGCAGGCATCTTTTAATGCCGACAATAATTCTTTTTTATCTTTGGCTTTGGAAACATTTTCCACTAATCTGCGGCCAATGGTCTTAAAATGCATCCCCTTCATGACTGGGCCTCCTCTTAATAATATCGGTCTTTATGTTCTTATTGTAACATAACCGTAACATTATTTAAATAGTCAGAAAGCCGGAAAATGTATTTTTTTCTGCAATTTATGCAGATTTTTTGCTTGACATTTCAGTTTTTTAAAGGCGGCGCAGACTGCGGCCGAGCTGCCGGAGCCAGACGACGTAAAACGGCGTAAAGTAGCTGCGCGGGAGCCCTCTTTCATGAAAGCGATAAGAAAGGCGGCCGCGGACAAGTTCAATCCGCAGCGGATTTCTTTCTGCCGTGATATCGCCTTTTTTATTGAGCGGAAGTTCCAGCAATGTCAGGCGCGGACAATTCAGCACGACTATTCTGCCACGGCAGCCGCTGCCGGCTCTGACATATTCGACGTCGGACTCGCTCAGATCCGCCACGCCGCTGAACGCGTCTTCAAATTTTATGAACTTCAGACCGCGGCAGTTTAACAAGTTAAAAGTTCCGGAAGCAAAGCTGCCGACCTCTATTTTCTCGGTCTGCCCGTCATTGCTCAAATCCAGCGTTCCGGCAAAATCGTCTTTGATGTGCAGGCGTTTTGTATGTTCTGCCTCATTCTGGCTTTGCTGAATGATACTGCCGCGGCAGTCATGTCCGATATTCAGCCGAGGGACGGACAGGCCGCTCATTTTCAGCATTCCGCGAAAAGAATCTCCGATATTTATTTTTTTACGGCCGCGGATTTTGGTCAGACTGATGTCGGCATAGCAATAATAGCCGACGCTTAATTTATGAAAGCAGGAATCTTTGATGCGGACATGGCCGCTAAAAACGTCTCCGGCGCTGAACTCAAAACAGTTCAGGCTGTTTTCTAAGGTCAGATCGCAGCGGCAGTTGGTACCGACCGATATTTTCCGGACGCTGCTGCGTGACAAATTGATGCTGCCGGAAAAGCCGTCTTTTATCACAATTTCCTTAATATACGGATTGTCACGCAAATCGACGGTCAGGCTGCAGTTTTCACATATCGTCAGCTTTTTGATTTCGGCAAAATTCAGTTCCAGCCGGCTGTTATACGAATCCGGATATATCTGGAGGTGGCGTTTTTTCAGGTGATTGGCGATAATCATCGTATTGACCAGCGGATATGTCAGGTGCTGCAGGACATCTTCTCCGTTTTGGTATCTGATGATATGATTGTCTGTGGCTTCCACGTTCTGTTCCCCCTCCAAAATTTCTGCGGCTGCGGCCGCTTATATAATTATTGATTTTTGATTGTCTACCCTGAAAGGGCAAAAAATCGTCTCTTTTATTCTGCGGCCGTGATAGATAAAAAATTTTATTGTCTTGGCAGAATTTGCCCTTATATCCGTTGTATAACAGCAAAGGAGAAGCAATATGGAAAAAAACGAACACTGGTCCGAAGAAATCCACACCCATTATCATCCGCCTGTCGGAACCTTTACCCAGCCGGCCGGCGTGATTGTCAAAACCCTGATGAGAAGCGCCAACAACAATCCCAGTCTGGCACTGCATCGTCTGTTATTTTATATGAACCGTGCCGGCAAAAAGGTCAGCAATCTTGAACAACTGGAGCTGGCCAAGAAAAAGCTGGAAGAGATTATCTCTTCAAAATGGCACTAGCCTTTTTCTATAACTTGAAAAACTTTGTTTTGACGTTAGATAGATTATTGCTAAACCACTAATACATTTTTTAATCATTTTAAACGGAGGAAAAATGAAAAATTCTCTGACAACCAACGATAAAACATCAGGTTATGATGTGCCGATTCATGCCGCATCGGGCGGCAGCGACCTGCGCAATCTGATGTCGCACTTGTGGCATATGGTCGATTTTCCGAGGTTTAACGACAGTGTCAGTCTGGAGCCCAAAATCGAAGTTGCCGAAAATAAGTCTAACGTCACCGTGACGGCCGAAATCCCCGGCGTGGCCGAAAAAGACATTGACCTGCAGATTTCTTCTGACGGATATCTGACAATCAGCGCCGAAAAGAAAGACGAGAATTCTTCTCAGGACAAAGACCACTATTTTTCCGAGATTTCATACGGTATGGTCAAACGGACGATCCCGCTGCCATGGGATTTGGATTATAACAAGGCAGACGCGGAATATAATGACGGGCTGCTGCGGATTGTTCTTCCGAAATCAAACATTGAGCAGCAGAAAGTAAAGAAGATCAGTGTCAAAAAATCAAAAACTTCCAAATAACCACAAACAGTCTGCTTCTTTTGCAGGCTGTTTCTTTTTTAAAAATTATTAATTGCCTCCGGTTTTCAATACCTGTTTTGCTTGAAAAAACAGTATAAATGTCTGAATTTTAAAAAACATACTATTTTATGATTGCAATTTTATAAAAGCATAAGTACTATATATGCATCTTTATATGTTTTAAAGTTGAGATTTGTTTAAATAAAATTTTGAAATTCAACGAATTAGCGATATGATTAAAGATAGCAACTATATTTTGTGCAACCCAGCTTTTTATTATCCATATTTTTCTTTTTTAAATTGTATTTTCCTTTTTGTTTGTGTATTGTGAAAGTATTATAATAAAAACGATAATGGTACGAAAGAGATGATGACTAAACTTATTAATAAAGTTGTAATGATCAACGACAGAAGAACAAGCATCCGTTTGTGTCATAAAGAATGGGAAGCCTTGGAAGAAGTTTGTGATATTGAAAAAATTACAAAAAATGACTTATTGAGCCTGATAGAAAGCGGAAAGCACAATTCTTTGGGGCTGACGTATTCTGCCAGACTATTTATTATTGAGTATTTTCGTGAGGCTGCCACGCCCGAAGGACATTATGTGGCAAAGCACTGTGCCGATGACAATCTGGCTTCGCTGCGCAGGAATATTCAAAAAGCAATTAATGACTAAATAAAAACCCTGACTAAAATGTCAGGGTTTTTATTTAAGCATAAGAAATACACAGTTCCTGCAAAAACTCCATTCCGGTTCCCAGATTTTTTTGCTCGTAAACCATGATGGCCATTGCGACAAAAACATCAAAATCCACCTTCTGCTGCAACATCTTCCGCCTTTTGCGCCGTAGTGCCGAGCGGCGCCGCCAGTCCTGAAGCCTGAGATATCCGAGACCCGATATCAGCTCATTGAGCCTTTCAACCTTTTCCATCCGGCAGAGCACTGTCTGAATCTGCTTTCTAATCGTCGGATTATGATAATCGCAGCAGATTAAAGACTTTATCAGATGCTTCCAGTTTATCAGCGGTTCTTTATCCAAACGGCAGTTTCCCAGTATCGGATTAAAACTGTTGCTGATGTTAAGGGCGTTATTTACATGACTTTCGCCAAGAGACAAGGTCTGTTCGCGAATAATGATGGAAAAAACCCTTTTCTTATAAGCTTCGCCGCTGTCATCTACTGACAACAATTCCGGTAAGCCAACTATGTCCTTAAGCTCTATTTGTATTTTCATATATAATAAGATTATAAATAATTTAACTTGTGGTGATAATTTATAACTTTAGAGCCTGATGTCAAATAAAATACAAATCATGTAGATAAATTTATGGCAGAGTTAGCAGAACAAAATTAACGTGACCGGCCGGAAAACCTTTGTGCAGACGGCCTTTGGCTCTCGGAAGCGGCATAAACAGATAACAGGTTTTCAAAAGAGCCGTCATATTCTTGCGCCAAAGCCGTCAATCCGGCATAGCGCGCGGATAAGCGGTCGTAAGCCTCAGGGTTTTCAAACTGCAGGGCATAGAGCTGTTCGGCTACGGAACCAAGCGTTAAGATTTCGGTTTTTCCATCCATGATGTTTTTCAAGTTTTCCCCTTTATGGAGGCAGATGCTTCCCGTTGACGCCGAGTAAGAACCGCCGAGGATTGAAACAACCGGCTGGTGCGTGACAAGATGAAGGTGCTTGTATCCCTGTTCTTCAGCCTGAGAAATAATCTGTCTGACAAGATTCCAGACTTCCGGCGGAGCGGAATTTTCATGCAAAGCATTTTTGACGATAATGTTGCCGCAGCCGATTGACATGCCGCGTGTGACTGCCGTTGCTTTGGCTCGGGGCAACGGTGACGTATATATCACGTCTACCGGCGCAGATTGTTCTTCGAGAATCGGTCCGCTCAACCAAGCATCTGCTATTCCCGACGGCGTAATCGGATATTTGGCGTTGCTGCGTTCATAGGCTTCATGACGACCAACCGATATAAAAAATGGCATAGACGATTTTCCTTGCAAATTAACGGACTTAATTGTTTTCAGTGTAACACTCTTTATTTATATGTGCAATATTTCATATAAATAAAAAAGATTTTTTATAATTAAAAATAATGCTTGCTTTTTTTCTGCCAAAGCCGTATAGAGTATTTTATAATTGTTCTTTTCGGGATGTAGCGGTGCGAGCCGCACGGGCAGAAAGGCAGCGCATTTGCATGGGGCTGAGATGCTAAAAATGCTCCGAGGGAGGATTTTTAGGATTTCAGGTGACGGGGAGCCGGTGAGCAAACGAATGTTAATGACGTTTGCGAAGCGATGTGACCCAAACCGGAGTAAGCGAAGCGAACTTAAGGGTCGCGGCCGCTTGCTTTTTAATTATTATTTTTTACTTTCGGGATGTAGCGCAGCCTGGTAGCGCATTTGCATGGGGTGCAAGGGGCCGCTGGTTCAAATCCAGTCATCCCGACCAATAAAAAAGCCGTTCTTAATGAACGGTTTTTTTATTGGTTAAGATTGGGATTGAAGCAGCGGGAGAAGCTGGTTCACTACAAGGTTTAGGCGGGCGGTAGAACGCCGGTGGGCTTCGCCCAAAACCGAAGTGGAACGAACAGCGTGAGGACTAATCCAGTCATCCCGACCAACCGCACGGCGGTAGCGGTCAATTTAGTCCGGTATCGCAGATATAAAAAGTGCTTCGAAAAAAGCCGTTCTTAATGAACGGTTTTTTTTATTGGTTAAGATTGGGATTGAAGCAGCGGGAGAAGCTGGTTCACTACAAGGTTTAGGCGGGCGGTAGAACGCCGGTGGGCCTAAAAAAATAACCGGCACTTGTTGTGCCGGTTATAAAGCAATGCAAATTAAAAGGGAAGATCATCCCTTTCTTCTTTCTCTTTATGCTGCTTCACGGCCTTCTCATACTCTGCCTTTCTTTGCAAGTATTCCTGAGGTGCTTTGGCAGCATACCGGATACTGATATGTTTCATACAGCTTAAAGCAGCAATAAAAGCATAAGTTTCGAGTTCAAAGTTAACAGGTTGCCGTGTTACAATAACGACCTCAACAAGAATCACATCTACTTGCGGAGCGTCCAATTTAGGATGGCGTAAGAAGTAAATTGTATCTCCATTGGGAAGCTCTGAACTAAAAAAATCTCCAAAATGACTATTGGGCAAATCCTGCAACAGCTCTAATGTTTCTTTATAATATGGTAAGGAAAACAAAAAAACTTTTTCCTGCGGTGTAAACAGTCCGTGCTTTTTTTGAGCAATATTCAAAAGGTAAAGTGTATCTTCAATGCTCAGATTTAATGCCGAAAGAATTTCTTTCCATGAAGAATCTGCATTAATCTCTTTGTTTCCTGCCGAAAAAACTTCTTTCCAGCCTTTAGCTTTGTTTGTGAGAGTCAGCTTACTTTTTTCCATAAAAATATTTGTTTAATAGTGACACATAATTATAAAATTTTATTTATTCCTATATTATTTTAGAAAAAATTGCAATACAAAAAACTCTGAGCCTTATTTCTCATTCTTCTCAGCTCTTGAACATAAACTATATTGACTTGCGCTTGAGATACCGATATATTTTTTATTTTGGTGACTTTTTGAAAGACTGTACTATTCGATACGCGACTAAACTAAAACACGGAATCTTAAATTTTGCATTGTTTTCCGGCATGATTTTTGTTCTGCCTTTGGAGGTTCGGGCGGACGAATGGGTCTTTTCGCAATCCGGACTGGCCGGACAATATTACGGCATTATGGAAACAAAGGACAGGGACAATCTCAAGAATCTGCCTAACCGTGCCGTTTTTCGGGCAGACGGACGGGCTGAAGGCGCTTATCTGACTTCTGACGGCAGCCGATTGGGTGCCCGCGCCGATTATACCATTGTTTATCGTCAGCATCACAAAGATTATTCGGAAGGCGACTGGCGTTTTTATCCTTATCTATTAGCCGAGCATCGCGATTACGGCCGACTCACCGCCGGATACAGTTATAATGCCGCCTATTTGCTGCATCAGGGCGCCGGCAAGATTTCATGGGTTGGCATTCAAGACAGCAACCTGACTTATTTTCTCTCCAGCGCCAACTGGAAAAACCGTTTTAAAAGCGTTAAATTTGCCACACAAAAATCTACCCATATGTTGGATGACGGACGTGCATTAAAGTTTAGCTATTTTACACCGGAAATTGCCAATACCCAATTCGGTTTCAGCTACACGCCCGACAATGCCAGCCGCCGCGGTATGGTCAGCCGGTATGCCCGTTATCAAACAACAGAAGACGGTTATACCGCTGCCATGCTCAATAAATGGAAGCTGCCGGCCGGCACGCTTTATACTTCCGGCGCCTACGGCATGTTTAACCGTACGGATAAAGAATGGGCTGCCGGCGTACGCTGGGTTTCCGGCAGATTTCATATTTCCGCCTCTTACAAAAAATCTTACATCGACGGCAAACGCAACCCGATTTCCACTCAGGCTCTTTCACCTTATCTGCCGGCATTTTTTGACAATTATCGCGAGGGACAGGCATGGGATTTTGGTATCGGCTATGACTTTGGGCGCTTCAAAACAAATCTGGCTTATCTGCACTCAGAGGCCGAGAATACGCGTCATCGCGATGATTTGATTGTCCAAGAAAACCGTTTTACCCTTAACCGTTATTTTGATTTGTTTCTGGTCAACGGCTTTCTTAACTCCAAAGGCCTGAACCGCAACTTGACGGATAATAATAAAGGCTATACAATCATCAGCGGATTGGCCATAAAATATTAAGATGAGGCAAAGGCAATGGCGAAAGACAATGATCTCAAGCAAAAAAGCAGCTCTTTAGAAGACGCACAACAAAAAATTGCGGCAATAAAATCTCAGTTTATCGGACACCGGTTGGAAAAAGTTTTGGTATACGGCTTTTGGGACTTTAATTCTGCCATTGACGGTCCTATAACTTTGCCGGAATATCTGGCTCATCCCAAACATCATATTGCGTATGAATCCCCTGCCCTTTTGATATTTGACAACCAAAAGCAGCTAATGATCGACTTATATTATGAATATGAATATCGTTTTGGCGTCGATGAAAGGACAGTCGATAATATTGTCGACATGGAAACTTTCGCAATGACAAAAGATGATGATATGTATAACCTAACTTTCCGGAGCAGAGAAGAATATTTTGATTTGTCCTGTATGTTTCGTAAAAATGTGATTGGGAAAAAGCTTATTGACATTACGGCTCACGGATATGTTTATGAGGACTACAGCGATTTTGAATATTTGCGTCTGAAATTTGAAGACGGCTGCTATCTCTTTGCCAAAGAAGGACTTGACAACACGAACTTATCGGCCGTTAAAAACACGCCGCTTTTTTGCAGAAAAGCCGAAGAAAAAGACGCTGATGACGTTGCCTGGATTCATAATAGAACCTGGCTAACATCTTATTACAATCTTATTCCACAAGAAGTCTTACATCAAAAGATGACTGATAAAACGGGAATAGACAAGGAACGGCAACGGATTAATCACGGTTTGGCTTATGTCATTGAAACAGAAAATGAAATTGTCGGCTTTTTGACTTTGGGCGATACCATTGCCGAAGAAACCGAAATTGCAATTTTTTATGTTTTGCAGGAATATCAGGATATGGGCATCGGCAGCCGGCTTTTGAAATTTGTGCTGGAAGATTTGAAAAACAATGGCTGTAAAAAAGTGTTTTTATGGACGCTAAAAGATTTTCTTCCCTCAAATAAATTTTATACCAAACACGGCGCAATTTTAACAGGCGAAGAAAAAGACTGGAAATACGGCTTGAAAATTGTTAAATATGAATTCAACTTGTCAAATTAATAAAGGCTATACCGTCATTTCCGGCATAGCCTTTAAATATTAATTACACTTATTTTTTAAGCTGTTTAACGGCCTGTTCAATTTCGTCTTTTTCCCAAAAGACGAGTTCATGGCCATTATCCAGAAATTCGCAAACCCGATTGAGCGGAAGAATCTGAACATATTCTTCTTTCCACTCGACTTTTTCCGGCGCAACATTATCTTGATGAGCCATTGCGGAAATAATCAGTTTTCGGCGTATTTGGTCGAGTTTGTTTTCGGCTCCTTGCAACAAGTGGCCGCTCATTTCTCTTCTCATGACATTTAAGAAATCTTCCCAGCTAACCCCTTTGGCTGAAAGCATATCGGCCAGATTCTGATATTCCCGCTGATAAACATCTTTAAAACGCTGCGGATATTTGTGCAGATTATAACCGGCATTCTCACAAGCGGCTTTTACCCCCTCGGTATTATGCAGATATAATTCGGCCAAACCGATAAATCTTCTCGTCTCTTCTCCTTCGGACAAGCCCTCAAAAGACTGATGAAGCTGCTGCTCCGGTGACAGCTCGGGAACAGCAATATCTTTTTTATCCCTCGTATCCCATACCACACCAATCAAAAGCAAAATTCCTAAAAAAATCAGGTCGCGTTTTCTTTCTTCAGCATCAGGTTCCGGTACCGGTTCATCCGGCTTTCCACTGAGAATTTTTTTAATTCTCTTTTGTTTATTGGCAATAAGCAAAGGCGTGGCTGTAAGTCCGGCAAGAAAATGAAACAAAAGCTCCAGCCCCCAATAATATTCCAAACCACACCCAAGCAAAGTCAAAAACATATAAATTGCAGCCGGAGACAGGATAAAGATTACGCCGGTCACGCCCATCTGATGATATAAAAAATAAAAGCCGCCAAAGATAAAAGCCATGACATTTAATCCACGCTGTTTTTTCAGGCTTTCTATCTGATTGAGGTGGCGTTCCAGAATTTTGTTATTGTCCATAAAGCATTCCTAAAGTTGGTTAATAGAACAAATCTTGACTGTTATGATTGATTATGGTATAAACAACAATTAAAAATGTAAAGCAAATAATATTGTGCAGGAGATTTTATATGCCGAAAAGTTTTGCCCCGCTGCTTGATGAGAATACAAAAACAATGATTATCGGTACGATGCCCAGTGTTGCTTCTCTGGAGGCCGGAGAATATTATGCTCATCCCCGCAATGCCTTTTGGCTGATTATGGCCAGACTGTTTAATAACGGAGCCACATATTCCAATTACGAGGAGAAAAAGTCCTGTCTGTTGGCACAGGGTATCGGTTTGTGGGACAATCTGCAATACTGCGAGCGAAGCGGCAGTCTGGATAGTAACATCAAATCGGAAATTCCCAATGACTTTGAGACCTTACTGAAGAAGTATCCGAATGTTCAAAAATTGCTGTTTAACGGCCAGAAATCTTTTCAGTTTTTTAAGAAATTTCATCCGAAACTGCTGGCGCAGCTGGAGTGCCATTCCCTGCCCTCGACCAGTCCGGCCAATGCAACGCTCAGATTCGAAGATAAATTGCAAGTATGGAAAAAGTTTATATAACAAAAAAACATCGTTTTTCAATACGATGTTTTTTAATGATTATTCTGCAGCCAACTCTATTGCTTTTTGCATTTCTGCCCTGATTTCTTTCAGCTCAGCAACAAGACCGCTGACAAGAGTGCGACAGTTATCGTCAATGGCCGTTGTATCGACTTCTTCAAAAAAGTCTTTTTGAATTTCTTCGCCGACCAGTTTTTTGGCACCTTTTTCTTTGAAAAGTTTTTGTACGCCTTCAATGGTATAGCGCTTGTCATACAGATATTCTTTAATCGTTCTGACCAGTTCCACATCATCCGGACGATAATAACGGCGGCCGCCGCTTCTTTTCATCGGTTTAATCTGCGGAAATTTGGTTTCCCAAAAGCGCAGGACATGCGTTGCCACACCGAGTTCTTCCGCAACTTCTGCAATTGTTCTGAAAGCAGATTTACTTTTGTTGACAACCATTTGTTTTCCTTAAAAAATCAGGCGTTGATGATTTTTCTCATCGTTTGAGAAGGTTTGAAAGAAATAACGCGGCGGGAGCTGATAACGGCCTCAACGCCGGTTTTGGGATTACGGCCGGAGCGCGCTTTTTTGTCACGCAAAGAAAATGTGCCGAAAGAAGACAATTTTACGTCATTGCCGCGAGCCAGCTCTTGTACGATTTCATCCAAAACCATATCCAAAATTTCATTAGAGTCTTTTCTGGAAAGACCGATTTCTTCATAAATAGTCTCAGCAACATCTGCACGAGTAATTGTTTTCATCTCAAATTCCTTTAATTTTATTCTTTATACTATATCTTTTCTTTTGCATGAAATATGTAGCGTAATTTATTCCCGATGACAAGCCGAATCAGTAAATTAATAAACAGAAAAAACTGTTTTTAAAATCTGATTAACGCGCCGCCCCAAGTAAATCCGGCGCCCATGGCTGTCAGAACGACCAAATTGCCTTTCTTGATTTTGCCGCTTTCAAAACTCTCTGAAATTGCCAGAGGAATGGAAGCCGCCGAGGTATTACCGTGATTATTGACGGTCACAACAACTTTCTCATCCGGCAGGCCGAGTTTTTGTCCGACACCGTTGATAATACGAATATTAGCCTGATGGGGAATCAATAAGTCAATATCTTCTGCCTTTACACCGGCATCGGCCATAACATCTTCCGCGGCCTGACTTAAAGAATTGATGGCATATTTGAAAACTTCTTTGCCGTCCATGTAAATAAAGCCGGCTGTTTGTGTGGACGAGACGCCGCCGGTAGACTTCAGGCTTTCATAGTGGCTGCCGTCAGAATAAATACGGGTCGCCAGAATACCGGTATCCGTTTTGTCGCCTTTGCCTTCGCAAGCGCGCAGAACAACGGCACCGGCACCATCTCCAAACAAAACACAGGTGTTTCTGTCTGTCCAGTCCACAATTTTAGAAAGGCTTTCTGCACCGATAACAACAGCGCATTTGACCTGTCCCAGACGAATCATATTGTCCGCCATTGTCAGGGCATAAACAAAACCCGAGCAGGCTGCTGAAATATCAAAAGTCGGCGTACCGGATTTAACCCCCAGTTTTCCTCCAATTTTAGCGGATACGGCAGGCGTGGTGTTGTCCGGCGTTACCGTAGCCACAACGACCAGATCAACATCGTCAACGGAAATTCCGGCAGAATCGATTGCTTT
The DNA here is from genome assembly GCA_902495305.1 of uncultured Pseudomonadota bacterium. GTDB lineage: Bacteria > Pseudomonadota > Alphaproteobacteria > RF32 > CAG-239 > MGBC133411. Next base: position 8,953 of record CABUWG010000026.1, on the reverse strand, counting down.
TTGTGCAGCCGCAACCGCCATATCCGATGTCAGTTCATCTGTTACGATATGACGTTGTTTGATGCCGGTACGTGTGCTGATCCATTCGTCGTTGGTTTCTACCATTTTAGAAAGGTCGTCATTGGTTAAAACTTTGGCCGGAAGATAATGTCCGTGGCCGATAATTTCAGATCTAATAAGCGTCATAGATAATTTCCTGTGAAAGTTCGTCCAAATCAACTTTTTCAAGCTCTGCCCTGATGGTTGCCACAAAATTCTGGCGTACCAGAGAAATGGCATTGCCGACGGCTACGGAATAGCCCAAAGCGTCTGTTCCGCCGTGGCTTTTGACAGACAAGCCGTTTAAGCCGACGAACATGGCTCCGTTATACAAACGCGGATCCATGGTCTTCTTGAGTTTGAGCATTGCGCCAAGCATAAAAGGCATTCCCAATTTGGCCAGCCAAGACTGTTTGACCGAATTTTTCATCAGGCGCAAAACCAGACGAGCCGTTCCTTCAATGGACTTGAGCGCGATATTGCCGGTAAAACCGTCTGCCACAATAACGTCTGCCATGCCGTTGGGAATCTCATGCGGTTCAATGTAACCAATGAAATCAATATCCAAACGCGAGGTTTTTATCAGATGTGCAGCCTGACGAATCTCTTCTTTGCCCTTCATTTCTTCGGCACCGATATTCAGCAGCGCAACACGGGGACGCGTCAGTCCGAGGGCATGGCGGGCCAGAATGTCACCCATCAAGGCAAATTCGGCCAGATTCAGGGCATCACACTCGGTATTTGCTCCCAAATCAAGCATAACATATTTGCCAAACTGGTGGGGCATAATACTGACGATTGCCGGACGATGAATTTTTTGGATTGTACGGAGCACAAGTTTGGAGATTGCCATCAATGCACCGGTATTACCGGCAGACACGACGGCCTGAGCTTCGCCGTTTTTGACGGCGTCTATTGCCATGTGCATGCTGGTATTGCGGTTGCGAATAACCTGTGAAGGCTTGTCATCATTGCTCACGACTTCGTCGGAATGGCGAATCTCGCAAACTTCCTGCAATGACGGATAATTTTTCAGATGGGCTGAGATTTTATCCTTATCGCCGAACAACAAAAACTTGGCGTCAGGATTTTTTTTTGCGGCCAGAGCAAGCCCCTCAATTACGACTCTGGGGGAATTATCTCCCCCCATTGCATCGATTGATATGACCAGATTATTCGTATTAGACAATATCTGCTCCATATATAAAATTTATAATTTATTCAGCTGTAGCTTTCTTTGCAACAACTTCTTTGCCATCATAGTATCCGCAGGAAGCGCATACGTTATGCGGTCTCTTCAACTCTCCGCAGTTCGGGCATTCCTGATAGGAGTTGGCCTTCAAAGCATCGTGAGAACGACGCATATTGCGGCGGGAAGGAGTAGTTTTCTTTTTAGGTGTAGCCATTTTCTTATACTCTAATTAATTGTTATTTACACTTTTTTCAAAGCCATTAATAAACCTTTTAGTCTTTAAATGCAACTAAATTAATGAGGTTTAGAAATTCTTGAAATCCTTTTAGCCAATATTTTTGCATTTTGCAAGCACAAAATTGTTATTTCTTTAATTTTTTTAGAATATTGAACGGATTCATCGCCTCGGTCGTTTCTGCATCAAACTCGGATTCAAAAGAAAAGACCTCGCCGTCTTTGCGCGGATAGTCGTCAATCATCAGGGCAACCTGCTCAATCACGATATCGCCCAAGTCTATTTTGCCGTCTTCAACAATATCAGGCACGTCATCATCAAACTCCGGTTCCATATCGCGAATGTCTTTATATGTTGCCTTGGTGTCATAATGCAAAGAAAATTCGCCCTCGTAAAGCTTGTCAAAGTTTTCCAAACTAACAACGCTGGTCAGTTCCAGCTCAGCCTTTACCGTTCCGTTGACATTCAGGGCATGTTCACGGTGGTTGTGCTTCAGGAAAATCTCCGCGGAACAGGATTTTACCGCCGGAACCTTTAAAACCTCCGTCAGATAGACTAAATCTTTAGGAGAGGCTTTTATCAGGTATTTTTTTACCGAAGCGGACAATCCGTCTACTTCTATTGGATAAGAAAAAAGATTTTGCATAAATTGTTTCCTTATGTTATATATGGAAAAACTGTTGTGATATTAACGTCAAGGATTTTCAGATGTCAACAAACAAAATACTTTTCAGCATATTAACCGCGGCAATGTTGTGCTCCTGCTCCAGCGATGTGTTTGTATCGCATAACGGCAATATGCCTACAAACGACCGAATCTCCCAGCTCAAACAAGGACAAAGCAAAGAAGAGGTCTTAAGCCTGCTCGGCGCGCCGTCTTCCGTGGTTTCGCTGGATAAAAACACATGGATTTACATGTCTTCCGAAATCAAACAAGTGGCATTTTTTAAGCCGACTGAAATCTCACGCGATGTTTTGACCATCAAATTTGACAAATATGATCAGGTTGCCAGCATTGACCGCCTTGATAAAAAAGAAGGCACGGAAGTTGCCGTCAGCAGCGATGCGACGTTGACTCCGGGGCAGGAACCTGGATTTTTTGAAAAATATTTTGGCGGAGTCGGGCAATATATGCCGTTCTCAACCAGAAACCGCAATAATATGTAAGCAAAAAGCCTTGGTTTTATCCCAAGGCTTTTTATTTTTTTGAAAGAATCAGGCTGTTTCAGCAACTTTATCTTTATATTCCGCACTGTCTGCCTCCATACCGTAATAGTCTTTTTCGGACTTGGCGGCAGAACGCTTTTTGCGGCGGCAATATAAAACCTGCTCCAGTTCTCCGTTCTCGTTATACCGCATGCCGGATACTCCGCTCGGAAGCGTCGTCCCGACAGGGATTTGAACAAAATGGAAGCACCCGACCTCAAGCGTCATGACATCATTGTCAATATAGAGAAAAACATGATACGACAGGCGTTCTTTGTCTTTTAAGGTCATGGCCCAAACGTTTTTGCGTTCATTGCCATGATAAAAATAAACCAAATGCGGCGGGCAAACGACTTTTGTTTTGGGAACTCCAAAACTGTCAATAAAATCTAACATCTCTCTTTTGATATCGGTTGCTGTTTCAGCACATAAAACAAGTTCTTTCATGATACTTTGTTTTTAGTTAATAATTTTTGTTAATAATTCTCGTAAGTTCGGCAAGTATAGCTTATGAGCCGGTTTTGTCAATATTTTTCTCTCAGGGCTTTAATTATCATTTTTTGCTTATATATACTTTTTCAAATTTAACTCTTCAGATAAGGATTGGAAAAATGTTTACACGTAAAATCGGTTATTTGACGTCCGTCTTTTCTTGTGCTTTGCTTTTTTCGGCAGCAAATGTTCAAGCCAGCGTGGCCGAAGTTTCATCTGATACGAAAACCTCTGCCGCAACCAACGTTCATCGTCCGAAATCCGCCAAGCAGCGTGCTGCGGCCGGACACATTCGCCGGAATCATGACTTTACGGATTTGGGGCAGGAGTATACTGATTTTAAAAACCGTCTCAGCAAAGACTATGGTTTTGACTACTCGGTTGACATATCTTATATGGCTCAGCGCGGTGCGCCGAACGGCAAAAAGACGGCTTATCAGACCATAATTTATCCGTCTTTTACCTGGACGACTTTTCAAAACGAATACGGAACCGGAACATTGAACTTTGCTTATAACATTGCCCGTTACGGTGGTTCCAGCGCCGAAAGAATCGGCAACAATATCGGCGTTGCCTCTGCCATTAACGATTATACTTCTTCATCAAACGCTTTTGACGAACTCTATTATTCTTATCAGCTGGGCGGAAAATGGAACTGGCTGACACTCGGCGCCGGTCAGTTTCCGTTGTATAATTTTGACGGCACGGCCTACGACTCCAACCAGCAGGTTAACTTTATCAACTATTCTTTATCGCAAAACGCCACCTCGACCTACTCCACGTCCGGCGTCGGCATGTTTGCCCAGATTGCGCCAAATGACGAATGGTCTTTGACTTTCGGTGCTCAGGATGCCACAAATATTGACGGCATCAGCGTACGGGTTAATCATTTGAATGAAGAACACTACACGACTTTTGCCTCTTTGTCTTATACGCCGACAATCAAAGGGCTGGGCAGCGGACAATATTCCGTTATGGTTTATAATCAGCCGGCCGTAAAAGAGCAGCCTCAGACGACAAACGGCTGGTCATTAAACGCTTCGCAAAATATTGGCGAGAAATGGGCTGTTTTCTCCCGTTTGAACGGCGTGTCCGGCAGCACGGCTTTTGCCGAGCTCTCTTTTGTTCTCGGCACGGTATATAACGATCCGCTGGATCGCAATCCTCTTGATCAGATCGGGTTTGCCGCCGCTTATAATAAGATTGACAAGACCGGCGCCGGCGACGCTTCCGCCCGCCCGAATGAAACAGTACTGGAAGCCTATTGGGCATGGGGTATTTCAAAATGGGCAACAATTACGCCGGATGTACAATTTTACATCAAGCCGGCACTCAACCCCAAGTCTGATTACGACACGGTTGTTTCATTGCGTGCCGCCGTCTTCTTCTAACCCGTACGACGGGCGGTCGGGAGGCCGACAGCCATCGGTTGTCACTTCCCTGCCCAGAGGATTGCGTTGCTATGGCGGAATGCGTGATAGAGAAAGTGCTTTGAACCTGCACAGCAGGTGCTGCCGTCGGGAAGCCGCAGCCAACGGCTGAGAATTCAGTTGTCCCCCCCCTCTGTCCTTCAAAACAAAGACGCTGAAAAGCGTCTTTTTTGCGCCGCTACGAAAGTTGAAGCCTTCTACTTGCGCGAACAACTAAGCTTTGCTGCGGTCGTTTCTCCCCAGCAAAGCTAAGAGATGTTTGGTGTAGTTACACGGATTTTTATTTTCAAGTTTCTTTATTTTATAAGTAGTTAAGCTGTATGAACCTTGTCAGGTTTCGGGAGTTTTTTTGTTTTACAATAAAGTATTTTTCATTTACAATGTATTTTTATTTGTTGATATGCTTTAGTTACAGGGTAGGCGGACAAGAAATGCGTGAAGAAATAAATATTAAGATTTTAGGGGATGAACAAGCCAGAAATACTGGTTTTGTGTCTGATATAATATCAAAAATGCATAAAGTAAGATCTATAAAGCCTAAGTTTAATGATGCATATAACAGTTATGCTTATGAGATAAATGATGATTTTATTGTAAGATTTCCGAGAAATGTTAAAAGCTTGGATAAGTTGATAAGAGAAAATAAAATATTGGAATTCCTAGATGGTAAAATTACTTTGGATATTCCAAAGACTGAAGTTTATCAAGACGGATATTTTTACACAATTCATAAAAAAGTGCATGGCGATAATATTACTCAGAACGATTTGTCTGTTCTCTCCTCAAGCGAGAAAAATAAATTTTTCTTTGATATAGCTAATTTTGTTTATGAACTTAATTCAGTTACAGAAGAAATATCTAAAAAAATTGATATTCCCAGATGGGATAGGTTAGAAAGGGCAAAGAAGCCAAGAGAAGTCTTAGAATATATGTTGTCCGATGACAGGCTAAATAAAAATGAGAAAACATTTATAAGCAATTTTTATGATAAGTTTGTTTTGAAAAATGATAATGAGATAATCAAATTCTCTCATTTTGACATTATGGCAAAAAACTTGGCATTTGATTTTTCTGAGAAAAAGCTTAATGGTATTTATGACTTTGGGGATTGTGCAATAGGAGATGTTTATCATGATTTTAGCCAAATCGGATTAAACTACAATCTAGAAACACTTTCTGAAATTGTGAAACATTATGATAAATTATCAGGAGTTGTGATTGACGCTAATAGAGCTTGGGAATATTCCTTACATTCTTGGCTGGTCTTTCATAATAAATATAGGACAGATATAACTTTTAAGCAATTGAAAGAACAGCTCAGAATTAGAATGGAATAGGATTTTAGGTCGCCCCCTCCTGCCGCCTCTGTCATGTAAGATTAAACCGTCCGAAAGGGCGGTTTTTCTTTATATGCCTACAGAAAACCCCGAGTTTACTTGGAAGAAAATGGTTGAATTCATCCGTATCTCTCGAGGATGCAAATTCCCATAGATTTAACAATATTCGAAATAATCCGCAAAAGCAGTACAGTCAAAAATATTTAAAGAATCAACTTCTAAATGCAGGGGATATCTTTGAACATAAAAAAGAAAGCTCTGGCAGAGAGACTAAAACAAAAAAGCGGAGATTTATTTCTCCGCTTTTCTTGTTCATTACTGATATTTATTATCTTGCGAAATAATCACGCAGATAATTGGGCAAATCTGCCACATTGACACGGTGTTGTTCCATTGTGTCGCGGTCGCGGATTGTGACGCTTTCCGGCTGCTGTTCAATGGTTTCAAAGTCTACCGTAATGCACAGAGGCGTACCGACTTCATCATGACGGCGATATGCCTTGCCGATGTTGCCGGTGTTTTCCAGCGCAACGCGGCCGATACCCAGTTTTAACAAATTCTGTTTGATTTCATGGCATTTGGCCATAATCTGTTCATTGTTCTTTTTCAGCGGGATAACGGCAACTTTTATCGGCGCCAGATGTTTTTTGAGCTTTAAGACAATGCGGGAGTTTCCTTCGCCCAGATCTTCTTCCTCATAAGCCTCGGTCAACAAGGCCAGGACACCACGGTCTACCCCCATTGACGGCTCGATAACATACGGAATAATCCATGAATTGCTGTCATCATCACGAATGCACAATTTGGTTGTTGACTCCTTGTTTTCATGGACATGAGCCTCAAGCTTGAACTCTTCCTGTCCTTTGGTATGGTTGCCAAGGTCATAGTCCCGACGGTTGGCAATGCCTTCCAGCTCTTCCATCCCGTGCGGGAACTGATATTCAATATCGTAACAAGCTTTGGCATAGTGGGCCAGATCATCTTTCGGGGTGGTATAAATATTCAGGTTTTCACGTTTCAGCCCCTGTTCTTCCCACCATTTTATACGGGCTTCCTTCCAGATTTCATGCCATTTTTCATCTTCTCCCGGCATGACAAAGAACTCCAGTTCTGCCTGCTCAAATTCCCGCACACGAAAAATAAAGTTACGCGGCGTAATCTCATTGCGGAAAGATTTTCCGATTTGGGCAATACCGAACGGCAGTTTGCGTGATGTTGAATCGACCACGTTTTTGAACTGCGTAAAAATGGCCTGTGCGGTTTCCGGACGTAGATAAGCAAGATTATCCGCGCTCTCGACCGGTCCGGTCATGGTTTTGAACATCAGGTTAAACGGGCGGGGCTCCGTTAAGTCGGTGGAGCCGCAGTTTGGGCATTTGCCGTCAATATGGTCTGCACGGAAGCGGCCTTTGCACTTTTTGCAATCAACCATCGGATCGGAAAATGTATCTTCATGTCCGGAGTATTTCAAAACTTTACGATTGGTCAAAATAGCAGCGTCCAGTCCTTCGATGTCATCACGTTCATAAACCATTGAACGCCACCAGGCCTGTTTGAGGTTGTTTTTCAGCTCAACTCCCAGAGGACCGTAATCATACACACCCTGCATACCGCCATAAATATCTGCATTCTGAAAGATAAAGCCGCGACGTTTACAAAGTGAGACCAACTGGTCCATCGTTTTTGCTACCATTTTATTTTCCTCTTTAACTCATAATTAAATTTTAACGTATTACTTTTATAATGTTTTTAGATTTAAAGCAAGTGGAGATAATTAAAAATTATGGCAAAAACTAAAGTAGCATTGATTTATGACTTTGACGGAACGCTGAGCACGACGGACATGCAGAATTTTGCACTGATTCCGGAGTTTGGGATGAAACCCAAGACCTTTTGGCGCCATGCAAACCAGTGGTCAATTGATAACTGTGCCGATCAGGTTACCGGCTCAATGTACTATTTTGTAAAAATGGCTCGGGAAAAGGGAATCAATCTGACCAAAGAAAATTTTTGCCAAACCGGAAAAAATATTGAATATTTTGAAGGTGTTGAAGAATGGTTTGAGCGGATTAACGAATATGGCCGTACGCTTGATCTGGAAGTTGAACATTATATTATTTCTGCCGGTTATGAAGAAATTATTGCCGGTTCAAAAATTCAAAAATACTTTAAAAACATTTTCGGCTGCTCCTTTGCTTTTGATGAAGACGGACATCCGGTCTGGCCGGCCCGCGTCGTAAACTATTCTACAAAGACGCAGTACCTTTCCAAGATTAACAAAGGGCTGGGCAAGCTTGAGGACAAGGCGGTTAACGAATATATGCCGGACGAAGAACGCCCTATTCCGTTTCGGAGAATGATTTATTTCGGTGACGGAATGACTGATATTCCGTCCATGAAGCTGACAAAAGAACGGAACGGCATTGCTATTGCCGTTTATCCGCCGAAAAGTAAGAGCAAGAAAAAAGCCATTGCCCTGTTGCGGGACGGGCGCGTTAATTTTGCTCTGCCGGCAGATTATCGCGAGGGAAAAGATTTGGACAAGGTCATTAAAACCGTTTTGGATAAGATGGCCAAAGAGCGTGATTTGGAAGTTTTGAAAGCCAAGGAAGAAAAAAAGAAAATTCTTCCCATGAAAAAAAGCAAATAAAATTGCATTTATTGTGAAAAAAGACTTGCAATCAGAAAAAATTTACCGTATTTATAGGGCAGATATATTTCTGAATAACGCTTGCCTGCATTATTTAGTGTTATCGGGTTGCTGGCCGTGTACGAGATCGGCAATCTTTTTGGGATGTCGCCAAGTGGTAAGGCACCGGTTTTTGGTATCGGCATTCGTTGGTTCGAATCCAGCCATCCCAGCCATTATTTGTTTAAGTCTTTGATTTTCAAAGATTTTTACACAAAACACAAGTCAATAAGTTGGCATCTGCTAATGGCAGGTGCTAATTTTTTTTGCAAAAATTGCTAATGTTTCGCCCCAAAATTAGTCTTTGGAAAAGGACTGATATGAAACTTTACA
>CABUWG010000025.1 GCA_902495305.1 uncultured Pseudomonadota bacterium | reverse complement strand
GGGGGGGGGTACGCTTTGTCTCAATAATAGATAAACTTTTGAATAGCAATTTGACAACCAAAGGCGAATATTATCGGGACGGCGTTCATTTAAATCTGAAAGCTTTCCCGTTTATTGAAGAAATAAAGGAAAAGATATGATCGATTTTAATGATATAACCGTTGTCGTACAAGGTGCTGTGTCACCGGAGTTAACCCCGTTGTGCCTTCAAAGCATACGGCGTAAGCTTCCGGGAGCCGGAATTATTTTATCAACTTGGGAAGGAACGGATGTTTCCGGTCTGGATTATGATACGGTTATATTAAATAAAGATCCCGGAGCCATAGCTCCCATGTATTCTGCAGATAAAAATCTGGGAAGTAAACCTAACAACATCAATCGGCAAATTGTTTCAACCAAAGCAGGGTTGGAAAAGGTCACCACTAAATATGCCTTGAAATTGCGTACAGATTTTGAAATTCGTGAAACCGGTTTTTTAAAACATTTTTATAAATATCCGAAATCTGGTCAGGAAATGAAAATTTTTTCTCACCGGATTATCACGGTTCTGGGAGATAAGCCAACGCAAAAGATGTTTTTTCCTTATGATTTTCTGTCATTCGGCCTAACGCAAGACATGCTGTTGCTTTGGGACATTCCCTTGCAGACAAGAACGGATGCAGAATGGTTTTTGTCACATCGGCCGGTAAATGAAGAGAAGTATATGTTTATTCAAGGGAATTTTCGTTATATTCCGGAACAGCATATCTGGCTTTCCTGCCTAAGCAAGAAATTTCCGTATGTCTATGAAACAATAGAAGATTGTTCAGATGTAACAGAGAAAGGCATAAGGTTGACTGAACAATCGTTTGCCAATAATTTAATTTGCTTGAACTTTAAGCAATATGGAATCCACCCGTTGAAAGACAGCTTATTCTGGCTGTACGGCAAAAAAATATTTCATGTCCAAACTTATGAAGAATGGCTGTCTTTATATCAAAAATACTGTGATCCTGATTTTAAAATACCGCTGCGTTATTGCTATGAAGAATTGTTACAAATTTCCCGATATAAAGAGAAATTTTATAAACACCGTTACGCATTGGCAGAAAAGAAAAAATTGAAAAAGAAATTGGAGGAAGGCTTAAAATGCTTCAGCTACAGCGTGCTGATATTTATTAAAAGCCTGTTGCGTTTGCATAAAATAATCTTCAGGTAAAGTAAAATTTTTAACGAAAACCATAGAAAAGGCAATAGCTCTTTCTATGTATTTTTAAAAACAAAAGGTGGACTGATGGTAAGTAAAAAAAGAAAAGAAAAAATGAGTTGGTCGGAGAGTTTGCTTTACAAATATAGCAAAACCTACCGGCAGATTTGGAAAAATAAAGAAACATTGGAAGATATCAAAGCCCAGAATATTCAAACGCAGGTTATGCTTCAGGATTTAGCGGGAAAGTCAGGTAAAATTTCTGAAACCGGATTAAGCGTTTCCGAATTTGTTTCTTTTCTTAATTATACGGTTGATATAACCAAACTCCCGCCGGCAAAAGGAAAAATGCGTGCGTTGCAGCTGGCCGACGCGGAAATTTTGCGGATATTTGATGAGGCTTGCCGGAAGCACAATTTACAATATTGGCTGGATTTCGGCACGCTTCTGGGGGCCGTTCGTCATCAGGGCTTTATTCCCTGGGATGATGATATGGACGTTGCCATGCCCCGTGAGAGTTACAACCGCCTTTTTGACATTCTGGAAGAAGAATTTAAAGGGACGGAACTCCATTTTTACGGAAAATATGGCACTTTTATGAAATGGGATAATTTCATTCGGATTTCTTACCATGGCACTTATCTTAATCTCGATGTTTTTCCTTACGACTTTTACTACAAACCCCTGAAAACGGATGAAGAAAAACAACAATTGTCTCAAAAGATGATTGCCGGCAGGGAATTTTATAATATGAATTTTTCTCAAGTCGAAGAAAATGAAGCCAGTTTAACAGCATTCAGAAAACAGCTCTCCGATTATACTTTCAAAAACATATGTGAAGGAAAGCAAGCGGAAAAACCGGAAAGCCAAAGCCGTCCCGCCATTTTTAAAGGGATTGAAAATTGGGCGTATTTCAAGCCGTATTTCTATGATTATGATGATATTTTTCCGTTACAGAAAAGAAAGTTTGAAGGAATGGAATTTAATGTTCCTCATAATCAGCATAAATATCTTGCGCATATTTACGGTAACTACTGGAGCTTTCCGGAAAATCTGAATCGCCATGAAGGTGTGTTTCTGTCAGGAATTCCAAGCAACATTGATGAAATAATCACAAAATTACAAGCAATAAGGATAAAATAATATGGTAGACGATAAAGTTTATTGGGAAAATTTTTATGCACAGGCCAAAATGCCTTTCAAACCGTCATTATTTTCGCGTTTTGTTAAGGATAATTATCTCCGCCGCAATGATCTGCTGATTGAACTCGGTTGCGGAAACGGGCGTGATGCATTTTATTTTGCTCAAAACGGAATTAACACGACGGCAGTTGACCAGTGCGCGGAAGAAATCAAGCACCTTAATGAGATAAAACAACAAGATAATCTCAAATTTGAATGCGGAGACTTCACAAATTTGTCTGATGACAGAATGTTTAACGCCGTTTATTCTCGCTTTACGCTTCATTCCATTGCTGAGGAACAGGAAGACAAGGTCTTCAAATGGGCATCAAATGTTTTAAGCAAGTCCGGATATATGTGCATCGAAGTTCGCGGAATGCAAAATGAATTGTATATGAAAGGAAAACCTGTTGAAGGGCAGGAAAACGCTTTTATTTATGAAAATCATTACCGTCGTTTTCTTGATATGGTAAAAACCTGCAAAAAATTGGAAAGGAATGATTTAAAAGTCAAACTGTGCGTTGAGAAAAAAGGCTTTTCTCCTTTTAACGGTCAGGATGACACTTTTATGAGAATTATTGCTCAAAAAGAAAAAAACAGGTTTTATTAAAGAGAAATAACTTTTCCTGACACATTATTAATGTGGACTATCATTGCTCTGCCTTGCAAAAAAAGACAGAGTCTGCTATTATGCGCACATAATAAGCAATGAAGGTTAATATGTTTGCAAAAATAAGAAATAAAATCAACAACTTGTATATTGTTCAAAATTATCGTAAAATGCTGCCTTATGTGAAGCCGTATTGGGTTAGGGCGATTTTGGCAGTGTTGATTACCATTCCGATTGGCTCGATGGATGCGGTCATTGCCTGGTCGCTCAAGCCGTATATGGATGTGGTAATGGTGGAGAAAAGCACCGCGGCCACATCTTATATTCCGCTTTTGATTATCTTGTTCAGCACTTTGCAGAGCCTGCTCAACTATACCGCAACTTATCTGAACACCTGGGTCGGGCGCAAAATCGCCAATGATGTCAAAATAGACCTGTTTGACAAGCTGATGACCTATGAAGCGTCTTATTTTGATAGGTCAAACTCTGGAGATATTCAGATGCGTTTCAATCAGGACGTTGATCTGGCTTGCAACGGCCTCTTGTCGAATATGAAGCTTTTTACCACCCGCGTTTTCTCGTCAATTTCATTGATTTGCGTCTTGTTTTACAATTCGTGGCAGCTGGCAATTGTCGCCGTCGTTGTGCTTTTAGGGGCGTTATATCCGCTGACAACGGTTCGCCGCCGTATCAAATCCGTTATGGACAAGACCATTTTTTCCGGTTCCGCGGTTATGACACATTATAACGAAACCTTTGCCGGCAACCGGATTATTACGTCGTACAATCTTTATGACTATCAGGGCAAACGCTTTCGCAACACGCTGCAAACCGTGTTTAAAATGGGGATTAAGATGATCCAGCGGACCGGCATGATGTCGCCGCTGATGCATTTGGTCATTTCCTTCGGTATTGCCGGCGTCATCTGGCTGGGCAGTTATTTGATTGTCCATCATGAGATTACGGCCGGAAACTTTGTTTCTTTCATTACGGCATTGATTATGCTGTATAATCCGATAAAATCTATCGGCAACAACTACAACAACGTCCAAATGGCGCTCATGGCAATGGAACGGGTGTTCGGGCTGCTGGAACAACAACCGGCAATTCATAACAAACCGGATGCCAAACCTCTGACCGAGGTTAAAAAAGAAATCTTTTATGACCACGTCTGCTTTGAATATTTAAAAGACAAACCGGTTCTGAAAGATGTCAGCCTGAAAGTCAAAGTAGGGCAGACCATTGCTTTCGTCGGCAATTCCGGCGGCGGAAAAACCACAATGGTCAACCTGCTGCCCCGATTTTATGACGTCAAATCCGGCGCAGTAAAGATTGACGGTGTAGATGTTCGCGACTTGGATTTAATCTCGTTGCGTGACAAAATCGCCATTGTCTTTCAGGACAATTTCCTGTTTGCCGGCACAATCCGCGACAATATTCTGCTGGGAGATGAGAATGCGTCGGAAGAGCAAATCAGACAAGCCGTAAAAAGCGCCTGTCTGGAAGAGTTTATTTCCGGATTGGAAAAAGGGCTCGATACCGAAATCGGCGAACGCGGCGTCTTGCTCTCCGGCGGTCAAAAACAACGTATTGCCATTGCGCGTGCCTTCATCAAAAATGCGCCGATTGTCATCTTGGACGAGGCAACCTCGGCTTTGGATAACAAGTCGGAAGCCGTGGTGCAGGAGGCCATTGACAATTTGATGAAAGACCGGACAGTGTTTATCATTGCCCACCGCCTGTCTACAGTCCGTAACGCCGATAAAATTGTGGTCGTTAATTATGGTGAGATTGCAGAAGTCGGCAGCCACGAAGAACTGATGCAAAAAGAAGGCAGTATTTATGCCTCACTTTACCGGACGCAGTTGAGATAAACAAAAAGCCTCAGAAAAGAGGCTTTTATTTTAATCTTTAATCATTTGAGAAGCAAAAGTCGAAAGCAGCCCGTCTAATTCCTGATTATGTTTTTTGCTGAGGTTTACCAGACATAAAGACTGATGAAAAGCTTTGCTTTCAGATGTTTCGTAATGGCCGGCTACGCCGGACAAAGAACAAAACCGGTTGCGGTAAGCCACCCAGGAATCGTACATATCTTTCAGATTCCCCTTAAACATGCCGTTACCCTTGTTCCATTCTGCCGCAAGCTTGTTAGAAGCCAATTGCTCATATTTGTTTTTGATTTCCGTATTCAAACGCTTGGCTTCGTCCAGCCAGCACCGGCTGTAAGCCTCGTCGGAACTGTTTGAATTGTTAATGCAGTCGTCAACTTCCGCGGCCTGTACTGCCACAGAAAACAACAAAGATACTGCCATACAGCAACCGCCAAATTTCTTATTCATGCGCATAACCCCAAATGATTCACTTATATAATAAGTAAAATATCAATTATTAAAAATCAATATATCTTAAAATAGTTTAAGTTGAGTTAATAAGAATTTTCCGGCGGAATATGACATTTTTGTTAAGTTGGACAAATAAACAAAAAACAGGGTTGCCAAATAACCTGATTTATGATATGTTTTAAAAAGTAAATTACGAATTATCTTTATTATTAACCCCAAAAACAAAAAATTATGAACACAAATTTTGTAAAAAGAGTGGCGAAATTATCAGGAATGACCCAAAATGAAATTGAGGCAATGTCTCATAAAGAGATTGTTCACAAAGTCATTTTGCCAAAAATCTTGCATGAAGGAGGTCAGGACATTCGCGGTTGGCGAATTGGCGACGACTATATGCTGCTCATTGCCGATTTTGGAGAATACCTCTGGAAACAGGATTGGGTAAGCGGAGAAGCCTTGTTGGAAATTGCCATGCAGCGCCTGTCTAACGGTGCCGTTCTGCATGAACCGACAAGAGATAATCTGCTGCTTGAAAGCTATGACAAATATTCTGCAAAATGGGATCAGCCGGGATTGATGACTGACGGATGCTGGAAGTTCTTGACCAAACAGGCCAAAACCTGCCTGAAATCTCCCAATATCAGGGAACATATGGTCAAGATAATCTGCGGTCTGGCAGAACATCTTGATAAATACGGAGAACCGCGCAGGAACTATATGCTGTCATCATCTTGTTTGAAAGCGGCAACCGCGCAAGAGGTTTTCCAGTGGGCCTGGCAAATGATTTACTGGGATAAAAATATAGATCCGAATGATCTGTATTGCTATTTTGCAACCCCGCAAAGATGGCGGCTCTATCCGGTGTTGTTCAAAGAACGCTGGAGCAAAATTGACCACAAAGACTTTTACCGGCGGATTGGCGTAAACGGATTTTTTAATAAGCTGAAAGTCAAAAAAGAAATTCTGACCGCCACGGCTTAAGTTCAACAATTTTTAAGAGGTAAGGGATCATCCTTGCCTCTTTTTTTATTGCCTTTTTATTTTAGAGTTTCCACCTGAGCAACGCGATTTCTGGGGCAGGGCGCTCACGGCAGAATATGCCGGCCACATAGCTTTCCTTAGTAGCGCAAGACTTGCAGATATAACAAAACCCTGCTTTTTGCAGGGTTCTGTTATATGGCGCGCCCTAGACGATTCGAACGTCTGACCCACAGCTTAGAAGGCTGTTGCTCTATCCAGCTGAGCTAAGGGCGCAAAAGATAGAATTTACAGGGCAAAAGCTCATCAAAAACACTCCTACCGCAATTACAAAAGCGAATATACATTTTTTCTTTTTTATTTACAAGAATTTTTTTCAATTTTTTTCAGATAATATTCATACCGGCAAAAATTTATCTGCCGCCTCTGGCAAAATAGACATTTTTCATATAATCCTGCCCGAGTTTGGAGCGGTCGACATAAATCACTTTTCCGCAAACCGGATGAAAATTCTTGTTGTCATAAATAAGCCAGATGACATTTGTATTTTTCAGATCCTGCCGCGGCATATCATCGGAATACCCGTCCGTAAAGACAATCTTGTTGACGTCTTTTTTCTTGGAAAAAGCCCGTACGGCCTGATCAATATTCGTCCCTCCGCCGCCCGGCACCCTGAAATTGTCAATGTCGCGGCTGTTTTTTATCTCCTTAAAACCAAAAATCCGATGGTCAAAACACCCGACTTTCAGTTTTGAGGTTTTTAAAATAGGCTTCAGCTGCCGTAAAAATTCTTTCAGCATGTCTTCGTCGACTGAACCGCTGACGTCCAGCATGACTTCCGTTTCCGAGCGGTTTTCTTCTTCCAGTTCTTCCACGCGGGCCATATAGTCGTTGTCGGCGCCGGAACGGCGGTAAGACCAGCGGTCTTCTTCCTTTTCGATAGTCTTCTTTAAAAGCTTCTTCCAGTCGGTAACCGCCTTGGCCTCGCCGACGTTACCGAAGGAATATTCTTCGGATTGCGCCTTAAGAACTTCATTTTTGTGCTGTTGCAAAGCCTTGCGAATCTGTTCGGCTTGTCTTTTGCGCTCCTGCCGGTTATCTTCGGCAAACCGCTTTTCATAAACGCTCTCATTCCCTTTGGAACGGGGGCTGTCGGCGCCGTCAGGGCTCCCTTGGCGGGTTTCTTTATTTTCAGCCCCGTTTTGGTTTGCGGGCTTATTCTGCTTTTTAAACAAGTCTTTCAGCTTGTCCAAAAGGTTTTGTCCCGATTTCTCTTGCTTGGGCGACGGAGAATTCTCTTTTTGTTTCCGGCTGTCTTCTTGCTGCTGTCTTTGTTTTTCTTCCCGCTCAACAGCTTCTTTCCAAATCTCATGATTGTCATGTCCGGCCTGTTCGCTTTCTTCCCCTTCTGCGTTTTCCTGCTCCTGCTGATTATTCTCCTGGGGCTGGGGCGTATTTTGCTGTTGCCGGCCGCTGTCGGGCTGTTGCTCGGAATGATCGTTTCCTTGCTTTTGCTGTTTGTTTTCTTGTTTCTTTTCCTCTTGTTCTTTCAGGAGCTTTTCATACATTTCTTCGGCAGATTTGTTGACGGCTTCCGCCATGTCTACGCCGCCGTCAACCATAGGCAGTTCTTCGTTTTGGAGAATCTGGTTAATAACGGCATCCGTAGCCGTATTCCACAGACGCTGCTTCTTGCCTTTGCTGCGCAGAATATGGTTAAAAGCCACATGCATCACCTCATGCGCATAAATAAAAGTTTTTTCGTCATCGGAAAGCGGGGCAAAAAACTTTGGAGAATAATAAACGGTATGCCCGTCAGTCGCCGCCGTGCCAATATTGTCATCAGCCACGGTGTTCAGGGCAGACATCGTCACGCCGAGCAGCGGAAATTTCCGGAGAACCCGTTCCCTGATATAATCAATGTCATTATTGTCTGCCGGCATTATTCAACGCCCCAAAGCAGAGAAAGAGACAGGATGTCGCCGGAGAGCCCCGATTTGTCGACAACCGGAATAACAATCCTGACATTGTCGGGCAGTTTGTAGTTTCCGGCCCGCCGGTTTTTCAAAAGCATGCAAAATTTGTTTTGCTGCGCCGGCTCCAGCCTGTCCAGTCCCTCAATCAAAAGATAAGCCTTGCCGTTTTGCGCCTCAAAATCAAGCATTTTGCTCCAGTCAGACGGAATAAACAGCTCCCGCTCGGCAATATCCGCCGGCATAAAGACGCAGGAGGGCAGGGAGAGATCTTCACAGCCGGCCAAAATGACCGGATGCAGGGGATTATTGTCCAATACCTGCTCAAACAGCATTTTTTTCTTGTTATTCATGCTTACCTCCCTGCATTTCTGAGTTGTTTCTGACGGGCAATCTGCAAAGCCCTTTCATCGTCTTTGCCAATCCAAAAGGAATCAAAAATGGCTTCATTTTCCCGTCCGAGATTTTCTCGGATAAAATCCCTGACTTTCCCGACCCGCCGGTCATCCACGTGCCGAAGGCTCAGTGTCAGCGCCAAACGGGCATCATTGCCGGACGGAATGTCATGCTCGGAATATTCGCCGTTAATCACTTCTTCGAGCGAAAGCGGCGGATTTTTGGCATAAGCCAGCAGATTGGCCGCCAGTTCTTTTCCCATTTTGCTTTCCAGCAGTTCTCTCCGGATAATGCCTTTGTTGTCATAAATAATGTCCGAAACCTGTTCCCAGCCGCGCGGATCCATTGCCCATTGCTGCGGATTTTCCTCGTCATAAGAAGAGTAGAAAACCTGATGCCCGTATGTCCCGACAAAAGAAGACACCAGCGGATGAATATTCAGACGTTCCGGATCTTCGGGATGCTTACGGCTTTTTTCGCTGGCCCATTCCAGCCATTCCGGCACATTCGCTTCCAGATAAATATGGCCGCACATCCGTCGGAATAAAGGCTCCGGCATATTATACGCCGCGCCGGATTCTTCTTTGCTGTTTCCGGCCAGTACGACAACGGCGTTGTCCGGCAGCTTGCCCTTGCTGGAGCTGATGGATTTTTTCAGGGTTATATGAAAAATCAGACTTTGCGTCGTCGGACGGGCATTGGTAACCTCGTCAATGAACAAAACATGGTTTTTGTCCGGTTCGGCTTCGCATTTTTTGCACAACTCCACATACCAGTCCGGTGCAATCCATTCTCCGCCGGACTTGTTTTCATCGGGCAAGCCGGTTTTTCCGTCCGGATAACGCACCTTGCCGACCACATCTTCGGGCAAGACGCCGTTCCACAACGGCACGGCAGTCAAATCCGGATCAATGGCTTCCACCCTCGCGGTCTTTCCGACGCCGGATGGTCCGTGCAGCATGAAGGACATGCCGTTCTGCACATAAAAGTCAATCTGGTCTTTAACCGTCATCGGTTCGTCCACAACCTGAATGCCGTATTTTTTCTGTCTGGCCGAGGGCGGTTTGGGCGTAAAGCTTTTTTCTTCGGAAACGTCGACATTGCGGCTGCGGCTTACGGAATAATCGCGGGATGCTTGCATTTCTTTTGAGAAATAGCGGTCCAGATACCGCTTCATGTCGGTTTGGGCAAAATTGCCGTCATAATCGCTGTCGGAATCAAATTGCACGCCGGAAAAAAGGGCTTTTTTCGCCACCCAGACGCCGGACGGATCTTTCAGCCATTCAATCGGCTTGACCTCAAGCCAATAGGCTTCGCCTTTCTGAACGCGTATTCCGTCAGACAGAATCGAATCCTCGTCGGCAGGTTTGCCCTCAACACGGACATATCTTTTACCGGAAGACGAATCCTCATATTCCTGATAAGTTTTAGGCTTAAAAGCAGAACTGTAATCTGTCAGGCCGGCATCATCGAAAGTATAAGACTTTCCTGTTGTTTTAAGATTTCTTTTTTGGTAAGATTTTTCCAGATTTTGCGAAATTTTCTGCGAAACAATGTCTTGGGGATAGGCCCCGAATTCGCAAATTTCGAGCGATTGCCCTTCGGGCAATCTCAGCGTCCTCACTGCGTTCGGACGGATTTTAGATGTCTCGGATGGAGGCAAAGCGGGCCGAACGGCGGCCTCTCGTCCTTGGGGATTACCAGAGTACTTATCTCCGTCAAGATTCACGGTGCGAACATCCCCGCTACCATCAGCGGACGCCGACCAATGATAACCGGAACGTTCACCCTCGGAGGTTGTGGTCGAGCGCCCCATTAAACCGCCCAATACGATGGCCAAATCGGTCAATGCCGTTCTGGTTCCATACTTCTTCATAACATCCAGAGCCTGATTTCCCCAGATTTGATCTTCTGTCAATAATGTTGTATTCATTAGAGTTCCTCCATTAGTTACCACTAATAATACTACACTTTCAGCAAGCGGGCAAGGATTTTTTATCTTTGGCTTTTTTCATAAGCCGCTTCTTCTTTTTCAGGCTGTTTAACCGGTCACGTACAAATTTCCAGTCAGATGTACCTTTCATATGCGCCTTAAAGGCATTAAAACGGACATTCAGGTATTCATCGTCAAGAACATCCTGCAAATAATAACGGGCAATCATCTTAATATAATGCCGTTGCCGCCGGCGGGCAGAAGCGCGCAGGCTTTTAAGAAGCTTGCCGGTAACCGTGAGCTTAAAATTATATCCGAGAAAATCCAGCCCGTCTTTCAGCTTTCCGATTTGCGTTTTGGCGTTCAGCTGCAATTTCAGATTTTCGCGGCAGGCCAGACCGATTTCATTTCGGCAGCGCTGCAAAAAAGCCTTGTCTTTGCTTAACAGGACAAAATCATCCATATAGCGGATATAAAACGGGGCGCGCAGGCGTTCTTTTGCCAGTCGGTCAATCTCGTCCAGATAGAGCAGGGCAAACCACTGGCTTGTCTGGTTTCCGAGCGGAACGCCGGTTTCGCCGTGCGAACGGATAACCTGTTCCATAAGCCACATTTCATCGTCAGAAAAACCGCACCGCCGCAGTTTTTCCAACAATATCTTGTGATTGATGTTCTGAAAATATTTTGCAATGTCGCATTTCAGAAAGTAAATGTCTTCTTCCGGCTTCTGACAGCAAAGCCTGCGGACAAAACCGCTGAGGCGTTCAATGGCAAATTCCGGCCCTTTGCCTTTTCTGGACGCTGCATTGTCAAAAATCAGCCGGCAATCCAGACGCGGCTCAAGCGCATATTTGCAAAAACACATCAGAACAACCCTGTCTTTATACGGCAAAGCCTCAATCAGGCGTTTCTTGGGATCAAAAATGGTAAATTGCCTGTATTTTCCGAGTTTGTATTTCTTCTTTGCCAAATCATCTGCCAGTTTGGCAATGTTACGTCCGAGTTCAATCTCAAACATGATGGCGCCGCGTTTGTGCTGTTTGCTTCTCCGGCACAGTTTGTGGGCTTCCATCAGATTTTCAAATGAAAATATCTTGTTCAGGTTCATGCTCTGTCATATCTCCGGATAAAAAAAGAAATACCCGATAATACATTAAAACAAAACTGCGTCAATGTATGTGGTATTTCATAAAACATTTGCTGTTTTTGTTTCTTCCTCCGCATGGAACATTTTCCCGCAGCGGCCGGAAAAGAGAAAACTTCCTTTGCTTTCAGCACGGACGGTTTTTGCATAAAAACCGTAAACAGGCTTGTTTTTCGGAAACTTGCGGCTTTGCCGGACGCAATTTTAATGTTTCCCTTCAAAAGCAAATCGGGCCGAACGGCGGCCTTTCGTTTTTGGGGATTATTATAGTTCTTATCTCCGTCATTATTCACGGTGCGAACATTCCCGTTATTATTAGCGGACGCCGACCAAATAAGGCAATTACAAGCTTTCCCTCATTTAAAACCTTTCGGTTTCAAATCTCTTTTTTGCTCCTCCATTTTTCATCATCGCTCTTTTTCCAGGCCAGAGCCAGATTAATCGTCTCGCCGGCCTGCAATGCAATCTGTTTATATTGTCTTTTCAAAATACAACCGGCATTCTCTGCCACCATGGCAATATATGCCAGCATTTTCAAGCAGATAATCGCATCAGACTGAAACTTCTCCCGCAGTTTTTTGCTTTCCTCGTCTTCCGCGCGGATAAAATTGGCATTCAGCATATTTTGTACGGCGTCGAGGCAAAAATTTTGCATCCGGTTAACAAACACGCCGCGGAACTTTGCCGGCGATTTTGCCGTAATCGCAATCGTATAAGCCCCGAGTTTTTTTGCCTTGGTTATGACCACCAGCTCGCTCGCGGTTTCAGGCAGTTTCAAAACCCGTTCCAACTCGGCGTCATGGCCATTTTCCTCCCCGTCCTCGTTTTTTTTCGGAAATTTCCTGTCAGCGGCCAAAGCGGAAGCCTGACGTGTTGCAAACAAATCATCTGTGGAATTAAGAACGCCGGCTTCGTTTTCTACAATCTTCGGAAGCCTTAAACTCTTGTTGCGGCTTAAATTATACCCCTGCAAAATCCTGCCCTTTCTGAATAAAGATAAAAATAAGATATACCGGATGAAAAAAACAAGCAATAAAAATTAACCGGCTGCTGAATTGCTTTCTGCAACGAACAGAACAAAGATTATGTAAATGCAGGATTTTTACGGCATAAATTAAACTGTATGCTGTCACTGCGCCTCTGGTCGTACTCTTCGCGGCACACTGACGTTTTTCGCCCATTTTTCGAAGTCCTATCTCTCACATACACCATCACGGCAACGCGGCTTCTGAAGCAGTGAGCAAAAACTGAAGCCTCACCCGCCGGAGACGGCTCCCGAAGCCACAAAAAAGGGCACACTTCGTGCACCCTTTTTTAGTGGTCGGGGCAGCGGGATTACTCTGCGCTCCGCTTGAGTTGCACAGGCGCTCATTCGCTTCGCTCACCGGCGTCTTTTCATCCGCCTTTCGCTGGTAGTCGAACCCACTTTCTCGTGGTTTCTCATCAGCTTCCCGAAGCCACAAAAAAAGGCACACTTCGTGCACCCTTTTTTAGTGGTCGGCGACATCTAGGGAAAATCCCTACTTTGATACAGCCTCGTTTTCATTTAGATGAATTATAGCGATATAACGCTGAAAACACTAGGGCTTTCTCAATTTTTACAAACCATATTTTTACCTAGTGGGCTAATTTTCCACCCAGCGTGGACACCCACTCTTTTGTCGCGAACCTCTAATATAACTATCTGATATACCATAACTTTTACAGTATCTATTTCGATTTAGTGTAAAATATTCTGGTTGGATAAGTATCACCGGATACATTCGGTAACCATTGTCCGATTTTTGCCACCTGTTCATCAATGTCTGCATCAAACGGAAAGATGTTTTCAGCGTAACAATATGCAAGACATCTCCAGTAAGAAAAGCCTTGATCTAGTATTAAATTAATTTTTTCGCCATTTTCCAGTTCAATTGTCATTATTCTGTTATGCTCGAGATATTTTTTGTTTTTCTCTTTTAATTGAAATTTCAATCCAATTTTATCAAACAATGCAGTTAATACCTCATTTCTAGCATCCACATCATCCCAGTCATGATAAAACATTGTTGGATATTGTTTGTTGGTTTCTGTAGTTTCGGCTGTTTCCAAAGTTATAGATGCACAATTCCATAATTTTTCGTACCTAACTTTAAGTTCTTTTATAAAACTGTAAAATAAACCTGAGGCCAAAGGATTTTTTAGATATCTATCCTTATATTCAATTTTTACTATTGGTGAACTTATTCCTTTATCCAAACTTGATGCCAAAATGGATAACAATCTATTACCGAACCCATATCCTGGGCCGTTAACCTCTGACGAAATATTGAACATTTTATCGTAACTTATATTTTCAACAGTCTCTAATTTAACATCATTAAATTTTAGGCCGTTGATATCAATATAGCCTGATAATATTGATGTGTTTATATTACTTCCCCAATACTGGTTTAATTGTCTTACATTTTCATCAAAGGATGCATATGAATAATACTTGAAACCATCCCAAACAATTGCCATTATTTTATCATTTAGCTTTTCTGGTATCGCTTTCACAGAGACATTGCTTAAATTGGAAAGCAAAGAAATGGTTTTCTTTACATCATCTCCCAGTGTTTTTTCATTCACGCAAAGTATTATCTGAGTGTTTAATGCATTATATCTGTTGACAAGCCTGTAAATTGGAGAGTTTGAAAAATCTTCATTTTCCATATTTTCCGGGATAATTAAGTATAACTTTTGTAAATTTGGAGTATCCTCAATCAAACTTTCAATACTTGCAGATGCAACAAGAGTGCCATCTCCGAAGATTTTCATATCCTGCGGCAAAGTATTTTTAGCAATCCACTCATCTGTTAAGAACTCCAGCGCAAGTTTTCTATCCAAATATCTGTAGTTGTATTTTGTGTCATTCTGTAAAATACATTTATTGCAAGATTGTGCGCAATCACATTTTAGAATATTTTGGGCATACTTAAATATGATATTCAAATTTTTTATAATATCATTTGAAGAGCAATATCCGGAAGCATTTTTATCAAATAACTCTATCGCAAACCCTTTTTTATTTGTTCCATTAACCCGGATTTGTTTAGCGATACATCCGATTTCTTCTGTTTCAACATTCATGTATTTAGCAATACCGCTACGTATGGCCACCGCAAGTGAATATGCCAACGTCCTGTCATCAATGACGTTGCCATCTAAATCAGATAGAATTAGCTCCAAAAGGTCTGTTTTAATTTCTACGCCGAGATTAATATTTTCTATAATTGAATAAGGCGAATGTTGGCATTCAACTTTATAAGTATTTCCTGTTTGACTATTGGGGTATACGCCACTACGCAAACGGTAATGTCTTTTTTTGAATTCTTCCCGGTTTTTCTTGTTGTTTGCAACCATTCTACCGCATTCGAGGCACAAAATATATCCTTCACCGCCGCCGTTTGAATAGTGGATTACACTACCTTCTTTATCATTTTTATATTTTACGTAAGGTAATCCTAAATAGGAATTGAGAGTATTATGAGCCGTCACTAAAGGTTCACAGATATTTATATAACGTTGAACCGATACGTTGTTATTTACAGCCGCATTAAAATCAACAGAAAATCCTGCCGGCTGAATATACTTCTGCATATCTCTCGTATCAATTTCAGATCCGCAAACATCACATTTTACATCACAAAGACTTGTTGAAGTACCACTTGCACCGCATTTGTGGCATCTCCATATATAGCGCATTGATTGGATTTCTTTTACTTCTGAATCAGAGGCAGGAATGTGCCAATTTAGTGTTATACCGGCGGATTTATAAACCAAACCATCAATAACAACATCACATCCAGGCGCATACTCTCTTAGTGCAGTACAAATATCTCTTGATGGAAGTTCTCTTCGCTTAAATAGATTATCTTCTCTTGTTTGCGAAACTTTCTTATCTAAATTAAATCTATTATTCGTGTCAAAAGTGACGATGTTAGTTGGAAATCCGTATCTTGGTAATAAGCCGTATTCAATTAACTCTTTGAGAATGTATTCCTTAAGTAAGCGTTCTTCAGTTTTTTTAATAGCGGCCAAACTGATCTTGCGGTCTTTTTCCCTTTCTTTCTGCTCTTGAATTGCATCATACTCTGCGTACCACCGCTTTTGTAGGTTATCAATTAATTCATCCAATTGTGTTACAAAAACGTCTAGGTTTATATCTTCGTAGTGTGTATTTTCAATAATCGAAGAGATTGCTTTTCTAATACGGTCATTTACCCTTATTGCATCCTTACAGAACTGTTTGAATTTTATTAACCTGCTGTTTTCAGCCGGAAGCATAAACCATTCCATATTCAGCTTAGTAGCATCAGTTATCTGACCTTTTATGCTGTCAAAATAATATGCTAACAAGAGAGAGTTTATATGCCGTTGTAAAACAATAAAACTGTATTTATCTACATAAGGTGCGGCAATTTTTGTGCTAAATGCCCATTTAGGATGCGCAAAAACATATTGATCATGCGAGTTATCTTTGCACAAAGTAAAACTTATGGCCTTTGTTTCACTTCTACGTCCTGCACGTCCGGCTCTTTGCAAATAATTTGCCGGATGCGGTGGTACGTTATTCATAGATGATATAGTGATACCACCAATATCGACACCCATTTCCATTGTGGTAGAACAATTCAAAACATTTATTTTCCCTATTTTGAAATCATCCTCATACCTTTTCAAAGTGCTGTGCGTTTGTTGAGCCGAATGTTCTGCAGTTCTGAAGTAGCGGTTACCTAAAATAATTGAATTCGTAATATTGTTCCAAATACCCAGTTTTTTCAACTCATTTATTTCATCATTATTTTCTAACCATTCTCTCCTCATTAAAACGCATTCATCGTACGATTTTCCACTTTCTTTACTGTAATCGTAGATTGGAAACGAATACTCTTTACATTTCTCTAGAGTTATTTCTTTAGATTCGCCTCTATTTTTTCTAGATAAATAAGGAGAATACCCCTTAAATGTTACATCAAGAGCCTTATTGGTTATTGGGCAGACGTAAATTTTTTGTAATCGCCTTAATCCTATTTTATCCATTTTCATTCGGTAGATCTGATTGGCTGACGGGGTCAGAATGCCTGTTGCAGAAGTTAGAGCTAACCAAGCTTCTTTCATTATTTCGTTTACTATATCAATATGGTAGTCATTGGTTTGGTCCATATCTAATGCATAAAACAGTAATTTAACAATGTTTCTATTTTTCTTTTTCTTATCAGCTTTAGGCCAGTGATCAAAATCCAATGGTTCATTATTTTTGCTGATAGCCCCCCATTTGTCCCAATTCTCCGGATATTCAACAAAGCCATTGGCACGCACAAAAAAGTCCAACACAATTTTAAGATAATTTTTCCAATCATCGCATGTGAAATACTTACTAATACTTGCAGGCACACTTGTAATTTTGCTAAAATCATAAGCAGTTGCTAGTAAACCTAATGTTTCAACGTTATTTGCCTTTTTCGGCCTTCTGATTAATTCTCGTGCAAACAATATTTCAATCAGGTTACCTTGACCTCTATTTGTGTCAAATATTGAATCTTTGTCCCGGTAATAGTTGTATATCCATTTGAGGTCATTATCGTCAAATTCTTTCAAGATATCGCTTATGACGTTGTTTTCGTTTGCAAAGGAACTTCCTTTTTGTCCTTCTAATTGCTTTATCATATCCAGTAATTGAGGCATTTTTGTACTTTTATATGCTTCTTTTAATGTATTAATCTGATCAGCATTATTGTTTTTATTGTTTTCAGCCTCTATATGTGCAATCACGTGCAACAAAATACTTCTGAAGGAGTTACGTTCAGAGTTTTGTTGTAACTGAACAGCCAATCTAGCAGTGCCTTGACGGCTGTCCGTAAAACAAATCATTTTTTGGCCAGCATGTGGTTTAGACTCTGAATCTTTTGCTATCTCAGCATAATTTAACAATGTCGGCAAAACATGGCTCAAAACAAATGGAGCACCTTGCAAAGGAATGAATGATTTTATCTGATCAACTTCCGGAGCATCACAGCAATGAATGTCCTCATAATCTTCAAAAACGTTTAATCTTATTCCATTACTATTCGCCAAAGATAGTGAGCTATCTTCTATATTCAAATAACAAGCCGTGTCATTATCTTTTTCGAAATTCTCGACCCAAACGGTGTGTGCTTCAACATCATTGATATAGTTGTCGTCATCATCAAGAGAAAACTCATCAATATCTTGAAGCATCGTTGGATACAGGTATTTTTTCCCATCCTTTGCGCTATCGTTAATTTTTGCTTCAAGAAATGGTTCGCCACAGTTAGCGCAAGCTTTTACGCGGAAAACAGGAGCACCGCATTCGCATTTACATTGCTCCTTAAAATATATCTTTCCAAATTTCCACCCCGGGATATTATCCTTGCAAGTACAATTTGGATTACAGCAGGACCATAATCCGGGAAATGTTTTGTGAAAAATATGTAGTCTGAGCGGCAAAAAACTCTTTTCGTTTACAGGTGTTACAGATAGTAAATCCAACCATCTTAAAGCAAGATCAGATGTTAAATTAAAATTATTGCATATTTCGGTTAAGGTCCTCGCCACCCCGTGTTCAGTATTCGAAGAAATAAAAAATGATCTTAAAGAACAAGCTAATTTATTATTTCGTAATTCTTTTATAATTTCATCCGGGTTTTCTATTTTTTCAATTTCATCAATTGATTTGCCGGCTGTTGATGAGGCTAATGGCTCTATTTCGTTTTTACCGAACACAACAGTAACGTTTTCTTCATTTACACCCGAAATACTGGAAAGAAAACGTCTTAATTGTGTGCTTGCATCATTATCACCTATGGTTGCAGATGTTGCTATAAATTTAACCTGTTCAGGCTTAACTTCAAAAGCATCCATAACCCTTTTTAATAAAAGGGATAATTCTGCCGCTTGCGAACCGATGTAGGTATGCGCTTCATCTAAAACGATATACTTTAATTTTCCTTTTGATTTATCAATTATTCTTTTGTCGTTTGCGCGAATAAGCATATATTCCAACATGGTGGTGTTGGTAATTAACAATGGAGATGGAGATTTCCATAATTGCTCTCTATCAACAACTTCTTCCACAGTTTCCTTTTGTTCCGATTCCCTCGTTTGTTGTGGCAATAAACCATTATATAAACAATACCGAATATTCCCCTTATAAGGTTTAGTCCATTCACTAAAACGCTCCCTTTGGTTTTGAATTAAAGCATTCAATGGATAAATAAACAAGGCCTGCACACCTTCAAGCACAGAATTTGTTTTTTCAACCTGTTGGACTAAATCAGAGATAATAGGAATCATAAAACATTCCGTCTTTCCTGAGCCTGTCCCGCTTGATACAACCAATGAATTATTCGTATTTAATAATGTTTCCCATGAGGTTAATTGATGTTGATACGGGTACATGCTTTTATCAAATCTATACTCACTAGCCCCATGTAATGCATTAACAAATGACCTAGGCAACAACTTTCCACTTAATTCACCGAAAGTTTGTTGGCTTGGTTTATAACTGAACATAGGCTCAAATACAGGATCAGCGACAAACTTATCACCTTCTTCCGAAAATTTCTTTCTCAAGAATTCACGTAAGTCTAGAGGCAAAATTGACAATGTGCTCATTATTGCTTCTGTTGATTGAACAGGTAAAATTTTAAGAAGTTCGCTGTAACTGTTTGTCTTCATGTTTTTCTCATTTGGTTGAATTTCTTAACATAATTGATATTGCTATTTTATAAACCTCTATAAAATAATTTTGGTTAAAATTCATAAAATCTTTTATAGAAAATTTCATTAAATTACGAATTTCATCTCGACTTTTTGCATTATAGAAAGCATAAAAAGCACAAAGCTGTGGAAAATTAACAACATATTCAATAAAATACGAAAACTTATTGAGCTTAAATAAATATGAAGCAAGATTAGATAGTTCTTGAGGATACATGCTTTGTATTTCTTGGTATAGCTGAGGGAAAGGCAAAGGAATCCAATTATCCTCTTCTAATGAGTTTTGTGCCTGCAATGTCTGCATCCAGCACAATTCTTCAATTTCATCGTTCTCATCATACTTATTTTTTGTAAAAATTTCATCACTCAGTTGTTGCTCAGTAAAATTAATTGCTTTTCCTACATGAGGAATTATACAATTAAATTCAATCATGTCTGTAAAATTACAGCTTATTTTGAAAAGTAAATAGTAAACAGTTACCTCGATTTCGGGAAATGTATCGGTCAGAACCTTAAATTGTTCTGATATCATACTTTTCAGCATCGATTCCATACCTGGAATTTTTGCAAAAGCTTCACGCAAATATTGTAAATATTCAGTTATAGCCGCTTCCCATGTAGCAAAAGAGATGATGGCCGGGACAGAGATAAGCTCATCTCTTATTTTCTGCATAATGATTCGTTCCGAGGAACAGAACAATAATAGTCTTGCCAACAGGAATTCATTGGAACATAGAACCTGCCATAATTTAAGAGCGGTTAAAGAAATATTCTGAGTGGCAAAAACTTGCTTCAAATCCCCAATATCTTTCCACAATTCTGATTTATAAGAATGAAGTCCGCTTATTAAATACGTCTCCAAATCATCTGAGGAGCAAGTAATTGTCGAACCGCTATTTACCGATACAATATCTGATATTATAATTTTTTTGTGAAAATCAGATAAACTTTCAAAAGCCTTATCTTTACATAAAATAAAAGGTTTAATAGATATATCTGATTTTTGATCAGATGTTATCATGTAAGTATTTGCGGACGAATCAAGATTTTCAATGTTCCAATATCCAGTAAATATACCACTGTCAGTATTTTGAGCTAGCGGGATTACAGGAACTTCTGGATCAAGCAAATTAATTGCTACTACATTTGTATTCTTTAACATTTCATTAGAATAAATTCTAAATTGATCACTTGGTATAGAAATGGTGCTATTTTCTAAAACGAAATAGGTATCATAGCGAGAAATTCTAATGAACCCCATTTCCTTATTGTTAAGCTGTACGGAAACTTTGATTAAATCATTTTCGTCATCAGAATACCCAAGTAAATTCTTAATGTTGTCTTCAAAGTCAATTAATTTAATTTCTGTTAATGAATCATAAGTAAATATTGGGCGAGAGTTTTCTACTTGTTTTCCTTTTTTATTTGCTCTTTCTAATTTAAAAACTAATTTATATTTTTCAGATTTCGTTAGGTTGTTATAAATTTTGATTTTTTTATCCATTAGATGCAGTATAGAAATGTTAAAAAGATCTATACACTTTCCGTTTTCATCAAAAAATGAAACACCCATACACGGATATGGAATGTAAATGAAAGATGTGCCACCACTGTACCAATAAATTTTAAAGCATACTTTATCAGGTTTTTGGCCTAAATAATGAAATTTGAACTCATTTTTAGCTATTTCAGTGAACTGGACATTTTTATCAACGACAGGCAAAATTTTTATACAATTCATATCACTGAATTTTATGTATTCCCCATCACTTACATCAAATTTTATTTCAAGATCCGCCGGGAATATAGTGACCGTATAAACTCTTTCTATATCCCCATGGTTACAATGAATATCTACAGTTCCCGAAAAATTTTGAATATCAGTGATAGGAAGATTAGTCCCCTTGTGGTAATAGGTAATATACTTTGATGCAATTGTAACGCGTTTGCCATCTTCATCATAACAAACCACTTCAGGCACACCTTTATATGCAACATGAGGATAAGCCTTGTAAGATATAATATTACCGTCCAAACAATACTTATTATTTGACGGATTAGAAGCATTCAGCTTTACGAAGAACTGTTCCGTTTCGATATCCGAAGTACATTTTATCAAAGGCAATTCGCTATTACCAATATGCACAGTGCGCTCAAGCGTTCCAAATTCAGATAGATCAAAAATGCCTGTTTTATATGCAATATAACATTCATTTTCTCTTAAATATGTACTTCCGTTACTTTTCAAAATTAATGTATCATCGTCGTTTTTTATAAAGACGAAAGGTGCATTGATATCAAGTTTTTCTGATATTGTAACTAATTTCGAGTGTATTTTGTTATCTGCTGATGACAGAGAAATTGTCACTGAATTTAGGACATTATCTAGTCTATTATCAAACTTTTTGATTTTATATTTTTTTCTAGAGCCTAATTGCATTGTAACAATGGCAACTGTAGTATTTTTCAGGTCTAAATTATTGATATAAAATGTTTGTGGCAATTCCTCGGCATTGGAAATTTCAAAAAATTTTGAAAAATACGCGGCTGAGACATCAAATTCAGGAAAAGTAAATAAAAATTTTAATTGATCAGATTCAGAAAAATCAAAAATTCGATCTACGGATGGAATTTTACCTCTTACATTGTTTCTGTTTATTCTACTCGCTTCTTCAACAAACCCAACGAGCATTTTTTCAACAGAAGCATCTTCCATTAATAAAGGAAATTGTTCTTTCCATGAAGGACAACGTTGATTGAGGATTTGAACTGGGTGCGTTTCTTTTTCAAGTTCATAATCTCTTTTTAATTTAATAATTGTACTGACTAAATTTGCTATTAACTCACATATTTCGTCTTTTCTAATTGCTTCCGGCAGTTTTTTTACTGCTTCTTTTGTGCGCATAAATAATTCATTATCATTAGCATTATTTTCGCCGGCAAACCTTAGAATTCCGCGCAAGACTCTAACAATAGATGAATACTTGTCAGATTGCATAAATTTTGAAGGAAGACCACCATTGGCAATAATAGCACCTAAGAATTTTTTTCCTGTTGCCAGTGAATTGCGGTATTTCCAATACTCTAGAGCTTCTGTAATAGCTCTTGATCTAACCTGAACTTGATGGGTTTTTATTTCATCATTAGAGATGGTTTTAAATATAGGTTCCCAGGACCAAACGCCACCGCTGTATTCACGTTTCCACCACTCTGAAGCATACAAAACAAAACATCTTGAGAAATCTTTATTCCTTAATAAATCAACTAATTCTTCATTTTGACAGAGTTCATTAAGTTTTTCTTTTAATTCAAGATATTCACGTTGATTCATCTGATATGCATAAAGCATCCGTCCATCGGGGAACGGAAGATTTCTTTTATTTAAGAAATCATTTAAAAATTCATGCAAAACATTTTCAACCAATAGCATCAAAAAGTCCTTATTCGCTCGTTCTTTATAACGAGCGTTTTGTATTTTAGCCGTTTCAATTTAAAAATGCAAATATAAAATTACAATGTTATGCCATAAACTGTCATCACATATTTTTTATTTTTTGCTTTGAGATAATTTTTCTGATATAATGCCTCTGCACAACCAAGAAAGGAACATTATTATGGGATTTTTTAGTGAATTGTTTTTTGGAATTATGAATCAATCAAACGAACAACCAAGAAGGCGCAGTCCATTTAATCAAGAACCCACCGCAGAAGATTATATCCGATCCGGAGAGATCGAGCGCGATAATTACGATGACGGCCAACGCAATTCCATAAATGAACATGGAAATCTGAGTTGGGAACGCGAAGATGAAGAACGAGATTGGTAGAAAAAATCTAAACTCTGACAATTTTTGACATGATACAGCCTCGTTGTGCCATTTTTTGACTTCTGTTTGCCTTGGTGCGGTTGTAATCCTTTTTTTATTTGTATAATTCTAATTCCGGTGGGGATGTCTGCCAGTAAAATGTAGATGTCCAGCGCAGGAGTTGTCGAAAAAATTCACAAATCCCTTGCGTTTGTTGTTAACATCGGGTATAGCATAGCCCGTCACGATGGCCCATCGTGGCTAGGATATCTGGTCACACCATGGGAATGCACCCGAGCCAAGCGTATTGAGGAAATCCAAGGAAACCCGAACCCATTCGTAAAAGAACCTTGCATTGAACAAGGGCTGTATGAGTAATTGCTTTTTTGAAATTTAAAATTCCTGCCAATTTTTGTCATGTCCATATTGACATTTGAAAAAAGAATCGAGTATAATGTGCCAGCTAAAGTAAGAATGGAGCCGGAACATGTATAAAAAAACGCAGACGCTCAATGACCTGATTTTGTGGATGCAGGACACAGATGACGGCGTTTCTCTTAAAGACATCATGGAAAAGTATGATGTCTCTCTCCGGACAGCGGTTCGTATGAAAGATTCCATCGCCGATAAATACCCTCAATTAAAAGAAATTAACGGTCGTTATAATACAAAACGTTGGTATTTGCCTAAGGGGACCGGCCGCGAAATGGTCAATTTTTCTATGGAAGAGATCCACGCCTTGCAAAATGCTTCAAAACTTTTGGCAACAAAAAGTATACTAGATGCGCACTACGTTGATACTGTTTTACATAAAATAAAAGCCATCATCGGTAAAGATGCCACAAACAGGATCGAACCGGATGCCGAAGCACTTTTGGAAGCTGAAGGTTACGCTTTCCGGCCCGGACCAAAGATTATCATCAACACCGAGCACTTAAAACAACTCAGGTACGCAATTATTGCGTGCAACCGCATTAAAATAAAATATGATTCTGCGCACAACAAGGACTGGCGCGAGTTGTACCCTTATGGCTTTTTGTATGGAAATAAACACTACCTTATTGCTTGGGA
The DNA here is from genome assembly GCA_902495305.1 of uncultured Pseudomonadota bacterium. Classification (GTDB taxonomy): domain Bacteria; phylum Pseudomonadota; class Alphaproteobacteria; order RF32; family CAG-239; genus MGBC133411. The sequence goes on along the minus strand of CABUWG010000025.1, from coordinate 4,938 downwards.
TCCAACAAAGCGCAAGATGTGTCACTTTAACCTGAATAAAATCAAGGAAATTGAAGTCTTAAATACATACTTCAAGCGCGATCCTCATTTCTCGCTTAAGGAATTCAGCGAACAAGCCTTTGGGGTTTACCAAGAAAAACCATTTGATGTTGAATGGCTGTTTGATGCAGAAGTTGCAGATTCCGCGGCTCAATATACATTTCATCCGAGGCAAGAAGCAATCCGCAATCCGGACGGTACCTTAACCGTAAAATTCCGTGCCGGTGGCGCACTTGAAATGGATTGGCATCTTTACACATGGGGTAAACATGTAAAGGTCATTCAACCGGAAGATTTTGATGAAAGAAAGATGTGGAAAACATTATGAATGATGTTTATGTAAAATATAAAAATTTATCTGAGGAAGATACAAAACGTATCGAGATTACACCTGCTATTACTAATAAAGGATGGCATTCTGAAACCCAAATAAGAATGGAGTACCTATTCACTAATGGCAGAATAATGGTAAAAGATAAAGAAATCCGCAAAGGTAAAAGAAAAAAAGCTGATTATTTGCTTTTTTATAAGCCGAATTTTCCTATAGCAATTGTAGAAGCAAAAAAATTTCATAAAGATGTGAGTGATGGATTACAACAAGGTATGGCATACGCAGAATGTTTGAATGTTCCTTTTGCATATAGCTCAAATGGTAAAGGTTTTTATGAACATGATTTTCTAACAGGAAAAGAACGAGAATTAGCAATTAACGAGTTCCCGACACCTGAAGAATTGTGGGAAAGATATAAGCAAGCGAAACAAATTTCCCAAACAGAAGGTAATAATATTTTATCAGATTATTATGTAGATACTTCTGGTAAAGAACCAAGATATTACCAGAGAAATGCTATTAACAAAACTGTAGAAGCGGTGATTCGCGGTGAAAAGCGTATTCTTTTAGTGATGGCTACAGGAACAGGAAAGACCTATACTGCATTTCAGATTATCTGGCGTTTGTGGAAATCTAAGCAAAAAAAACGTATTTTATTTTTGGCTGATAGGAATATTTTAATAGATCAGACAAAAGTCCAAGATTTTGCACCATTTGGTAATGCTATGACAAAGATAGAAAATAGGAGCGTTGATAAGGCTTATGAAATATATTTATCTCTGTATCAAGCAGTAACGGGAACAGAAGAAGAGAAAAATATATATAAGCAGTTTTCTCAAGATTTCTTTGATTTAATAATTGTTGATGAATGTCACCGTGGCTCTGCCAAAGAAAATTCATCATGGCATGAAATTCTAAAATATTTTAGTTCAGCAACTCAAATAGGTATGACCGCCACACCAAAAGAAGATAGAGATATTTCTACAAGTCAGTATTTTGGTAAACCTATTTATACATACTCCTTAAAAGAAGGTATCGCTGATGGCTTTCTCGCTCCTTATAAAGTAATGAGGGTAATATTAGATAAGGACTTGGGGTGGAGACCAGAATTTGGAAAATTGGATAAATATGGTAATGAGATTCCTGATAAGGAATATACGGAAAAAGATTACGATAAAGATATAATACTCAATGCTAGAACAGAATGTGTGGCAAAATGTGTTATAAAATTTCTGCGTGAAAATGATCCATATGCAAAAACAATTATCTTTTGTGAAAATATTAATCATGCTATGCGAATGAGAAATGCTATAGCAAAGGTTGCCGATGATCTGATGAAAGAGAATAGTAAGTATGTTATGCAGATTACCGGTGACAATTTAGAAGGGAAACAAGAGTTAGATAATTTTATTGCGTTGGATGAAAAATATCCGGTTATTGCTGTTACGTCTCGACTTATGACAACTGGTGTAGATGCAAAGCTCTGTAAGTTGATTGTCCTTGATAGAACAGTAAACTCAATGACAGAATTTAAACAGATTATAGGCCGAGGAACGCGTGTAAATGAAGAATATCAGAAATATTACTTCACTATCATGGATTTTCGTAAGGCGACAAAATTATTCGCAGATCCAGAATTTGATGGTTATCCGACAGAAATAAAAGTTGTAGCTGGTGCTGATGTTGAAGAACCAAACGATGAACCGGATGAATGGACTATAGAAGAAGATCCAGAAGAAATATCAGAAGGAGAATGGGAAGGTGGTGAAGTTATTGATGAAGAACCACAAAATAATAAATATGTAATTGATGATGTTCCTGTATCTATTGTAGACAAAAGAGTTCAGTGGTTAGATGAAAATGGAAAGCTTATAAGCGAGAATATACAGGATTATTATAAAAATTTCATATTGAAACGATATGATACGGAGGATTCTTTTCGGTCTGCATGGATGGGGGCTCGTAAGAAGACGGCTTTTATAAAACATTTGATTGATGAGGGTTTAATTATAAAAGAATTAAAGGCTATATATCCAGCAGATATTGATATTTTTGATATAATTCTTAAAAATACTTACGATATTGAACCTATAACGCGTTTTCAACGTGCTGATTTTTGTAAAGAATTTTTAGCACAACTACCTGATGGAAAGAAAGATTTTTATATTGATGTATTATCTAAGTATGTAGAATTCGGAATTTATGCGTTTGAAGATAGAAAAACTTTAGAAACCCCAGATTTTGAGAAAAAGTTCGGTAGGCCTGTAGAATTATTTGGAAAAATCGGCGGTAATGAAGAATATTTAAATACTATAGAAAAATTAGAACGTTTGATGTATGGAGGCAAATAGAATGTCAAATGTAAGCCAAATTGTAAAATCCATTCAAAAAATTATGCGTAAAGACCCTGGCGTCGATGGCGATGCTCAAAGACTGGGACAACTTACTTGGATGCTATTTTTAAAAATCTTTTCCGATAGAGAAAAAGAAAATATTCTTATCAACGATGATTACGTATCTCCAATTCCCGAAAAATTAAAATGGTCTTCATGGGCAGAGAATGATGAAGGTATAACTGGCGAAGAGTTGCTAGATTTTGTAAATAAAGAACTGTTCCCTGGACTTAAACAATTAGATATTTCTGATCCAAATGCTGCTATGGTCCGATCTGTTTTTGAAGATACTCATAATTATATGAAATCTGGACAATTACTTCGTCAGGTTATCAATAAGATAGATGAAATTGATTTTAATAAAGGGACCGACAAACATTTATTTGGGGATATTTATGAACAATTATTAAAAGACCTTCAAAATAATAAACATTCTGGAGAGTTCTATACTCCACGTGCTGTTACTCAGTTTATGGTGGAAATGACGGCTCCAAAATTAGGCGAGAAAATCTTAGACCCAGCATGCGGTACTGGCGGATTTTTGGCTTCTGCCGTTAAGTATCTAAATCCTCAATTAAAAACAGGTCAAGCTTTTAATACGCTACACGACTGTATTATGGGTTGGGAAAAGAAACAGCTTCCATATATTCTTTGTACAACAAATATGATTTTACACGGAATAGACGCACCAAATATTAAACACTTTATAAACGGCAGTTTGGCTCGTCCATTAAGTGATTATTCTGAAAAAGATAAGGTAGATATAATTCTGACTAATCCACCATTTGGCGGCGAAGAAGAAGATGGAATAGAATCTAATTTTCCGGCACATGTCAGGACAAAAGAAACAGCCGATCTGTTTTTAGTACTTATTATTAAACTGCTTAAAAATACAGGAAGATGCGCTATGGTTCTACCTGACGGTGCACTATTCGGAGAAGGTGGTGCTAAAACTCGCATTAAAGAAGAATTACTCACAAAATGTAATTTACATACGGTCATCAGATTACCAAAAAGCGTTTTTGCGCCATACACTAGCATTAATACAAACCTTCTGTTCTTTGATAAAAAAGGTCAAACTAAAGAAACATGGTTCTATAGATTAGACATGCCTGAGGGCATAAAAGCTTTTAATAAAACAAAACCGATGCAACTAGAACACTTTGATCCTGTTAGAGAATGGTGGAATAATAGACAAGAAATTCAAGAAGATGGCTTTGATAAAGCGAAAAAATATTCATTTGAAGAATTGAAAACTAGGAATTTTAATTTAGATCTTTGCGGCTATCCAACGATAGAAAACGTTATACTGGAACCAAAGGAGCTGTTTGAACAGTTTGAACAACAAAAAGCCGCGTTAGAAACTGAAATGTCGGAAGTAATTACTCAAATTAAAAAAATATTAGGAATAAATTAAATGAAAGCAATTGATCTTAAAAATTCTATACTGCAGCTCGCAATATCTGGTCGTCTCGTTTCACAAGATCCGTCAGACGAACCGGCAAGCCTACTGTATGAGCGGATTCAAGCTGAAAAGAATAAGCTGATTAAAGAAGGAAAAATAAAATCGCAGAAAAAAAACGGTCGTATAAATTCCGCAGAAACACCGTTTAAAATTCCGGATACATGGATGTGGGTAAAATTAGGAGATATTGCTGATTTTCCTATGGGAAAAACACCATCACGCAACGATTTTGAATATTGGGAAAAAAATTATCCTTGGGTATCTATTGCTGATTTGATAGATGGAGAAGTAATTAATTCAACAAAAGAAGGAGTATCAGAAAAGGCCAATATAGAGGTATTTAAGAATAGAATTTCGCGACAAGGTACTTTGCTCATGAGTTTTAAATTAACTATAGGTAAAGTTTCGATATTAGGAATGGATGCTTTTCATAATGAGGCCATAGTATCCATTTTCCCTTTTATAGATATAGAGAAAAATACAACTAAATATTTATATAAGGTTCTGCCTTATTTAACTACATTGACGACGGATACAAAAGAGGCGATTAAGGGAAAAACGCTAAATTCATCTAGTTTATATAATCTCATGATTCCTTTACCACCGTTGGCAGAACAAAAACGGATAGTAGAGAAGATAGAGGAATTGGAACCACTGATTAATCGGTATGGAAAAGCGTCGGAAGAATTGGCTCGTATAAAATCCGCATT
>CABUWG010000024.1 GCA_902495305.1 uncultured Pseudomonadota bacterium | reverse complement strand
AATCATTCGGTAATCGGGCGAGTCAACTCCCCTAACCCCTCAAGCTTGAGGGGAAAAGGGGCTTCACTTTCGGTTTTTGGAACAAAACCTAAGCCATTCGCAAAGGGGACCCAATCGTGTCGAACGGAAGGAATGTGCTTCAAATTCACCTCTTTGGGCCAAAAGCTAAGAAATCATTCGGTAATCGGGCGGTGTCAACTTAGGCATTTAAGCGCGCTTTGGTTACTCACGCTTTTGCAGATGGAACAAATTATTCTTCCAGCAGGCTCAGGCTTTGGCTGGTTTTGGCGATGTCGGCCGTGATTTTGCGGGTTTCTTCTATGTTATCCGCGTTTTCAAAAACATATAAGGCGTCGTGGAAATATTCCAAAGCTTCTTCCAGCAAGGCTTTGTCGCCGGCGTTTTTTCCGAGCCGGTAATAGATTTCGCCGATATGTTCCTGACTCTTGGCCCATTCCAGCGGTTTGCGGCGTTCGGTGATAACTTTTTGCTGGTTTTTATAGCTGGAGATTGCCAGTTCCGAAATTTCTTCGCTTTTGGTAAAGTTGCCGAGAAGTCCCAGCATATAGCCCAGTTCACTTTGAATCTGTGCCCAGAATTCCGGAAACAAAGACAAGGTATAAATTTTTTCGGTTTCCCGCAATTGAAAAACAGCGTCGCGCAGTGCCTGAATGTCTTCTTTATACAGCCAATAGCTTAAAAACAAATGTGACAGCTTATATGAAATATAACCGTAGTCATAAGGATAGTTATATTTGCTTAAGTAGCGTTGTGCCTGCCGGTAATAGTTGATTGCCTCTTTGAAGTGGCGGGCAGACTGTTTGGGAATGTATTTGGTGGAACAGTCGTACAATTGGCCGAGGTGGTTGTAAATACAGCCCAAATGGATTGGCGCGGTTATCAGATCCTGATGTTTTAAGGCCGTATCGAACAAGTTTTTGACGATTTTGAAATCTTTGCCCTGACCGCGGTCAAAACAATAGCTCAGGTAGATAATGCCCAGAAAATTCATGATGTAGGGCATGTATTCGATTGAAAGGTTTTTAGCCGAATCGTCTTTGGTTAAAAAGCTGATAATCCTTTTGAGCAGGTATCTTTTTTGAATTTTTTTCTCGCGGGAAAAAGTATTCAGCGAGCTGACGACCGCACCGTAAATCAGGTTGCTGACGGCCGGCGGCATCGGTTGTCCGGAAGAAAGAAGTTCTGCCGGAATATACAGACTGTCAAGCAAAGAAACAAAGGCACAGTCTTCATTTTCGTATTGTTTTTCGGTTTGAAAATTGAGTCTGATTTTGCTGCCTTCGCGATAGCCCCAGATCAGAACGTCGGCCTGTGTTTTATCCAAAATGGTCTGGCCGCGGTCAATAAGGTCAAAGAGCGTCCGGCTTTCCAGATTTAAAAACGTTTTAGAAAAAGGCTCGTCAAAATAAGAAACTTCCAGACCGTCTTTGCTGCTGAGCAGGCGGGCAATCACCTCTCCGCTGTTGCTTTCTATGTTTTCTGAAAATTCAACGACGACAATCTTAAACTTTATTAAATCCATGGCGTTTGCGGCCGGATTTATTCGGTCCGGATGAGAATGAAAAATTTTATGAACAAAATCTGTCAGCCGCATCAGTTTTCTTTGTCCTTGTTTATGGTATCTTTGATTTCTTCAAAATTGTTTTTAATTTCTTTAAAGACGTTACGGTTCATTTCACGAAAGCTCTGATTGGCATCCTGCCAGTTTTTTACTTTGCTCAAATACCAGACGGTAATGATTGCGCTTAAGACCGGAATGGAATAGATATTTGAGGAATAGGCTTCAAAATAGCCCAAGACGATCATAACGATTTCCAACCGCAAAATATTGTTGGTGATATTTTCCGGAGAAAGGCCGGAAACATTGGCCTGAAAATAAGCGGTATTGGCAACGATGTCGGCATATTTGTCTTTTAAGAACAGGGTTTGCAGCAATGCCCAGCAGATTTCTATAATATAGAACATGTTAAAAATGATAACACTGGGCGCGGCTCCTTCGGAAACGGCACGAAAAACAAGGCCGCCGAGCAAAAATCCCAGAGCCGTACAACCGGCTTCGGACAATTGCAGTCGTGCCGGATACCAGTTGAAAACCAGAAATGCGGCCGTAACGGCGGCCAATGTCAAGGCGACAGCACCGAGCAGGAAAGGCAATGCCGCTGCCAGAGATAAAAAGAATATACCGGTACAGACCGCCATAGCGTGCAGTCCGGCAACGGTTTCAATGCCGTTTAAAAAACGGTACAGGAAGCTGAATAAAAACCAGAGCAGAATCATCAGCGGGATGCTGAAAACCGGCGGAATTTGGGAAAATACGGAAATATCCTGCGGCATGAACAGGCTTAAAACCGCGGCGCAGCTTAAAATCGTCAGGCAGATATATTGGGTGCCAAATCGGGAAGCAACATAAAAAATGACGGCAGAAGCGGTTAGAAGCGCCGGAAGTTCCCAGAAAACATATTCGTTTATAAAGTCATTGTCCTGCCGGAAAGCAATACTTAATCCCAGAGCAAATGCGGCAAAGATGCCGAGGATGATGACAAATGGTGAAAACGGGGTTTTGCTTTGGGCAATCCGCAGCCGGTTCAGGATATAAAAACAGCCAAAGCCCAAGAAAAAGCTTGCGGCTGTGCAGATTATCAAAAGAGTGTTTTCAAAATTCATTGTCTGAGTCTTTCTGATTTTTCAGACTATTGTAACTCATTAATTTATTTGTTCAACAATCAATATGTTTTTATACGGAGATATCTTGGGGACGCAGCTGCTTTAATGCCGGAATCGCAAGGTTGTGCCGACGGGCGGCATTGGTAACGATGTCGTGAATGTTATAGAGTTCCCTTTCGGACGAATCGCCGGGGGTTTGTGTATCATAAGTGTAGTTTATCGGCGTATTATAAATTTTTTTCAGGATTTCCTCTGATGTCAGAGTTATGTTTTCCGCCGCGGCCAAAGCGCAGATTTCATTAACGGCGTTTTCAATCAGGTTTTGTTTGTCTTTGTTTTTCAAAATGTTAAAAATACTTTGCCGGTAGCGGGCCGAGGCAAGGGCGGAAACGGCATATCCGGCAAAAGCCTGCCAGAAGACCTGATTTTTGTCTTCGCAGGTTTGGCATAAAATTTCGGCACCGTGAAAATAACTTAAGGCCTTGAGCGAATATTCCAGCGTATTGAATGGTTTGGACAAAGTCACCTGCGGTTCGCCGCCCAAGATAAAAATCTGGTTGTCTTTGGTTTGCAGCCAGCCGTCGAAGCAGGCTCTGACGGTGCTGTGTTTGAGCAGGCTTTCTATAATCCGAAAGTCTGAAATCATGGAAAAAACAATAACCGGAGCCGAAGAAAAATGTGTGGCGGACAACAGCATTAATTCTGATTTCAGGCGGCTGTTTGGTGACGTTATAATCAGCATTTTGGCTTTTTCCGAGGAATAGTGCCGACAGGGAATGCTGACTTTTTGTTTTTTCAGGCTGTGCTCTTCCCGCAGGCTGACTTCAATTTCCGTCGGACAGCTTTGTTTGGGTGCGATTATAACCGCATTTTCGCCGTTGAGAATAAATTTGGCCGCAAGGAATTGGCCGAGCGGGGTATTGCCGAGAATATAAACCGGCGGTTTGGCAGCGGATGTTTTTTCTTCTGTGTCAGCCATGATTTATTTTACCTTTTGCAATTTGGCAATAAAGAAGGAATCGGCGCCGCCTTGTGCCGAAAGATGATAAGGCAGCGTGCGGACAAAACCCTCCGGCGTGAACATGTCGTCAGGCAGTTGTCCCGAGAAAGCCGAAAAATTTTCTGCCGAAAGCGGGATAATGCGAAATTCGGCATGTTGCTGCAGAAAGGCTTTTATTTGATGTTCGCCTTCGCTTTTGGCAATGGAGCAAGTGCAGTAAATCAATTCGCCGCCGGTTTTTATTGCTTTGGAAATTTTTTCAAGGATTTGTTTTTGCAGGACGGCCATTTTTTGAATGTCTGCGGCTTTTTTGATATGCACGATTTCTGGGTGGCGGCGCAAAGTTCCTGTTGCCGAGCAGGGAGCGTCCAGCAAAACGGCGTCATAAGTTTCGGTCGCGTCTTCCAGATAAGCCAGTGCATCGGCGCAGAGAATCCTCGGTGTCGGAAGCTGCAGGCGGTGAATATTTTCGCTCAGGGTTTTAAGGCGGTCTTCCGAAATGTCAAGAGAGGTCACTTGTGCGCCGGCAACAAGAAGCTGGGCGGTTTTTCCGCCGGGGGCGGCACAAAGGTCAAGAATGTTTTTATTTTGCGGTTTGCTTAAAGCCATGGCTGCCAGAGAGGCGGAGAAGTCCTGAACCCACCAGCTTCCGTCTTTGTATCCTGTCAGTTTTTCGATTTTGCCGGTGTTTTCCAAACGGACGGTGCCGTTGGGCAGCAAAGTGCCTCCGAGCTTTTCGGCCCAGAATTCGGGATTGGTTTTGACGGTTAAGTCAAGCGGGGTTTCATTGGCGGCGGCGGTTTCAATGCGTGAAATTTGTTCCGCCGTATAATCCTTTTGCAGAAGTTTGCGAAAGCTTTCGGGAAAGAAAATGCCGTTGTCGGCATTCAGCAGCTCTTCTTTGGCAGCGGCAATTTTGCGCAGAACCGCGTTCACAAAGCCGGCGACATATTTGTCATTTTGTTTTTTTACCAGATTGACATAGCTGTTAAGGACGGCGTAATCCGGCGTTTCCAGAAACAGAAGTTCTGCCGCGGCGAGTATCAGGGCATGGCGGGCAAAAGCATGTTTGTCCGGCAGTTTTTTGGCGGCAAAAGCGGAAATGACCTTTTGCAGAAAGACCAAACGGCGCAATGCCGTGAGAATCAGCATATTTAAAAAGGCCTGTTCTTTTTGGGCGGCAAAGGCTTCTTCTTTTTTTATCTCATTGAAAAAGCGTTTGTTTTCCAAAATGTTTTGCAGCGTTTCAACGGCCAGACGGCGGGGGTCATTCATATTTTTTCCCTTTAGTGAGTTATCGGGCGTTATTTTAGTGAGATTCCGCCATAATTACAAGTGTGAAATTTTTATTTTGGACTCTTGTTTTTTGGGAGAATTTATTATAACCTGAGCAAAACTTTGTTTTTTAAGGAATGTAATAAAATGAAAAAAACACTTTTGACTTTGCTGGCGGTGGTGATGATGACCAGTGGCTGCTCATATTTTTCGTGGATGAATCCGTGGGCTGATCACAAAAAGCCGGAAGCGGTCAAAGAACTGCCGGTGAATGAGTTTTTGTGGCGCGCCGCGCTGGAGAGAATGAGCTTTACGCCGTTGAAAACCGAGAATCCGGCCAAGGGGCTGATTGTGACCGACTGGTTCAGAATGGAAGGCTATCCGCGGGAATTGTTTATGGTCAAAGTTCAGGTGTTGACAAAAGAACTGCGCAGCAACGGCATTAAGGTCAGTGTTGAAAAAAGAGTGCTGAAAGACGGAAAATGGTATGACGTTGAGGCCGGAAGCCGACTGCAAAGCGCGATGGAAGACAGAATCCTCCTGAAAGCTCGGGAGTTATACAGAGCAAGTTTGTACAAGTAGTTTTGATTTGATTAATTGAGAGAGAATATGACTGACAGATATAGCGGAAAAGGCTCTTTTGAAGAATGGCCCAAAGAATGGGCGATGGAAGACCGCTATAATTTTAAGACGATTGAAAAAAAATGGCAAAGCATCTGGGACGAGGAAAAGGCTTATAAAGTTGATATCGACAAGAACAAAGAAAAATATTATGTTCTGGTCGAATTTCCGTATCCGTCGGGTGCCGGCCTGCATGTCGGACATCCGCGTTCTTATACCGCTTTGGATGTGGTTGCCCGCAAAAAAAGAATGCAGGGTTTTAATGTTTTGTATCCGATGGGTTTTGACGCATTCGGCCTGCCGGCAGAGAATTATGCCATTAAGACGGGCGTACACCCTGCCGTTTCGACCAAAGCCAATATTGAAAACTTTACCCGTCAGCTGAAGTCAATCGGGTTCAGCTTTGACTGGGACAGAGCTTTTAACACCTGTGATCCGGAATATTATAAATGGACACAGTGGATGTTTATCAAGCTTTTTGAAAAAGGTCTGGCTTATAAAAACAAAATGGCCATCAACTGGTGTCCGTCCTGCAAGGTTGGTCTGGCGAACGAAGAGGTTGTCAACGGCTGTTGCGAACGTTGCGGAGCGCAGGTTGTGCGCAAGGATAAAGAGCAGTGGATGGTGGCGATTACAAAATACGCCGACCGTCTGATTAATGATTTGGATGATTTGGACTTTATTGACAGGGTTAAAGCGCAGCAGGTTAACTGGATCGGCCGTTCGGAAGGAGCGGAGCTGGATTTTGATTTGACCGACGCGCAGGGGAATCCGCTGGACGGCAAAAAGCTCAAGGTCTTTACCACGCGTCCGGATACGGCTTTTGGCGTTACCTATATGGTTATGGCGCCGGAACATGACTTTGTTGCGGCATTAATGCCGCGCTTTGAGAATCCGTCCGAAATTCAGGCTTATGTTGAGGCAACGGCCAAAAAGTCTGAATTGCAGAGAACGATGGATGACAGCAAAACCGGTGTCGAGCTTAAAGGTATTAAAGCCAGAAATCCGTTTAACGGCGCTTTGATTCCGGTGTTTATTTCCGATTATGTTCTGACCGGATACGGAACCGGCGCCATTATGGCGGTGCCGGCGCATGACCAGCGTGACTATGATTTTGCCAAAGCTTTTAACCTGCCGATTATTCAGGTTTTGGCCGGCGGTGATATTTCTGAAAAAGCCTGGGAAGAAGACGGAGAGCATATCAATTCCGGCTTTATGGACGGCATGAACAAAGAGGACGCCATGAAAGCGGCGGTTGCTTTTGCCGAGAAAGGCGGTTTCGGGCAGTCTAAGGTGAACTTTAAGCTGCGTGACTGGGTCTTCTCCCGTCAGCGTTACTGGGGAGAGCCGATACCGATGGTTTATTGCGAGCATTGCGGCTGGCAGCCGGTGCCGGAAGACCAGTTGCCGCTGACTTTGCCGGAAGTTCCCGACTATCTGCCGAATGATAACGGCGACTCTCCTTTGGCCAAGGCAGAGGACTGGGTTAATACAACTTGTCCGAAATGTGGCGCCCATGCCCGCAGAGAAACGGACGTCATGCCGAACTGGGCCGGATCGTCATGGTATTTTCTGCGTTATTGCGATCCGCATAATGACAAGGCTTTTGCTTCCAAAGAGGCTTTGGATTATTGGATGAATGTTGACTGGTACAACGGCGGTATGGAACATACGACGCTGCACCTGTTGTATTCGCGCTTCTGGCATAAGTTTCTTTATGACTGCGGTTATGTGCCGATGAAGGAGCCTTATCAGCGCCGGACGTCTCATGGCATGATTTTAGCCGAGAACGGTGAGAAAATGTCAAAATCGCGCGGCAATGTGATTAATCCGGATGATATTGTCAACAATTACGGTGCGGACAGTTTTCGTCTTTATGAAATGTTTATCGGGCCGTTTGACCAAGTGGCAATGTGGTCGGAAGACAGCCTGAACGGCGTGTACCGCTTTGTCGGCAAGATTTATAATCTGTTTAGAAAGGTTACCAAAAATGCCAAGGCTTCGGCCAAAGACATTCAGATGATGCACAAGACCATTTTGGAAGTGACCGAGAGAATCGATCAGATGAAGTTTAATACGGCGGTTTCTTCTTTGATGACTTACGTCAACCATTTGTCTGCTTTGGAAGAGATTGCGCCTGAGCTTTATGAAAATCTTTTGCTTTTGATGTGTCCGTTTACACCGCATCTGGCTGAAGAAATGTGGGCTCGTCTGGGACATTCGACTTTAGCCATCAAGGAGCCCTGGCCGAAGGGGGACGCCAAGCTGGCAGAAGAGAACACCGTGACTTATGCTGTTCAAATCTGCGGCAAAATGCGCGGTACGATTGACCTGCCGAAAGACGCCTCAAAAGAAGAAGTTGAAAAAGCCGCTCTTTCTCTTGAAAACGTTAAGCGTCAGCTTGAAGGCAAAGAGGTGAAGAAGGTTATTGTGGTGCCTAACAAAATCATCAACCTCGTGGCGTAAAAAACGCGCAATACGGACGCCTAATACAGAAAAAGAAAATCCGGCTAAGTTACGTACGTCTATGTACGCGCCTGTCGCCGGATTTGCTTTTTCTTATTATTCGTCGCGTCTATCGCGTTTTTTACAGCGGCTTGAAGGGGTGCTTGAGTTCAAAGATTTTTTCTTATTTATGGGACATCTTTATAAAAAATTATGGACTTGCAGGGGAAATGCGGTTAAATTTGCTGTAAGTAAGTTTTTTATAAAAGGACGAATATGAAAAAAGTAATCGGTGGATTTTTGGCGTTATTATGTATATCAGCCTGTGGTTTTGAGCCTTTGTATGCGCAGCGGGAAGATACTTCCGGATGGTATTTCAGCGGAAATTTTGATACTTCCGTAACGTCGGAAATGGCAAAAGTCAAGGTTGAACCGATTGCCGAGCGTTTTGGGCAGGAAGTCCGGAATGAGCTGCTGGATTTGATTACGCCGAAAGGAATGCCCGATGAGCCGCAGTATCGTTTATATGTGACATTGCGTGACAAAGAAATCGTTCAACAGGCCTTGCGGCGGGATATTACGGCAACACGCGAAAGAGTCCGTTATTCTGTGGTGTATGAGCTGGTTTCTTCTCAAAGCAATGAAACGCTTGTTCGCGGTGACAGTGTGTCCTTTGTGAGTTATGATATTCTGGCTAACCCTTATTCGACGACGATGGCGCAGAAAAAAACGCAATCCGATGCTGCCAAGATTATTGCCAATGACATTGCTTTGCGTTTGGGGGCTTATTTTCACCGTGAACTTGGAATGCGGGGGAATTATTAGTGATTTATAAACAGGCGCAAATTGAAAAATTTTGCAAAAAACCGGAAGAACAGATTAAATGTTTTTTGGTTTATGGCAGCAATGAGGGTTTGCAGGCTGAATATGTTAAAAATCTGACCAAAAGCATTAGTCCGGATATTTATGATCCTTTTCAGGTGGTTTATTTTAACTGTTCCGATGTTCTTTCCGATATCGGGGCTTTGACGGCGGAATATTCCAGCCAGTCGCTGATGGGCGGCCGGCGCGTGATTGTGATTAAAGACGCGGATAATAATCTGACCAAGCATTTGAAAACATTATTGGACAATTCGGTTTCTGATACATTGATTGTTATTTCTTCCGGCAGTCTGAACAAAAAGTCTTCTTTGGTGGCATTGGGCGAATCGCGTGAGGATATGGCAGTTATTGCCTGCTATGATGACCGTGACGAAGATGTTTTTGCGACGGTACGCGGAAAGCTGAGTGAAAATGGCTATAGTATCGGTAACGAGGCTTTGCAGCTTTTGTGTTCCCGCCTTTCCAATGACCGCAAGACTAATTTGGGCGAGATTGAGAAGCTGATAACTTACATGGGCGAAAAAAAGGCTGTTGGCAGTGATGATGTTGTGGCCGTGATTTCTGATGCCTCGGCTTCCAGCAGTGACGATGTTTGTTATTTTACGGCCGGCGGTGATAAGGACAAGGCGCTCAGGGCTTATCAGAAAATGATTAATGAAGGAAATGAGCCGATTTCTATCGTGCGGACGCTGACGTATCATTTTAATAAAATTCTGACCGCGCTTTCTTATATGGAAAACGGAGACAGCATCGAACGGGCAATGGGACGGTTGATTCCCCGCATTATTTTTTTCAGAGAAGGCAGTTTTAAGCGCCAGCTCAACATCTGGAACAAAAATAATGTACTCGGCGTTATTGAGTTGCTGTATAAGTGTGAGCGGGATTGCAAAACGACGAATATGCCGACAGAGGAGATTGTCAGTTATACGCTCATGCAAATTTCTTCCAAGGCAGCGAGATTAACCCGCTAGGGTTTAAATTTTATATATTTGGTCTATATAAATTATCATTAGGTTTTATTACAGGGAAAATGAATGAAGGAATTTTGGAACAAGTGGAAACAGTTTTTTGAGCGGAAGCTGATTATGCCGATGAAGCGACGGCATAAGGATCCCCGTTATGTGGCGCGGGCAACGATGATCGGGCTGGGCGGCTCTTTTATTCCTTTTCCGGTGCAAATGCCTTTTGTGTTTATTATCTGGGTTATCGGCCGGCGTTTGAAGTGGCGTTTCAGTCTGGTTATCGGTCTGGCCTGGACTTTTGTTTCCAATACTTTTACAAATTTACCGATTATGTATGCTTTTTATCTGACCGGAAATAAAATGCGCGGATTGGAAAGCAATATGAGTTATCGTTATATTGTGGCAAAATTTGATGACGGCTTGCTGCACGGCTTAAAGGACATGGTAACGGAATATGGGTACAGCATTGTTATCGGCAGTGTGCCTTATATTATTGTTTTTGGTTTTTTGGGATATTTTCTGGGATATTATGTTTCCGTTTATCATTGGCGGAAAAAGGAGAAGGAAAAAATAACCGCCGGTTGAGTTCCGGCGGTTTGTTTTTTTATTTTTCTTCGATTTTAGCGCGGAAGTAAGGGTGATCAAGAATAGCGATGATGGCGGAGATACCGACCAGCATGTAAATAATTTGGGTCAGAAGGCTGGCTTCTCCAAACAAGAAAGAAACGAGGTTGAAGCCGAAAAAGCCGATCAAGCCCCAGTTTAATGCGCCGATGACGGTTAAAATCAAGGCAATTTTGCGTACGATGTTCATATTGTTTCTCCTAAAATAAAAAAGTTGGCATTTTATACCAATATGATATATATGCGCTGAATGGTTTTTCAACGGAGGGAGTTATGTTCAGCGAGAAATTTGCCAAAGCCGTGGAAATGCTGCAAAAGGATTTTGCTTTGGAGCGTTCGATTGATGAAAAGATTTGTGTTGATCGGGACGGGAATCCGATCCCGTGGTATACTTTTCCGGCAATAGAATATTTGTCGCAATTTGATTATCGGCAGAAAAAGATTTTTGAGTACGGCTGCGGTTCTTCTTCGCATTTTTGGGCAGCACGGGCAGAGAAGGTTATTTCCGTTGAGGATAATCCGAAGTGGTTTGAAAAATGGCAGCAGGAAATGACGGAACCGAATTTGGATGTGCGCTGGCGTGATGAAGGCGAGATTTATGAAAACGCCATATTTGAGCAAGATGATTTGTTTGACGTGATTGTGGTTGACGGCAAGCGGCGGGCGGAATGTTGTGCGGCGGCCGTACAAAAACTGGCAGAGGGCGGGATGATTATTCTTGATGACAGTGACCGGATTAATACCAGTCTTGAGTATCAGAAATCTGTTGCCGTTCTGAAAAAGGCCGATTTGATTCAGGTTGATTTTTATGGTTTTTGCCCGATGAATTGTTATACCAAAGCCACCAGCTTGTTTTTGCGGCGTGATTTTAATTTTGACTCAAAATATGAGGTTCAGCCGGTTAACGGATTGGGAAACTTGTGGTCAATGAGCCGGCAGAAAAGGAAAGATTTTTATAAAAAACTGGGATAAAAAAACAGGATTGCGGTTTTGAAGCCGGAATCCTGTTTTTTTATTATCCTTCGGTGTCGCCTTCCATCTCAAGTTTGTTGAGATATTTGTTGATGTCACGATACTTATAAGAATCATAGATTGAGTATAAGTAAATCAGAGCCACCAAACATCCCCATATGAGAAGAGCTGTTTGCCACCCGTTTAATGAATATAATACATTTGCAATCATAGTATCTTTATTTTAATGGTTAGAAACTAAGAAGTCCTGAAAAGAGGAGTTCTGATAACGACTAAAGAGATACGCGTATTTTTATGTCATAGGCAATATAATTTAAGTTAATAATAAATTTGTACCTATGAATATAGTCTGAATCGGCTTTTTAGTCAATATGCTTTATCAGGCAAGTTCTGCAATTTCGGCACGCAATTCTTCCAGCCCCTGTTTTTTCTCGGAACTTGTTGCCAGCAGGCGGATATGGGCGGCTCCGTGTTTTTTGATGGTTTCTTCGGTATCGGCAATGACTTTTTGCAGGGCTTTGGCCGAGATTTTATCTGTTTTGGTCAAAACAATCTGATAAGTGACGGCTGCCGTATCGAGCATTTTCATAATTTCTTCGTCAACTTTTTTAATGCCGTGGCGGGAATCAATCAGCAAAAAGACACGTTTGAGGTTTACACGTCCCTGAAGATACGTAAAAATCAGCTTTTGCCATTGCCTGACCATGCTTTCAGGCGCTTGGGCAAAGCCGTAGCCCGGAAGGTCGACCATGAGCAGCTTGTCGCCGAGGTTAAAGTAGTTTAACTGTTGGGTCCGGCCGGGGGTGTTTGAAGCTTTGGCCAGATTTTTCTGTCCGGTCAGCGCATTAATCAGGCTGGATTTTCCCACATTAGAACGGCCGGCGAAAGCAATTTCATCAAGAGAAGAAACCGGAAGCTGATCCAGACGGGCAACTCCGAGCATGAAATTGCAGGGTCCGGAAAGCAGTTTGCGTCCTGCTTCCAGCTGTTCTCTGGTAAAATCTTCCGGTTTTATCTCCATGTTTTAAACTCCGACTTTGCGCATGATGGCTTTTTGCTGAATGATTGAGAGCAGGTTGCTCAAGGTCCAGTAGATAACCAGACCGGAAGCAAAATGGCCGAGCATAAATGTAAAGATTAACGGCAGCATGGCAAAAACACGTGCCTGATCTTTGTTGGTCGGTGCCGGATTGAGCTTTTGCTGAATGTACATGCTGATACCCATCAGAATCGGCCAGATACCGATGTCCAGAAGCGCCGGAACAGGTAAATGCGACCAGACGGAAATTGTTAAGGGGTCGGGTGCCGACAGGTCTTTAATCCAGCCGATGAACGGTGCGTGGCGGATTTCAATAGAGATATTCAGCACTTTGTACAAAGAGAAAAATACCGGAATTTGGATTAAGACAGGCAGGCAGCCGGCGGCCGGATTGATCTTTTCCTTACGGTACAGATTCATGACTTCCTGCTGCAGTTTCATCTTGTCGTCTTTATATTTTTCCTGCAGTTCCTGCATTTTGGGCTGAATTTTCTTCATGCGGGACATGCTCTCGTAAGACTTGTTGGCAATCGGATACATCAGCAGGCGCAGCAGAGCGGCAAACAACAGAATTGCCCAGCCCATATTGCCGATGATGTGATACAAAAAGTCTAAGATGTAAAAGAACGGTTTGGTCAGGAAGTAGTACCAGCCGAAGTCGACCGCTAGATCAAATTTGTCAATGTTGTATTGTTTGGTGTATTTATCCAGTAGTTTGATTTCTTTGGCGCCGGAATAAAACCGGATGTTCTGCGTGCCGATAGAGCCGGGGGCAACGGAAGCTGCATCACCGAGGTAGTCAACCTGATAGGTGTTGTCATCGGTCTTAATGAACTTGACTTTGGCATTTTGATTGTTGTTAAACACCAAAGAGCTGAACCAGTAGCGATCGCCAAAACCGGCCCAGCCGCCGCTGGTTTTGAATTCTTCTTTGTCGCCTTTTTTCTTGAGCGAGGCGTATTTGGTTTCTTTAAGGGAAGAATCGATAACGCCGAGCATTCCTTCATGAACAACCGCGCTGTCGGACTCTTTGTTGTTGTCAATTGTCCGGCTGATTAAACCGTAAGGGAAAAGGCTGATGTTTTTTCCGGTATTGTTTTCAACGGATTGTTCAATATTAAACATGTAGTTTTTATCAAGAGAGATTTTGCGGATAAAGCGCAGGCCCTGACCGTTGTTGTATTCCAAAACCAACGGGTTTTCAGGTGTCAGTTCGCCGGTTTTTGCTTTCCAAACGGTTGCGCTGTCTGGCAGTTTCAGATTACGGTCGTTCGACAGCCAGCCAAATTCGGCGTAATAAGGCGTTGCCGTACGTGACGGGGATAAAAGCTCAATGTCCGGACTGTCTTTCTCCAAGCCGGTTTTGTATTTGGAAAGATAGAGTTCGTCAAAACGGGCGCCTTTGAGACGGATGCTGCCATGAATATCCGTATTGGCAAATTTTATGCGCTTTTCAGAAGCAACGGCTTCGGCGGTTGTCAGCGGCGTTTCGTCAATGACGATTTTGCCGGCTTCTTCAGTCAGGGGTTCCGCGGCGGCAATAATTTCCGGCTCCTTCTGCTGCGGTGCAGCCGGTGCTTTGGGGAACAAGTAGTTGGTGACAAGAATGGCAATAACGGATAAAATAACGGCAAGAAACAGGCCTCTGGTCTCTTCTTTCATAGTTTATTACAGCTCCTTTTTGACTTTGAATGCCGGTTTGTTGCCGGCAAAAAATATTTTATATCATATTTAATCCATATTCTGCGCTAAAGCAAGCAATTATCAATGCTTATGCGGTTTTTCTTTTGGCGGAACGGGGTCGTATCCGCTGCCGCCCCACGGGTGACAACGCAGAATTCGTTTGATTCCGAGATAAAGGCCTTTGGCGGGACCATGGGTGCGGAGAGCCTCAATCATATATTGCGAGCAGGTCGGACGATAGCGGCAGACGCCCGGAAGAAGGGGGGAGATGAAAAGCTGATAGATTTTAATCAGCAGAATCAGCGGCAGAATCAGAAGCTTTTTCATGAGCCGTTTTCTCTTTGGTCAGGAGTTTGTTAATGCGTTTGAGGGCAATAATCATTTCTTCTTTGAGTTTGGCAAAATCTCTGGTTGCCGTATTATGCCGGCCGATTAAAACATAGCAGACGCCGGGCAGGGCATGTCTGGAAAAAATTTCGCGGGCAGCCGCGCGCAAACGCCGTTTAGAGCGGTTTCGGACATGTGCTTTGCCGATTTTTTTTGTCACGGTGTAGCCCAATCCGGCGCCGTTTGGCAGGGCGTTGACTGCGGGGATATGAAAAGCCGCCTGCAGAATCAAAGCGGATGATACCATTTTTTGACCTTGCGAGGCGACTTTTACAAAATCTTTGCGTTTTTTTAAGATAAAAACTTTAGTCATAGTTTGCTTTCACAGAAACTAAGCAGAAAGTCTTTTACGTCCTCTCATACGACGAGCAGCCAGAACTTTGCGGCCGCCGACGGTTGCCATGCGAGCGCGAAAGCCGTGACGGCGGGCTCTTACCAGTTTGCTGGGTTGATATGTACGTTTCATTTTGTTTCTCCGGTTTTTTAGTTATTTATTTAAAATTTCCAAAGTCAAAACAGTGGAAATTCTCGGGTTACAGCTTCTTATAGACAGTTTTTTCCGGCAAGTCAATGATTTTTTGAGGGAATTTTGGGGTGTAAAAAGGGGCGGAGAGAAACCTTATGAGAAAATTAATCTCGTAAATTGGGTTTACTTGCAGGTATCTCTCCAAGGAACAAGGCGTTGTTCAGGCAACGCCTTGGTTTTTAATCGGTTGCGGAATTTTGGAACGTATCTTTGAAATATTCGTCTTTTGCTGCATTGCTGTCACCGGTTGCATATTTGACGATTGCACCGGCAGCCGCCAAAATAGCCAAACCAACGGCCAAAGAGGCAAAAGCCGACCATTTGATTTTGCCGAAAATAGCGCCGAATGCCAAAACGACAAGACCAAAGCCACCGACGATAAACACAATGCTTTTTACATTTTGAAAAGTTGTGCCTGCTTTTGTTTTGGCAATATCCATCAGGCTGTTTTGTCCGCCTCCTGTTACTCCTGCCATAGCCGTTCCCGAGATAAGCACAAAAGCCAGAATCAGGCAGATTGTCCAGATATTTTTCTTGAGGAAGTTCATCATTTTTCTCCTTGTTTATGACATAAATTATACCTCACCTCTCAATCAATATCAATATTTATTTAATTTAAAGTTAATAAAAAATATGTCCCTGTTTGACGAGGGACATATTCGGTAAGTGTTATGGTGCTAACCTGTTAATCGCGGGCTTGTTCCGGCAGGTATTCGTCTTTGGCCAGATTGCCGAACTGGGCAAATTCGCCGTTCCAGAACAATTGAACCGTACCGGTTGAGCCGTGACGCTGCTTGCCGATGATGACTTCGCCGATGTTTTTGGTACGGCGCAGGCGTTCTTCCCATTCTTCCTGACGTTTTTGGAAGTGTTCCGGCGTTTCACCGGCTTTTTGCTTGGGTTCTTCGTTTTGGATATAATAGTTTTCACGGAAAACAAACATGACGATATCGGCGTCTTGCTCGATTGAACCGGATTCACGCAGGTCTGACATGACAGGACGTTTGTCGTCACGTTGCTCAACACCGCGGTTGAGCTGGGAAAGGGCGATGACCGGCACATTCAGCTCTTTGGCAAGAATTTTCAGGCCGCGGGAGATTTCGGACAATTCCTGTACGCGGTTGCCTTCGTTCTTTTTGCTGCCGGAGCCGACAATCAATTGAATATAGTCAATCACGATGGCGCCGAGTCCTTTGTTGCGGCGCAGACGGCGGGCGCGAGTGCGAATCATGTTGATATTCAGGCCGGGGGTGTCATCGATATAAAGCGGGATTTGTTCCAATTCCTGAACGGCAGCGGCAATCCGCATAAATTCGGCTTTGTCGAGTTCGCCGTTACGCATTTTTTTACCGTTGGTTTGGGTGACGGTGGAAAGGATACGGCTGGCCAGCTGATCTGCCGACATTTCTAATGAAAAAAATGCGACTCCACGGGTTTTGGGATCCATATTTTTGTTATTGGCCATATATTCGGCGACGTTATAAGCGATATTGGTTGCCAGAGCGGTTTTGCCCATGGCCGGACGGCCGGCGATGATGATTAAGTCTGATTTGTTCAAGCCGCCGATCATGTAATCCAAAGCATCCAGAGAGGTGGGCAGACCCGAGATTTTGCCGTCTTTTTCGTAGGCTTCGGCAATCAGGTGCAGCGAGTTGTTCAAGGCTTCGGAAAAATCTACAAAGCCGCCGCGGGTGTCACCCTGATTAGAGAGTTCAAACAGTTTTTTTTCGGCACTTTCGATTTGATCAAAAGCGTTGGAGTCCAAATCTTCTTTGGTAGCTTCGTTGACGATTTCAAAACCGGTATTGATGAGCTCTCGGCGCAGGTATTTGTCATAAATGAATTGCGCATAGTATTCGGCATTGGTCAGCGGAGAGGAGCTGTCAGCCAGCTGTACCAGATATTTGTAGCCGCCGACCTCATCTAATAAACCTTCTTGTTCAAAGTAGTTTTTGAGTGTGATAACGTCAGCAATATGGCCTTTGCTGATGAGTTTGGAGATAATGTCATAAATTTTGGCGTGAACCGGATCGGCAAAGTGTTCCGGTTTTAAAAATTCGGAAACTTTTTCAAAAGCTTTGTTATTGGCGAGCAAGGCTCCAAGCAATGCTTGTTCGGCTTCAATATTCTGCGGCAGTTTGGCGGTATCTATATTTTCCATAATTTATAACAGTCCTGATGTTTTTTAATCTGACTTTTTATAGCGGAGATTTTTGTAAAACTCAAAAGATTTCGCCGCAGATTTTGCACAGGCTGTTAATTATGGGGATAAAAAAAGAACTCCCGAGGGAGTTCTTGATAAAAACTTCTGAAGAAAGAGCTTATTCAGCAGCTGCAGCTTTGCTTTTTGCAATTGATTTTTTGATTTTAACTGCGTCTTCAGTCAATTTTGTATTAGAAGTAGCTTCCAAGTAAGCATCCAGACCGCCATTGTGTTCAATAGAACGCAAAGTTTTGGAGCAAACTTTCAGTTTGAAGATTTTGCCCAATGTTTCGCTCAGCAGAGAAACATTCTGCAAGTTCGGCAAAAAGCGGCGGCGGGTTTTGTTGTTAGCGTGGCTAACGTTGTTTCCGCTCATAGCGCCGGTTCCTGCGATATCACATTTTTTAGCCATTGTTATAATCCTTTGTCTTAACCATAAAATAAACCTGTTGGCTTGTTAATAACTACAATTTTGCTAGAAGTCAAGAAAAAATTGAGATAAATGACTTTTTTTGTAGAATTATTGAAAATTTTGTTGTAATACTATCTGCAACAGTTTATGTACCCGTAGCTCAGTTGGATAGAGTATCGGCCTCCGACGCCGAGGGTCGTGGGTTCGAATCCCTCCGGGTACGCCACTTCAAAATCCTCCGCATGCGGGGGATTTTTTGTGTTGTATCCTTCCGTTCAAACATCGCGAGGCTCGTTTTCACGGGGAGGGATCCAAGCCTTTTTAGTTTCGCTGCGGTTGCTGTCGCTTTCCTTGCTCAACAAGAAAGGCTAGGGATACGTGTCAAAAATCTGACGTTGGTCAGTTTTTTGCCTCTATCCCCGTCCGGGTACGCCATAAACAAATACCACCTCTTGCAGGTGGTATTTGTTTATGTTGGGTATTGTTCTCAGATTGGAAAACAGGTCAGGTAAAAGCTGGTCAGGATGAGTAGTCCGATGGGGAGAACAACTTTTTCAAACGGAAAGTGAGCATGTCCGCCGTTTTTCATTTTCATCCATTGATAGAATTTTTGCGAATATATGTAGATGAACATGCCTAATATTGTGCTGAACAAAATAGGGTCGAGGTAAAAAATCTGCCAGATAACCCGCGGTTGGTAGCTTACTTCACTTATATAAATAAAGCCGATCATTCCGACAGAAATAAGCATGAGCAGGAAATTCCGCCCGAAAAAGTGCCAATTTCTTTTATCAAAGAATATTATTGTCCAATAGCCGAGCAGTGTCAGCAATGCTCCGGCCCACAGACCGACAATCGAGTCTTCTATGCCGAGTTTTCGGGCAATGCCGACAGAAGCTCCGATTGCTACGGTACATACGGCACAGGCCGGATTGGCAAAGGCTTTCAGGGGTAATAAGAATGATGCGGATAAAAATAATATAAACTTTTTCATATTTTCTTTCCTTTATATAGTTTGGTTTATATGTATATTATATACTATATATTAAAATTGTCAATAATTAAGATTGAGCCGTTTTTGATGCAAAAAAAAGCCTGCGTTGAGCAGGCTTTATAAAATGCGGCTGAGCTTATTTGACAGGTTTGCCATAAGCATTGTCTTTATCTTCGCCTTTGAGGCAGAGGAGATAAATGTTGTAGAGGGGAGCCAAAATCCACCAGCCGGCTTTTCCCAAGTCGTGCATACGACGAATGCCGAGGCAGATGCCCGGGCAGAAAACAGCCAGAGAGTATAAGCTTGACAGGATATGCAATCCGGTAATGCCGGGAATATAATATTATTGCTTTCTTCTTCTGCTCTTTTTAACCCGTTCAAACCAGCATGCAACCGGAAGAAAGTCAATATGAGCTTGAATCGGCGGAATCCGGCTTTATATCTTTGAGTATAACCTTTTTCAGGAGGAGGATGATATGGAAAAAGTGTTTTTGATGAATAAAGTACAGGCTTTTGTTGATGATTTGCAAAAAGCCGGTGGTAAGCCGCTTTATGATCTGACGCCGCAGGAGGCCAGAAAAGTTTTGCAGGATGTTCAAAAAGCCGGAGCCGTTATGCCGGCAGTGAAAATTGAAGATATTGAAGTTGAAACCAACAGCGGCCGTAAGATGTCGGTGAAAATTGTTTCGCCGAAAGGCAACAAAAAGGTTTTGCCGCTGGTGTTTTATATTCACGGCGGCGGCTGGGTTATGGGAGATGACAAGACGCATGCCCGTCTGGTTGCCGAATTGGCGGTGAAAATTCCGGCAGTGGTCGTTTTTCCGGTTTATACGCCGTCACCGGAAGCACAGTTTCCGGATACCACAGATGATTTGTTTGCGGTTTTGCAATATGTTGCGGCTTATGCCGACCAATACGGCGCAGATGCGTCCCGACTGGCCGTGGCCGGAGACAGTGTCGGCGGCAATATGGCAATTGCCATGACTTTAATGGCAAAAGCAAACGGCAGCCAGCCGGAAATTAAGGCACAGGCTTTGTTTTATCCGGTGACGGACGCGGCTTTTGATACGGCGTCATATCTGGAATTTGCCGATGGCCCGTGGCTGACGAAGAAAGCCATGGAATGGTTTTGGCAGCAATATGCCCCGAATGAGCAAGACCGCGAGGATATTCTGGCCAGCCCGCTGCGGGCAGAACCGCATGCTTTGGAGGGATTGCCGCCGGCTTTGGTGATAACGGATGAAAACGACGTTTTGCGTGACGAAGGCGAGGCTTTTGCCCGAAAGTTAAACGAAGCCGGCGTGACAGTTGTTTCTTTGCGCTTTGCCGGAACAATTCATGACTTTATGATGTTGAATGCGCTGGCTGATTCCGCACCTTCAAAAGCCGCCGTTTTGATGGCTGCGGCTTATTTGCGTCAGGGGCTGGAAGACAAGCCGGAGGAAAAGTAAGTCATTCTGACTTCTTAAAAAAGGAAGCTCCCTTTTACAGAGGGAGCTTTTGTATTATCGCAAGGTTATGATTTTTTGGGCAATTTGTCGGGCCAGTTCAGCCAGCAGGCGGCTTTGAGCCGAAACCAGTTCTTCATAGCCTGAGCCGGCCGGTTGTGACAAATTGCTTTGGCCGCGATACAGGATTGTGCCGGTGCGGTTCAGGATATACCACCAGGCTTCAAGTTTGGCGTCTTTGCCGAATTCACCGTCAAAGCGGTTGATTTCCAATGATACGGTATAAGTATAGTTGTCACTGATGATACTGCTGGGTTTGATGAATGATTTTGGCAGCAGATAAGCCATATCCGAGGCCAGTGTCCGTTGAATGATACCGGAAAGGGGAGAACTCCAGCGGTTGAACTCGGAGATATTATATTCAACGGCGTTTTGGGTCGTGACAATTTGCGGACGGCTGACGTATTCCGGAATTTGAACTTCCTGAATGCCGATGTTTAGTTTTGCCTGACTGAGTGGTTCGGCGGGCAGGGTTTTGAGCATATAAAACTGAGAGGGTGGGCTGTCGCTGAAGCTCAGGCAGCCGCAAAGGAGAAAAAACAGGCACAGGCTTATGGCTTTTTTCATTTTTCTTTTCCTTTCAAAATCGCTTCCGGATGACGTTCCAGATAATCAGTCAGATTGCGGAAAGCATTGGAGGCATCGCGGATGCTGGTCATGGTCTGATTGAAGTTATACAAAGTTCCGGTCACGGCGCGCGGGTTGCTGCCCATCAGCGTATCTATTTTGTTGATGATTTGTTCAACCTGCGGCATCTGGTTGTTAAGATTGGTGAAGAATTTGTTGAAGTTGTCAATGCTTTGTCTTATCGGCACGCTTTGCAGGTCTCTTGAGAGTTCGGCCAGAGAAGACAATGTTGTCGGCACAACCAGATAGCCGTGATTGTTTGGCTGGGTATAAGCCGGAGAATTGGGCAGAATGGCAAACTCAATCATTAATTGTCCGGTAACATAGCTTTTGGTCGTCAATCGGGCGCGGAGGCCTTTTTGTATCATGGTTTCCAGAAGTTTCTTTTTGTTGCGGTATTCGGCAATTGCCTTAATGTTCTGGTTGTTGAGTTCGGCAAAAACAACAATGCTGAAATCCATGGAATCGGGATCGGCGATAATGCCGATTTTGGTGACGTTTCCGATCTCTACTCCTTTGAAGACAACGGCGGAGCCAACGTTCAGGCCTTGGATTGATTCTTCAAAATACATCACGACGGTATTTTTTTTGTTGCTTAATAAATTGTTTTTGACGTATATGCCTGCTGTTATGATAATGATGGCAATGCCGGCGGCGATAAAAAGGCCGATCAGGGTTTTATTGGGTTGTTTAGGCATTTTTTTCTCCTCCACGGGTCAGGAATTCGCGAAGTTTGGGGTTTTTGGTGGTTTTGAGCAGTTCTTTGGGATTGCCGTAACCGGCAATGCTTTTGGTATCGGCGTCCAAAAAGATTGAATTGTTGCCGATGGTAAAAATCGAATCGAGTTCATGGGTGACGACAACAATGGTTGTTCCCAGGCTGTGATTGATATCCAGAATCAAGTCATCGAGCAGTTTTGAACTTATCGGGTCTAATCCGGCAGAGGGTTCGTCAAAATAAACGATTTTGGGGTCAAGGGCCAATGCTCTGGCCAGTCCTGCGCGTTTGTTCATACCGCCGCTGATTTCGGACGGATAAAAGTCTTCAAATCCGGTCAGTCCGACAAGTGCCAGTTTTAATGAAACCAGTTCTTTTATCAGACGTGCGGAGTAGTTGGTGTAACGTTGCAGTGGCAGGGCAATGTTTTCGGCCAGTGTCATGGAGCTGAACAGGGCACCGCTTTGGTAGAGTATGCCGCAGTGCTGCATGATTTCATTTCTTTGTTTCGGCGTGGCTGTCGTAAAGTCTGTGCCGTTAATGCAGATTTGTCCGCTGAACGGCTGCAACAGTCCGGTCAGGGCTTTCAGAAGCGTGCTTTTGCCGCCGCCGCTGGCCCCCATGATGATAAAGACATCTCCCTTGTTTACCTGAAAGCTGATGTCTTTCATCAGGATAAAATCTCCGTATCCCAAGGTCAGATTGCTGACTTCTATTTCCGGTTGCTGTTTTTTCATATTCCCATCGCCTTAAATACAAAAGTGAGGATGCCGGTGACGACAATCATCCAAACAATGGCGGAGACAACGGCTTTGGTTGCGGCTTTGCCGACGCTGTCTGCGTTGCGGCCGCTGTTGACGCCGTAGTAACAGCCGCAGAGCGAGATGATTAGCCCGTACAGAAAACCATGAAAGACACCGACCAGAAAGTTTTTCATGCTGAAGGTATCAACGGAATATTTGATGTATTCCTGCAGAGAGATATCAAGCATGACGGTTCCGACAAAGGTTCCGCCGAAAATTCCCATAAAGTCGGCCAGAACGGTTAAAACCGGCATTGTCAGAATAAGACTCAGCGTTCGCGGCAGTACCAGAAAGTCCGTCACGGGTATGCCCATGGTTTTGAGGGCGTCAATTTCTTCGTTTACCTGCATGGTTCCGATTGCGGCGGCATAAGACGCACCGGTACGGCCGGCCATGATGATTCCGGCCATAATGGCTCCCATAATACGGGTCATGCCGATGGTAACCAGACTGGCAACATAAATCTGGGCGCCGAAGGTTTGGAGCTGGATGGCCCCGACAAAAGCCAGAATTAACCCGACCATAAAGCTGACCAGAGAAACAATGGCAACGGCACGATAGCCGCAGTCTTCCATCGCAAACCAGAAGTCAACCGGCCGCATGACGGCTTTGCCGCGCAGAAATCTTCCGATTGAAGCCGTTGTCCGCCCAAGAAATTTGAGGCCGCCGACAAAGCCGGAATAAACACTGATTCCCCAGCCGCCCAAAGCTTCCAGCCAAGGGGATTTTCGATTTGGCAGCGAAGGCGGCCGGCGGTCGACCTCCAAGGCCAGAGAAACCAGCCTGTGCAGATTGTCGGGCAGAGAAGAATAGTCATAAGGAATTTTTTGTTTTCCGGCTTGTTTGGCCAGATTATAGAGAATAACGACCAAGGTCGAATCCCAGTCCTTTAAATTTCGGGCGTTAACCAGAAGTTTTTTACTTTTGGGCAAGGCATTGAACAAATCGGATTTTTCGGCTTCATCATCATAGCCTGAAAAATTTCCGCTGAGGTCCAGTTCCAAAGTTTGTTGCACTGTTTTGAAAGTTAACGACATTTTCTTCTCTGAAAAAATTTTTTATGCTTATAAGATAATTCCTGACGAAAAATTATCAAGTCGGGAGTCTGACAGGGGATAAAAAGGTATGAAAGACGGCGGGTAAGGTGTTAAGTAAAAAATCCGCCGGAATTGCGGCGGATTTCTTTGACGGAGTTTATGCTATAATTTCAGACAATTATCTATATTTATGCCTTTACTGCGGCAGATTGTTTCGCGATCGCTGTCGGGAAGGTCTTCAAAATCGCCGTAATTAAGCATGCTTTTTTCAAATTCTTCTTCATCATCCAGCCCTTCTGCGGTATCAATCAGCTTTTCTTCGGCAATGGTTTTTACAAAAAAGTTTTTTTCATTGTCTTCCTGAAACGGGCGGTTGGAAAAATCTTTGATTTTTACTTTGTCTCCCGGAGCCGGTGTGTACATTATTGTCCTCCTTTGTTGCGATACTTGTCAGATAAGCCTGCGCCAAAAAATATCAACCTGTCTTTCCGGCTAGTATAGGTGCCGGAAGCTGTTTGTTTATACGGATTATTTGCTCAGGTTGAACAACAGGATATTGCTTTGGTTGTCAATGCCGCGGAGTTCTATTTCCGTATCTTCGTCCCACAAGGCATAGCCGTCGCCGGCAACCAGCGGCGTGTCGTTCAGCGTGACGGAGCCGGCGGCAATTTGAAGCCAGACGGCGCGGTCTGCGGAAATTTTATATTTTACTGTTTGTCCGGCGTCGAGCAGGCATTGATAAATTTCGGCATTTTGATGAATTTGGATGGAATTGCCGGCACCGTCAGGCGAAACAATCAGATGCAGGCGGTTTTTCAGTTCTTCTTCCGGAAATTTCTTTTGCAGGTAATCAGGATGCAGATCTCTTAAATCCGGCATGATCCAGATTTGCAAAAAATGTACCTGTTCTTTAGCCGAGGGATTGAATTCGCTGTGCAGAATGCCGCTGCCGGCCGTCATTTTCTGGATTTCGCCCGCACGAATGACGGAACCGTTTCCCAGACTGTCTTTATGTTCCAGCTCTCCGCTTAAGACAACGCTGATGATTTCCATGTTGTTATGAGGGTGCATATCAAAACCCTGAGCCGGTTCGACAATATCGTCATTGATGACTCTCAGGTCGCTGAAGCCCATAAACTGCGGGTCATAATAGTTGCCGAACGAAAAAGTATGATAGCTGTCCAGCCATTTGGTCTGGGTGTGGCCGCGTTCCGCCGCCGGTCTTAAAAAATGCATTTTCTTTCTCCTGATTATCTTTCTTCCGGATATAAGTTTAAGGTCGGGGGTTTCAAGTTTTATAGTCCTTAAGGGCTATTGACTTTTATACCCGCGCAGGGTATATTAAATTTACCCACAGGGGGTATTGAAAAGGAGAAAACAATGAGAAACTGTAACAACCCGAAATGTAAGAATCCGAATTGTACCTGCGGTGAAAACTGCAAGTGTGACGAAACGCATCAATGCGGAGAGAACTGCGGATGTAATGAGCATTGCACCTGCGGAGACGATTGTCATTGTGATGAAACGCACAAATGCAGTGACAAGTGCAGCTGCAAATAAGGAGTAAGGTTATGAGCGACGAACAAAATTTGCAGCATCCGCCATGTCATGAGTCTGAACTTCCGCGTCTGAACCGTGTGCTCGGACAATTGGAAGGCGTAAAAAAGATGATTGCCGAAAACCGGTATTGTCCTGAAATTTTGATTCAGCTGAAGGCCATTCGTTCCGCAATCAGAGCTGTGGAAGGGAACATTCTGAAACGCCATCTGCAGTCTTGCGTTGCCCAGTCTTTTGACAATGAACAAGCCAAGACGGAAAAAATCGAAGAACTGAAAATGTTGTTTGACCGTTTTGAGGAATAAAAAAATACGGGCTGTCTTTCCGGCAGCCCTTTTTTATTGATTCCATGACCAGTCTTTGTTATAATACTGCTAAAGTATATAGCGGAGACACTTCTATGAGCAAGAATGCCAACAATCTTCCGAATGATGCCGTTTTTCGGTTTTTAAAACAGGAATATGCCGATTTTAACATGACGCCGCAGGTTATGACAATTGATAACCGGCCGGTTATTATTCCGTGTTTTTATATCAGAAGTTCATTAGAAGCCGTCGAAGCAAAAAAGAAGTTTGTCCGCGATTATTTCAGCCGCCAGTATCGGGATATTGCCCGTTATAAAGAAGCCGGACTAAAGCCGCGCCGGATTATGTTTAACGGCGGGACTTTTGTGGTGCCGTTTGACGAACGGGACAGCGATAAAAAGGACAGCGATATTGTGGCCGGAATTATGCGGTCGGCGTATCGGGACTACCGGCGGGCTGCCGCTTATACGCAAAAGCTTAATGAATGCGGTATCGGGCAGGGGCGGCTGACCGAACTCGGCTTGGACAATATTGAAAATATGGAAGGCGCCTATAACCGTTATCTTTGGGAAAAAGCCAAGGAAAAGGCGGCAGCTTTCGGCGCTTTTATGGCAAAAGGGGCAAAGTCTGCTTATAACGGGGCAAAAATATTGCTGCAGCGTTCTGATAAGGCTCAGCGTATCAGAATCGGGGCAGAAAGGTTTTGTCAGGCTTCCAAAAAGGCTGTTATCGGTGCGGCTCTGACCACGCTGGCATTGACCGGCGGGATGTATGCTCATCAGCAGTTGCAGGAAAAGCAAAAAGAAAAGGCAAAAGACAAGACCGAAAAGCAGGCAAAAGCAGAGGTTAATACCGAAGAGGCTAAAACGGTTGTTATGCCCGAGGTCACTCAGCGGGTTGGAAAACAAGAGAAAGCTTCGGCAGAGAAAAAAACGGTGCCCGAGAAAAAAATTGCAGTAAGCCAAAAGACGGAAAAGCTCAAAACCGGCGTTAAAAAAAAGATATTGGAAAAAGAAGCTGCCGTAAAGAAGGGGAAGCTGCCGCAGCAAGTCCGTGCGGAATACGGGCTGGATGATGAAAAGTTTCAGCGGTTTATGGGAATTGTCTTCAAACATGAGGGCGGTTACCGCAATGTATCATGGGATTATCCGACTCAGATGGGGATTACCAGCATTACCTTAAAAAATTTTTGGAAGAATAATAAAAAACTGGCGGAGGAGCTTGATTTTCCGACAGCCGGAAATATTAAGGACCTGAACAAAGAGCAGTGTGAGCTTATTTATAAAAAAGATTTTTATGATTATTACAGAATCGGGGATTTTAAAAATGAGAGTATTGCGCTGTTGTTGTTTGATATTCGGGTGAACCATTCGTCAAAAACAGCGTCGCAGATTATTGCCAACGGGATTTATGAGGCCAGAGGGCGCAAAAATGTGCGCCGGACGGACAAGATTGTGGAACTGGCAAACGGCATTGCCGGCAAGGCGCTGAACGAGCAATATTTTTATGATCATATGGTTAAGGCGCGGATTGACTTTATTAATAAGCATCATAAAAAAGGCGGAGAAAAAACAAACGATTATAACGGGCTGATGAACAGAGCCAATAAATTTAAAGGAAAATTTGTGGCGACGGGACGGCAGAATAGTGACTTAAGGCTGGCAATGCATAATGCCCGCGGCAGATAGGTATAATAAAACCCCGAAAAACGGGGTTTTTATTTTATTATCCGGTTGCGGCTTCCTTTTTTACCGGTCTATTTTGTCTCATGTTTTACAAAAACATTCTGATTGCTGTCCTGACGGCCTTCGACAACAAGCTGCGGGTTAACAAAAGAAGTCGAGCCTTTCTCATAGAAATAAAAATCTCTGCGGATGGCGGCTTTGTCTTTGATCGAAAGCTGGTTCCATTCTTTTTCGTTCATGCCGTAGGGATAGGTTTCTTTTACTTTCGGCTCCGAAGCGGCGCAGGCGCCGATGGCAAACAATGCACCCAATATCAATAATTTTTTCATCGTCAGTCTCCTCAAAATCATACAATAATCATCATAGCACAGGCAAAAGGTGATTCCAAAATAAATCTTTTTCTTTTCCAACAATATTTTGGTTGACTGAGCCTGAAAATTATATTTGCCGATTCTTAACCTATTGTTTAGAAAAAAAGAATAAGATATCGGGCATAACCACAGCGGGAAACTGTCTGGCTTCTGTTGGTTTGTTAGTATCAACTATAAGGAAAATTATATGTTTGGTTTGAAAAATTTTAAGACCTTTGCCGGTGCGTTGATGCTGGCGCTGGTCGGGGTCGTTCAGGGGGCGTATGCTTCTGAAATTGACCTCAAAATCCCGTCTTTGGACGTGGAATATAATATCTTCGGTTATTCTGTTCTGGGGTCGCAAATTTTGCTGTATGGCATGAGCATTTGCGTTCTGGGCATGCTTTTTGGCTTGTATGAGTTTTTGAAGATCAAAAAGATGCCGGCTCATGAGGCAATGCTGAAGGTTTCGGAACTGATTTATGCAACCTGCAAAACTTATATGAAACAACAGGCTAAACTGCTTTTGGTTCTGGAAGTGTTTATTGCGGTTTGTATCTTTTACTATTTCTATTATCTCAATGCAACGCCGATGCCTAAGGTTCTGACTATTCTTTCCTGGTCGGTTTTGGGTATTCTCGGTTCTTATTCCGTGGCTTGGTTTGGCATGCGCATTAACAACTATGCCAATGCCCGCACGGCTTTTTCTTCTCTGGAAGCCAAGGCTTATAAGGTTATGAGCCTGCCGCTGCGTTCCGGCATGTCTATCGGCGTTTTGCTGATTTGCGTTGAGCTGATTATGATGATTGCCATTCTTTTGTTTGTGCCGAAAGAAAGCGCCGGCGCCTGCTTTATCGGATTTGCCATCGGCGAATCGCTGGGGGCGGCAGCTTTGCGTATTTGCGGCGGTATTTTTACCAAGATTGCCGATATCGGTGCCGACCTGATGAAGATTATTTTCAAAATCGGTGAAGACGATGTTCGTAATCCGGGGGTTATTGCCGACTGTACCGGTGATAATGCCGGCGACTCTGTCGGGCCGACTGCCGATGGTTTTGAGACTTACGGCGTGACCGGCGTGGCGCTTATCAGCTTTATCGTTCTCGGTGCCGGCATGATGTATGCACCGAACGGCGATTTGGCTCTGATGCCGAACGGCATTGATTTTCAGGCCCGTTTGATTGTCTGGATTTTTGCAATGCGTATCCTGATGATTATTACGTCGCTGATTTCTTATTGGTTTAACAACAAGGTTTCTTCTGCGCTGTATGGCAAAAAGGAGTTCTTTGATTTTGAAAAACCGCTGACAAGCCTGATCTGGTTTACTTCAATCATTTCAATTGCCGTCACTTTTGGCGTTTCTTATGTGATGATTGGCGATATCAGTCCGGATTTGTGGTGGCGTCTTTCTCTGATTATCAGCTGCGGTACATTGGCGGCGGCTCTGATTCCGGAGTTTACCAAAATCTTTACTTCTTCTAAGTCGCAGCATGTTCAGGAGATTGTGAAGTCCAGCCGTGAAGCCGGTGCATCTTTGAACATTATTTCCGGTATTGTTGCCGGTAATTTCTCGGCTTTCTGGCAGGGAATGGTCATGGTTGCCCTGATGGTGGTTGCGTTCTTTACCGCGCAATCAGGTCTGGGCGACTTTATGGTTTATCCGTCGGTCTTTGCCTTTGGTCTGGTGGCCTTTGGCATGCTCGGCATGGGGCCGGTGACAATTGCCGTCGACAGCTACGGTCCGGTTACTGACAATGCTCAGTCCGTTTTTGAATTATCTCAGATTGAAAGCGTTAAAAACGTGGACAAAGAGATTGAAAAGAAATACGGTTTTAAGCCGAATTTTGAACAAGGAAAGCATTTGCTGGAAGCTAATGACAGTGCCGGAAACACCTTTAAGGCAACGGCCAAGCCGGTGCTTATCGGTACGGCGGTTATCGGGGCGACGACGATGATTTTCTCAATCATTTTGTTGCTGAACCTGAAGCTTAATCTGCTGGATCCGCAGGTTCTGTTTGGTCTGATTCTCGGCGGTGCGGTGATTTACTGGTTCTCGGGCGCTTCTATGCAGGCGGTTTCGACCGGTGCTTATCGCGCAGTTGACTTTATTAAAAAGCACATCAAACTGAGCGGGACGAAGGCGGCTTCAAAGAAAGATTCTCAGGAGGTTGTTAAAATCTGCACGATTTATGCGCAGAAAGGTATGTTTAACATCTTTATTGTCATCTTTTCTTTTACAATTGCCTTTGCCTGCTTTGATGCAAACTTGTTTGCAAGCTATCTGATTTCGATTGCCGTCTTTGGCCTGTTTCAGGCGCTGTTTATGGCGAATGCCGGCGGTGCGTGGGATAATGCCAAGAAGGTGGTTGAAGTTGACCTGAACGAAAAAGGCACGCCGCTGCATGATGCAACGGTTGTCGGTGATACGGTCGGTGATCCGTTCAAAGATACTTCTTCCGTTGCGCTCAATCCGATTATCAAGTTTACGACCTTGTTCGGGTTGCTGGCGGTCGAAATGGCAGTTGCCGCTCCGAGATGTGTTTCTCTGGGGCTGGGTATTTTCTTCTTAGTAGTAGGGTTGGTGTTTGTGTATCGGTCTTTCTACAAGATGAAAATATAAAAAATCACGTATAATGGTCTATTAATACAGAAAAAATCTTTAAGGCTAAGTCATGTACCTCTATGTACACTCCTGTCGCCTTAAAGGTTTTTTCTTATTACTAGACTCATTCTCCGTAATTTTTGGTAAGACCGCGATCTCCTAATACAGAAAAAAGAATTTTAGCTAAGTCAGTATGTCTCTATACACTCCTGTCGCTAAAATTCTTTTTTCTTATTATCTGACTCACATATCGCAGTCTTTACAGCGGTCTGAAAGGACAGATTTGGCGGGATGGAGAAATGCTCATGTACTACTTTGTACACTCCGCTTTCTCCACCCTAAAATCTTATTATTTGACCTTAGGCATCTAGGCTCGCTATGGTTGCTGACGCGTCCCTTGCTTGCCAAGATGTTCCAAAGAGCTTGCTGACAAAAACAACCGGAGTAACGGTTGTTTTTACTTAGCGCTTCCCAACCCTCTCTTTCAAGAGAGGGGGGGAAATGGTGCTTCACTTTCGGGTTTTGCTCCAAAACCTAAGCTATTCGCAAAGGGCACCCAATTGTGCCGGACGGAAGGATGTGCTCCAAAGATTAAGAAGTTGTTCGCGAAGGGCGGGTCACCGCAGTT
>CABUWG010000023.1 GCA_902495305.1 uncultured Pseudomonadota bacterium | reverse complement strand
TTTGTGGCTGCCGGCCTCCCGGCCTTTGGGCTGAAAGCTTAGAAAATGAGGTTGGGCTTGACTTTTTTGAGCGCCGCCGACGTTCGGCCTTTTGGTCAAGCAAAAGTAAGAAAGAAGAATAACAATCTTGATGAAGAAATCAGAACCAGAAAATAAAAAAAGAAAAAGTACGGCAAAAGGGGGCGAATGGGGAAGAGCGGGGTGGAGGAAGAGAAAAAGAGGAGAAGATAGAAAAGGGGACAGGAAATGAGAGGAGAGGGAAGCGATGGAAGAGAAAAGAATAGAAGAAGACAAGGCAGAAAATGTAAAAAGATGAAAAAGAAAGATTAGGAAAGTGAATGAAAGAATAGGAAAAATAAAATTGAGATAAGAGAAAAGGAGAAAATGGACTCGAGTCGCCGATTCTTAAAAAAATTTTGCTTCTTTTATACCAAAAGACCGCCCGAATCACCCCTTAACACAATATCTTGTTTTGCAGATTCTGAAACTAAAAAGGGATTTTGTAAATTTAAGCTTTTTTTGTGACTCTTGTGTACAAATATGTGGATTATGTCAAGAATCTATCGCGCTGAAAAACAACAATAATTTTTTTGTTAAGAAAGGTTAATCTTTTTATCCACTATCAGGAAAATTTTTTTTGGTGGAATTAGAGCAGGATAGCAATGTCAAGCCGGAAAAAGAAATTTTTGACCCTTGTTTGCATTATTTATTTCGCTCAAAATATCAGCATGTTCAAGATGATAACTATTAGAAATTTTGAAATAACAAAATAAATAAAAAATTTTTGTGCATACCATATATAGACATATTTACATTTTATTAATACTATATATTGTATGTTTGTTATCAGGTGATAACACAGATAATTTGGTTTATAATATAAGAATAATGAAGGAATGAGCAAAGATATGTCCGTAAACGATAACAACGCTTCTCAGGAAAAAGATACCGAGAACATTTCTTTTGACAGTGTTACCAAAAGAGATGGCACCTTAGCCCCGTTTGACAATACCAGAATTTTTAATGCAATTAACAAAGCCGGTACGACGACCGGTGAATTCGGCGAAGAAGAAAGCTGGCTTTTGACCGCACAGGTTATGAAGGTCATGAAGCACAAATTTGCCGAGTCTCTTCCTTCAATTGAACAAATTCAGGATATTGTTGAACAGGTTTTGATTTCCGCGAACTATTTTGCCACGGCCAAGGCCTATATCTTGTACCGTGATCAGCGCAACCGTATGCGTTCTGACAAAAAGGTAATGGTTGATGTTGAAAGTTCCATTAATGAATATCTTGAGAAGCTTGACTGGCGCGTAAATGCCAATGCCAATCAGGGCTATTCCAACGGCGGCCTTATTTTGAACGTTTCCGGTAAGGTAACGGCCAACTACTGGTTAAGCCACGTTTATCCGGCGGCTGTCGGAGAGGCACACCGCAACGGCGATGTTCATATTCACGATTTGGATATGCTTGCCGCTTATTGCGCTGGTTGGTCTTTGAAAAACCTGCTGCATGAAGGCTTTAATGGCGTTCCGGGCAAGGCTGAGGCCGGTCCTGCCAAACACTTGTCTGCCGCTGTCGGCCAGATGGTAAACTTTATGGGTACTTTGCAAAACGAGTGGGCCGGTGCGCAGGCTTTCTCTTCCGTTGACACTTATCTTGCCCCTTATGTTCGGGCAGATCACCTGACTTATGAGCAGGTTGAGCAGTCTTTTCAGGAACTGATTTATAACCTGAACGTTCCTTCCCGCTGGGGCTCCCAGACTCCGTTTACCAATTTTACTTTTGACTGGGTATGCCCGGAAGATATGCGCGATAAACACCCGATGATTGCCGGTGTTGAGCAGGACTTTACATATGGCGATTTGACCGAAGAAATGCACATGATTAATAAAGCATATATTTCGGTTATGATGAAAGGCGATATTAAAGGCCGTCCGTTCACTTTCCCGATCCCGACTTATAATATGACTCCTGATTTTCCGTGGGAAGATGAAAACACCGAGCTGCTGTTTGAAATGACGGCCAAATACGGTTTGCCTTATTTCCAGAACTTTATCAATTCTGTTCTGAAACCGGGACAAATCCGCTCAATGTGCTGCCGTTTGCAGCTTGACCTGCGTGAACTTTTGGCCAAAGGCAACGGCTTGTTTGGCTCTGCCGAACAGACCGGTTCAATCGGCGTGGTCACCATTAACTGCGCCCGCCTCGGATACGTTTATAAAGGCGACGAGCATGGCTTGCTGAACCGTGTTGACGAGTTGCTGGAACTGGCCAAAACTTCTCTGGAGATTAAGCGTAAGGTTATTCAGCGCCTGATTGACAACGGCTTGTTCCCGTATACCAAACGTTACCTCGGGACGCTGCGCAATCACTTCTCGACTTTCGGTGTTAACGGCATTAACGAGATGATTCGCAACTTTACCAATGACGAACATAATATTGCCGATGAATGGGGGCAGAACTTTGCCGAGAAATTCCTGAATCACATTCGTGAAAAAATGGTCAAAATTCAGGAAGAAACCGGACATATGTATAACCTCGAAGCCACACCGGCCGAAAGTGCGACTTATCGTTTTGCCCGTGAAGACAAGAAAAGATTTAAAGGAATCCTGCAGGCCGGAACAGAAGAAAATCCGTATTATACCAATTCTTCCCAGCTGCCGGTTAACTACACGGATGATCCGTTTGAGGCTTTGGAATTGCAGGAAAAACTGCAAACCAAATACACCGGCGGTACCGTACTGCACCTTTACATGGGACAAAGAGTTTCATCAGCCAAAGTCTGCCGCGACATTGTCCGCCGCGTTCTGACTAACTACCGACTGCCTTATGTCACCATTACGCCAACCTTCTCAATTTGCCCGAAGCACGGCTATATTTCCGGTGAACATAAGTATTGCCCGATCTGTGATGAAGAGAAAAAGGCAGAAAAAAGAAGAGAAGCTGCTTCCAGAAAAGAAGTTGCATAAGAGTAAAATTCAATCAACCAATGGAGAAAGAAATGAATACTATTAATTTTGAAGATGTAAAATTAAACGATGAAGAAAGACAGCCCTGCGAAGTTTGGACCAGAGTAATGGGCTACCACCGTCCGGTTTCTGAGTTCAACAAGGGTAAAAAGTCTGAGTTTTACTCTCGCGTATGCTTCTGCGAAAGCAAAGCCGTAAACATCGAAGCCATGGATGTTGCTGCTGAATAGTATTTGGCATTATTGCAAAGACCAGTCCCCGGTAGGATAAGTAATCATCATACCGGGGATTTTTATAAGAGGTAAAAATGGAAGAAATCAATATTGGCGGAATAGAGCGTTTTAGCCTTGTCGACTATCCGGGGCAGGTCGCTGCCGTTATTTTTTTGCAGGGCTGCCCGTGGCGTTGCCCGTTTTGTTATAATACCGAGCTGCAAAAAATCGGCTGGAATGGAAATCACGACTGGAATGTTATTTTTGAATTCTTGCAAAAAAGAACCAAGGCGTTGGATGCGGTGGTTTTTAGCGGCGGAGAACCTTTGGTACAAGATTCGTTGGCTGAAAAAATCAGTGCGGTTAAGGCGCTGGGATACAAAATCGGATTGCATACCGGCGGTTATCGGCCGGAGCATCTGAAGAAAATTCTGCCCCTGCTGGATTGGGTTGGTTTTGATATTAAAGCACCTTTTGTTGAAGAGAATTATCAAAAGGCCGTTGGCGGTGCCAATCATCTGGGCAAAGCGCTGGAGAGCCTGCAACTGCTGCTGGACAGCGGAATTGACTTTGAGTGCCGTACCACCTGCGACCCGCGGATTTTGAGTGTTGATGATATTTATGCCATTGCCGACGAATTGAAAAAACGCGGTGTTAAGAGCTATCATCTGCAAAAATACCGTCCGGTACCGTCAGATACCGTAACGCAGGATTGGCAATGTGAACAATTTTTTAACAATCCCGGGTTAACGGCGTATTTGCAGCAGAGTTTTCACGACTTCGATTTGCGCAAATAACTTGACAAAATTGTATTCCGGCATAAAATGTCAGCGTTAAAAAGTTATTAATTAAAATTATTGTGATATGAAAAAAATTGCATTTTATGCCGGATCTTTTGACCCTTTTACAATCGGTCATTTCCGGATTGTGTGTGAAGCGTTGTGTTCTTATGACAAGGTCATCATCGGTATTGGTAACAACCCCGGCAAGGCAACACATATGTTTGGTGCTGCCGAAAGAAAGAGTCTGATTCAATACAGCCTGCTGGAATTTTTAGGTCTGTGGCAAAATAAAAAATTTTGCAAAGGCTTTTTTTCCAAGTCAGAAAACAAGGCCTTAAAGCGTTTGCAAGACGAATATGAATGCCTCGATATTGTTTTTTATAACGGTTTGACGGTAGATGCCGCTTTGCAGCATGGCGCAACGTCTTTGATTCGCGGTAAGCGGATTGTTGGTGACGATGCTGATGAAATGTACCAGTCCATAATCAACAAACAGTTGCTGGCTGTTCGTCAAAGATATTTGAGTATGGATTTGATCCCTGTTCCGCAGGAAAATCTGACCTATGTTTCTTCTTCGGCTTTCAAAAATCTTTGTGCCTTTGGAGAATATGTTGCCGCAATGGCATATGTTTCGCCTTCTGTGCATAATGCGATGATGGCCAAATGTCTGAAGCCGGTTTTCTTGTCGGCCTATCGCGGAACGGTTCTCGGTTATTCCGGATGGCAGCCTGAAGAGGCTTGGCAGAAGCTGCTGAAAGCTTATGAAAAACGGTCTTATCATAATCTGAGCCATCTGGCTTACGGCATAAATTATTTTAATATTTATCGCCGCTTGTCCGGAGAAGTTCAGGGGATAACGCCGGAGGAATTCTTGTTTGCCTGGTTTTATCATGACATTGTTTGCGGAGAGCAAAATGCCGAGGAAAAATCAGCGCAAATCGTGGCAGATTTTTTGTATAGCGGCAAAAAAGTTGTTCCCAACTTGGTTTTGGCAACGAAACATCAGAAAAATGTTCCAAAATCCGAAGCCGAAAAACTGATAAGTGATATTGATCTGGCAATTCTCGGCGATGTGGAGAATTATGAAAAATACAGCCTCGGACTACGCAACGAATATCGTGACATTGACGATGCGGCTTATGCCGCCGGCCGATCAAAATTTTTGCAGAAACAGCTGAAGTCTGATGTTTTTCATCTGCCGTTTTTCAAAGAAATGCTGGAAGATACTGCTCGGCACAATATGCAAAGAGAGTTGCAAATATGGCAGCCCTTATGTAAATGAAAATAAATCCCCGTTTTTAAAACGGGGATTTATGTTATTCTGCTTGACATTTTTGTTGCGATAGTGTCTATAACAAGAACAAACCAATTTTTATTTTTATAATTTTAAATTTTTAATAAAATGAAAACACAAAAATTTCAGTTTAAAACAAGTGAGCAGGAAGCGATTGTAAATTTCAACGTGGAAGAGTTTAACTTTTTGAGTAATGCCTTTCCTGAAAAAATTATCATCCAGCTGGACGGGATTATTTTTGACAATGTTGAAACGGCTTATCAGGCTGCTAAAGTGACGGATCCGGTGTTGAGAAAGAAAATTTCAAGAATGAGCCCGCCAGAGGCCAAAGGCTTTGTAACCCATCCGACAACGCCATGCTGGAACAACGTAAAACACAAGGTTATGTTCGACCTGCTTTGGCAAAAATTTTACGGCAATGATGATCTGAAGCAAAAACTGCTGGATACCGGTGATCGGGAAATTGTCAAATTAAACAGCTCCGGCGATATTTATTGGGGAGTGTGTAAAGTTGACGATGAATACATCGGAGAGAATAATATCGGTGAAATATTAATGCAAATTCGTGAAAAACTGCGGCATTGATTAAACTCAAATGAAAAAGCTTCGTCCGTCAGGACGAAGCTTTTGTGTTATATTTTGCCTTTTGCTTTTTTGAAGGCTTTATTGTTTCCGTATTTCTTTTTGGGGCGTGGTTCTGCAATTTCTGATTGAGTCCGTTGAAACTTTGATTTGCCGTCAAATTTGCGGGAGGCTTTTTGAATGACTTTTTCATCTTTTTTCAAACCGGCTTTTTTGCCTTCTTTAACCTCCACTTTAATTTCGGCCATTTTTTGCATCATCTTAAGACGGTTTTTTTCTACCGAAAATCCAAATTTTCCGAGCTGGCGTCCCAAAGTGTAATAATGTCCGTGCGCATAAGCCAGAATTCCGGCTTTTTCCAAAGCAAGTCGGCCTTCGGCGTCAAGATACTGGTCGTCTATGTTAACGGCGGCAATTTCGGCAATAAACATATCATGCGTACCGTAATGCTGAATATCTTTGACCTTGCACTCCAATGATACCGGCGCCTCGGCAACTTGCGGCGCTTTAACCTGAGAGCAGGGCAGTGCCGTAAGCTTCATCTCTTTGAACTTGTTAACGTCACGGCCGGATTTTACGCCGCAGTAATCGGTTGCCGCAGCCAAAGCCAGCGTTGGCAGATTGATAACAAATTCTTTATTCTGGCTGATAATCTCATGCGAGTAACGGGAGGGCCGGATAGATACGTAAGTCATCGGCGGTTCGGAAGAAATAATTCCTGTCCAGGCCGCCGTCATGACATTGGGTTTTTCGATTGTTCCGGAAGAAATCAGGGCCGGCGGTACCGGAGCTAAGATTGTACCGGCTTTCCATGTAATTTTGG
The DNA here is from genome assembly GCA_902495305.1 of uncultured Pseudomonadota bacterium. Taxonomy (GTDB): domain Bacteria; phylum Pseudomonadota; class Alphaproteobacteria; order RF32; family CAG-239; genus MGBC133411. The sequence continues at coordinate 25,663 of CABUWG010000023.1, read as the reverse complement.
TCATCAGATAATCCTTTGGCAAAAGTTAGATAATTTCTAGCATTAACCCAATTTTTTTCATAGAGCAAACAAAAAAATGAAAAATTTTTTCGAAAAAGCTTGTCAAATTAAAAAAGATAATATAAATTTCAACTTATGGTTAGATGATGCAGTGCGGAAGTATTAACTATATATAAGACTCATCATGGTTTTGAATATTTAGAAAGTATCTTAAATGAAAAGAATTATGAATAAAATTGACGCTTTCTATATGGTGGCGGCAATTCATAAACATGGCGGAAAGCGTAAGGCGGCTGAAGCAATGGGACTTTCTGTTGACACGCTCAACAAATATGTGGAGGAACTTGAGGGGGAATTGGGAATTCGCCTGCTGATTATTAATAGTAAAGGCTGCAGCTTAACGCCTTTTGCCCAAAAAATTGTTTCAAGCACCAATAATATCACGGATATTGTAGACAACACGTTTCATGATATTCCCAAACGCGGAGATTTGCAGGGAGAAGTCAATATCTGCATGACCAATAATGTCCTGCCCAATCTTGAGCTCTGGAAAATAAATGATTTTATGGATGATTTTCCCAAAATAAATTTAAACAACATTGTCATAGACAATCGCAACGACTTTGCCAAATATGACTATGATATCGGAATGTGCTTTTGTGAATTGCCGGACCGTAATAAAGTCTTGCTATATCAGGTTCCTGTCCGCTTTAAGCTCTTTGCCTCGCCGGAATATCTGGCCACTTACGGTTATCCGAGAAATATTGAAGATCTGAAAAACAGCTTTCGTCTGCTGAATAAAAGTTCTGATTGTAATATCAGGCTTTGGAACGATATTGTCAAAAATGCTCCTAATGTAAGATTGTCGTCAAATTCTTCTTCTTTTTTGGTTGAGGCTGTCATGCGGGGCGCGGGTATTGCCCTCCTTCCCAAGCATTATGAAAATAAAGGTCTGGTTTGTCTGGACAATTTTGAAGACAATATCACTGAACCGGTCTTTTTGTTTGCCGATGCCAAAACCAAAGATATTCCCCGCGTCCGGATAGTGATTGATTATCTCAAACAGCGCATGGCGGAAATATAAAAAGAATCGCTGTCAAAGCAGAATAATGATTCGGGCAACTGTCAGGATAAGACACCGTAAAACGGCTGATTTCTGCGGGTTTACGGTATAATAATACGACATATTAGTTTATTCTGATAAATAATTTGGTACAATATCAACACCTTTGCATTTTGATGTGTTTTTTTCTTAAAATGTTAAAACATTTTTAACCAATTCTTTTTAGTTTATGCGAACCGCATTAAAACTGCCCAAGCCCTGACAAAATCGGGGTGCTGCCAGAATGGCGCCTGTCGGGCGGAGAACTACGTGTTGATGACTATCAGAGAACAAGCAGATAAAACTGCTAAACTTTTTTACGCTTAATTTTAAAGGGAAAAAAATGAGTTTTGAAATTGCATCGGTCTTTTCTGAAAACAATACGGTTCTGAACCAATCAGCCAATCAGAACCTGACTCCTGAAAAATTTTTGGAAGAGAATGCCGCAATTGATCAGGGCATGAAAGAGGCAATGCCTGCTTCTTCTCTGAGAAAATCAGAAACACAAAGCATGAGCTTTCCGACTTTTCGTAGTTTTTTAAGCCCGGAAACCATGCAGACATTAATGCGTATGTATGCCAGATAACTTTAAGGCCTGAGGCCGTAAGGTTGTTTGCAAATCAGTAAAATACCAAATACAAAAATGCAAGGCTCCCTTAACGGGAGCTTTTTTCATGGCCTCGGATTTGCAATACGACCTCGGCAACAAGAGAAAGCTTACTGACAATCACCTGATCAGTGGCTGGTGAGGGGCATGCTTTGATTGCGAGTGTCCTGTTATTTCATACCTTTCGGGACGACCTGCGCCCTCTCGTTCTCCTGATTCTTGCAACGCCAAGAGGCACTTGTGCCTTATATCAGCCAACAAAAAACACCCCAAAAGGGGTGTCATTTATTGGTGCGCTAGGCCGGAATCGAACCGGCACGTCCTTGCGGACAACAGATTTTAAGTCTGCAGCGTCTACCTGTTCCGCCACAAGCGCTCAATCTTAAAAATTTTTATACAGACTATTTCAGATAAATGCAAGTCTAAAAATCATCAACGTGCCAAAAAAGTTGCTGATTAACTTCAATCTTTTGCTTGTGAAATGCTGCCGACTGTGCTTTAACTATAGTGTTAACAAATGATCTTCCGTTCTGTTGCGGCAGGAGACAGCGTCCCGGCAAAAGACGGATTTATAAAGGAATTTTTACCGATGAAGACAATAGATATTTCTTGGCGTCGTTATATCCTCCCAAACATTAATAACGAGGGGTGGCGTTTTGTCGGCATTTTTGCGGCCATCACCGCCTTGCTGGCAATCTTGTGGCAGCCGTTGGGCTGGCTTGGACTGGTTCTGACCGTCTGGTGTTATTATTTCTTCCGTGATCCCGAGCGCATTACGCCGGATGTAGCGGATGTTGTCGTATCGCCGGCAGACGGTACCGTGCAGATGATTGCCAAGGTTAAAGCCCCGAAGGAACTGGAAATGGGGGATAAAACCTTTACCCGTGTCAGTATCTTTATGAGCGTATTTAATGTCCATGTCAATCGTGCGCCGGCCAGCGGAAAAATTACAAAGTCCGTTTATGTTCCGGGCAAATTTTTGAACGCGACACTTGATAAAGCCAGCAAAGACAACGAGCGTCAGGTCTTGTCAATGAAAACCTCCTCCGGTAAAGAAATTGCCTTTGTTCAAATTGCCGGTTTGGTTGCCCGCCGGATTTTGTGTGAAGCCAAAGAAGGGCAGGAATACCGTGCCGGAGAAAGATTCGGCCTCATCCGTTTCGGTTCCCGTCTGGATGTCTATCTGCCGGAAGGCGTTACCCCGCAAGTCTGCCTCGGACAAACCATGATTGCCGGAGAAACGATTCTGGCAAATCTGAAGAGCGATGCTCCCGAGATGAAAGGAGTCATCCGCTGATGGAAAAAATAAATCATAAACTGAAAATGGCGCCGCATAAACTGCGCGCTCTCCCTTTTCGTAAAATTGCACCGAACATTGTCACTATGCTGGCCTTGTGTGCCGGAGTAACGTCAATCCGCTATTCCATTCAGGCAGATTGGATGAAAGCTGTAATGTGCATTTTTATTGCCGCTTTGTTTGACTGGTTTGACGGCCGTGTCGCCCGTATGCTGAAAGGCTCAACCAAGTTCGGTGCCGAATTAGACTCCCTGTCTGATTTTGTGAGCTTTGGCGTCGCGCCGGCAATCCTGTTGTATCAGTGGTCTTTGTTTGACCTGCCGAAATTCGGCTGGTTCTTCTGCCTGTTAATGTCAATCGGAATGGCCATGAGACTGGCCCGTTTTAATACCATGCTGGAAGATGAACCTCAGCCGGAATATTGGCTGCACTTCTTTGTCGGCGTGCCGGCACCGGCAGCCGCTGCTTTGGCTTTAATGCCCGTGCTGATTTCTTTTGACTTTCCGGAATATGATTATATTGTCCGCTCTCATGCTTTTTGCGCAACATTGCTTTGTATCGTGACCTTGCTGATGGTCAGCCGGATTCCGACGGTTTCGACCAAGCATATGAAAGTTCCGGTTTGGATGTTTATTCCGCTGATGCTGGTTGTGGTCTGGTTTGCCAGTTCTGTCATCACTCAGCCATGGTTTACGCTGGGCGTTGCAACACTGGTTTATGCCCTGACAATTCCGTTAGGCATAATCATTTTCCTCAAAGAAAAAAGCGAATATAACAAAAACGTAAGTAAATAATAAAAAACTCCCGAAGCTTTGTTTCGGGAGTTTTCTTTTCATGACTTAAGTGCCGACGGCCTTTTTTGTTTTGTGACTGACAAAAAGAAAAGGCTGTTGTTGCTTCAGTTGTTCAATTTTGCAATGCAGCTTTTGATTTTCCGTTGTCAGAGCATTGCGTTTTTCTTGTTCTTCTTTCAATAGCATTTGCACATGAGAGAGACGGATGTTTTTAATCCGGAGAACCACAATCAAAAAAGCCAAAGCAGTCAGCAAAAACAAAATAATATGTTCCATAACGTTGCAATTTTAATTTATCCTTTAATAAACATACAAATTTTTATTCGGCAGATTATATAACGCTGCCGTTTAAAAATGTCCAGCATTATTTATAAAAAAAACATTTGCCCGCTTAAGTAAGGCAAATGTTTTTTCAATTCCGCGGATTTAGTCAAATTCCTTAAGACCGGCAGCTCGCTCCAGCTCGTCTTTTAATTGGCGGATCTGTTCGTCTTGTGTGTCAATTTCCCTGTTTTTAGCTTTAATGGTCAGATATTGAAACACTACAATGCCGATGAGCACAATAATAATTAATGTTGCCATGTTTTTTAATTTAAATGTTTATTACTTTTTTTCTTCTCTGTAACTCATTTTGCAAAAAAGCAATTGCCTGTGTTTTGGGAGACGGACTGTCCTGCAAATCTTTTATCCACTTGCGGATAATGTTGTCAGAAACATCTTCCAGCCACATAACCTGCTCCGGATGAGCCTTGTAAGTCAGGTGCAGCAGGCTGTCAATATATTTGCCTCGTTCTTTTGCCTCAAAATCAAGCTTATCACTGTAATATTTGAGCTTGCGCCGCAAAGTATCATGCTTTTTCTGATAATGATTTACTAACGCCCAACAAAAGATCACTGTCCCGAAAATAAGTATCCAGTTCATTATAAATTTTTTTAGTTATACAAATAATAATTCATTTTCAAAAAACATATAACATAGTTTTGGATTTTTGTCTATAGACTATTTGCGTAAAAAAATCCCGCCTGATTGCAAAGGCGGGAAAATAAAAATTCAGCGTTTTTTATCAGCATAAGGATTGCCGGTTTTTCTGACCGTAATCCGCAACGGAATACCGCGCAAATCAAAATTCTCACGCAGACTGTTGGTCAGATAGCGCAAATAAGATTCCGGCAGTCCTTCCGGATTGCTGGAAAAAATATAAAATGAAGGCGGGCGGGTTTTAGCCTGAGTAATATAACGCAGCTTAATCCGGCGCTTGTTTTTGCCCAAAGGCGGCGGATAATTGTCTATCATGTCAGAGAACCACTGGTTCAGCGGAGCCGTCGGAATCCGGCTGCGCCACCGGTTATAAACTTTAATCACGGCACGCATCAGCTTGTCAAGGTTCTCGCCTTTTAAGGCCGAAATTGTAACCGTCGGCACGCCTTCAACCTGTGTCAGAGAGGTTTCAAGCTTGTAGTTCAACTGGTCGAGTGCTTCTTTACGATTGGCAATATCCCACTTGTTGACCGCAATCACCAAGGCGCGCCCCTCATCAATCACCTGTCGGGCAATTGTCAAATCCTGCTTTTCCAATACCGCGTCGGCATCCAAAACCAAGACGACAACCTGCGCCATAAAAGCGGCATGTTTGGTGCTGGCGGCAGACATTTTTTCCAAAGAGTCGGATACTCTGGCCTGCTTGCGCAGTCCGGCCGTATCAACCAGATTAATCTTGTGCCCCTCCCATGACCATTCGCTGGTAATAGCGTCACGGGTCACGCCGGCTTCCGGACCGGTCAGCATTCTTTCATCTTTGAGCAGAGCATTGACAAGTGTTGACTTCCCGACATTCGGGCGCCCGACAATCGCCAGCTGAATCGGGCGTTTGTCTTCTTTGTTCCCGTCTTCGTCAGCCTCATCTTCTGCTGATGCGTCAACAGACATGTCCGGCTTTTTCTTGTCAAATTCTTTCAATGCATCATAAAGCTCATTCAGGCCCAGACCATGCTCGGCCGAAAACGGAATAGGCTGCCCCAGTCCGAGCTTATAAGCTTCATAAATGCTGTCTTCCTGCGTTTTGCTTTCGCATTTGTTGGCAAGCAGAATAACCGGCTTTCCCGACTGCCGTAAAATATCGGCAAAATGCTCGTCATACGGCTGCAGGCCGGCACGGGCGTCAAACAAAAACAGCGTCACGTCAGATTCGTCAATAGCGCGCTTGGTCTGCTCCCACATCCGCCGTTCCAGATTGTCTTCATTGGAATACTCATAGCCGGCAGTGTCAACAATCGTCAACGGCATGTCTCTGAGTTTTGCCGGAGCTTCGCGCCGGTCACGGGTCACGCCGGGATGATCATGAACAATAGCCACTTTCCGTCCGGCCAGACGGTTGAATAACGTTGACTTCCCGACATTCGGTCGTCCGATAATTGCGACTTTTAATGTCATTTTTCTTTCCTTGTTTTTTATTTATAAGCCACCATTTCGGCATCATTTGTTGTAAATATGACAATCCCGTCAGCCACAACCGGCGCCATATCAATGTCTTCGTCAATGTTAATAAAGCCCATCAGCTTGCCGTTGTAGGGAGAAATTGAAAAGACGTGGCCGTCAGAAGTCGGAACCAGCAGACGATTGTTGGCCAAAACCGGTCCGACGGCAAATTCGCCGGGTTTGTCGTTAACATTCGGAATAACGGTGTTCCAGATGATTTTGCCGTCATTCTTGTTCAGAGCCAGCAGCTCGTTGTTGTCACTCAAAACATACATATATTGTCCGGCAATCCACGGCTGATTTGTGCCGGAAACTTCCCTCTCCCAGATTCTCATGCCGGTTTTGAGGTCAATCGCGGCCAGAATGTCACTGTTTCCGATAGCAAAAATTTTGTCATTGTCAATCACCGGATTAGCTTTGATTGCAGCAATATTTGCCAGTGAATTGTTGCGCTTGCGGCTAATCAGATTGTCCGACCACAGCGGTGTGCCGGTGCTGGATTTGAAAGCGCGGAGCTCGCCGTTTGAAAACGCGGCAATGACCACGTCCAGATAAGGACTGTAGGCCGGAGAAGCGCCGCCGACCAGTGTTGTCCCTTCGGTTTTGGTCTTATATCTCCAAACTTCCTGACCGGAAATCGAATTCAATGCAATCAGCGTATTGTCAATTGTCTGCACAAAAAGCTTGTCGGCATTTGTCGTCGGTGCAATTCTGATCGGCATGCCGGCATCATAACGCCAGATCTCGCGGCCGGTCAGCATATCAAGGGCAAAAACGCCGCCAAAACCGGTCGTGGCATAAATCTTTTTGCCGAAATAAGCCAGTCCGGCACCTTTCATGGAACTGGATTTGTCATCTTTGTTCAGGGGTTTCAGGCGTTTTTTCCAAATCTGGTCACCATTGTCCAGCCGTCTTGCTGTCACAATGGCATCTGCGTCAATGGCAAAAACAACCCTGTGGGCGACAATCGGTTTGGCAATGAGCATGTCACGTTTGGAGCTGCCCTCGCCAAAACCGGCATCCCAGAATTTTTTGAGTTTTGAACCGGTTGCCAGATGGCTCATCAGATGTTCCGAATTTCCGCCTTCCTGTGTCCAGCGGGAATTTTTCTGCGGCTGCGGCAGTTTGATTTTGACCTTTCCTTCCGGAAAATCAGGCTGCAATTTTGCCGAACTGCTCAATACCGAAAGGCGCTCTCCTTCCAGCTTGATTTTTTCGTCGGCAAACAGTCCGCATGCGCCTAATGCCAGCATCAGTCCTGCGCATATTGTGTTTTTCATCAAATGACCATACATGGAAACCATCCTTGTTTTGTTTTACTGTTTAACTGTTTCGTTCAAAATTGCAATCATATCCTGAGCTTCGGCCTTCAGGCTGTCAGGGGTGTTGGCGTCTGCGGCAATTTCGCCGTAAAGCAGTTTGGCCTTGTCAATGTCTTTTGCATGAATGGCGGAAAGGGCAAGCAGACTTTTGGCCATGCCGCTCCAGCTCGGATTTTGCAATACCGGCTCCAGCAGCTTTTCCATATCGGCATAAGAAGCCGTTTCAAGCCGCATGGACGCAAGCTTGATAAGCGCCACGTTTTTAACCTGCGGATTTGTACCGCTGTCGGCAAGCATTTCCTTCAAGACATTCTGCGCTTCTTCCATATTGCCGTTTTCGGTGTAGTTCTTTGCCAGCTGCATTCTTGCGGCATCGGCATAAATGCCGCCGCGATCCTCGGCAATTTTCTTCAATACGTTGTTGCTTTCTTCCACTTTGCCTTGCTCGGCCAGATTGGCGGCATAAGCATAAACATTGGAATTTTCCTGATGATGACGGATTCTCCAGGCCTTGATGCTCTCAAAACTGACGGCGGCAACCAAAATCGCCACAACGGAAATGATAATATGCAGGCTGTATTTGTCCCAGATTTGTTTCAGCTGGTCATTTTTCAAATCCTCGTTTACTTCTTCAATAAAAGCGTCTTGCAGGGTTTTGGGGGCTTTTTCCTTTTTCATGTAATCCAATCTCCACGGTTAAAAAAGTTCGTTATTTTTTGTTTATATCTGAAACAACTTATTTTAGCAAAGATTTTTTATCAAAATTTACTTTGTAAGTTCATATAGCAGAAAGTTCTTAATCCAGCGTAAATCTTCCAGCGGAAGTTTTTTGCCGAAGACAATTGTCTTCTTGTCGGAAATGATGGAAACAAAACATCTGCCCGTTGCCGGATTCGGCGTAATGTCAATGGCTTCAATGTCGGCTTTGGCCATTTCGCCGTGTTTTTTTGAAAACCCGAAAAACTTGTGAACATTGACGATTTTATATTTCTTAATCACAATCTTGTCTTTGCGGAATAATATAATCACGGCCATGGTGATAAAAAACGCCATGACACCGTAAAAAATCATAAAACCGCCATGATCCAGATTCGGTGCCAGATTTTCAATAAACTTAATCAGGATCGCGGCACAGGTAATAACGGCAATCGCCAGCACGTTATAAGCGTCCCAGATTGTCTTGCGGATTTTCAGCACAATCTTGTCCGAACGCCAGACCACGGCCAGACTTTTGGGCATCGGCATGGTGTTGATGTCAAAATTGACATTAAGCTCGCCAAGCTTTTTAAGTTCTTTGACCGACTTGTCCAAATGTTCGATCTTGCGCGAAACCAGACCGTCGGCTGTCATCACCAGAGCCGGCAGGCCGAGCGTGCGGGCATAATATTCCCACAAACGGCGCACGTTTTTGCCGCGATAAGAGATATACAGCGGCACGCATTTTTCCGGATTCTTGTGCGAAAGTTCAATAATGTATTTATTGCGGCTGATAAAACCGAGCTGAGCAAACTCGATTCGGAAACGCACCCCTTTGTATTTGGCAAGTTTTTCTTTCATGCGGAGCTTTTTGCCGTTAAGCAGGCGGGTAACAATTTCCACGTTCTTGCCGTCAAAGTAGATTCGGCGGTACTGAAAATAATTGCAAAACAGCGCGGCAATAATTCCCAGCCCCATAAGCATAATGATAATATCAAAAAAAGTCGTGCTCATCATCGGCTGAAAATCGGTTGCCGGAAAATTTCCGGTAAAATCGGTGCGGGTAACGGTCACGCCGTCAAAAAGCTCATATGCGCCGAGCAAAAGCAAAGCCGCGCCGAGCAAAAGCCCGACATAAAAAATCCAGGCCGACATCCGGTCGGTCTTGCGGGCGGGAATTTTATCAAGGCGAAGTTCAAAATGGTTGCTGTAATGCCTGGGCATAGATTTGTTCATGTTTTTTCTCTCTGTTTTATGCAAGCAAAAATCCAATATCATAATAATACAATATTTATTTTAATATTCATCAATTATTTTAATTTTAATTAAAGCTTTAAATGTTAATAAACTCAATATAAACTAAAACGGCTTTAATGCAAGAAACACATTTTAAAAAATCCGACGGGGAGAAATAATGGGAAATATCGGCATATTTGCAAATACAACACATATTCTGGTAACGTTAACGGCATTTCTGCTGTTGTTCTTCTCCTGCTTTTTTACGGAAAAAGGCTCGCCGGTCCGTCGGGGAATCTGGTTTTTGTTTGGCGGGCTGATTCTTGACTTTATTGTTGTCTGGATTGAATACAAGTCGTTTAACGTATATAAAGCCGGCGGAAATGTTGAAATGTATGTCTTTTTTGAACTGTTGCTGCTGCTCGCCTCAATGGTTCTTCTGGCCATTGCCGCCTCTCAGATTCTGCTCAAAAATATTCCCGACCTGCCGGTGATTCTCGGCGTGGCCGGCCTCGGGCTGATTTCCGTCGTGTCCTATGTCTTTATCTTTCCTGACGGCAATATGGTTTCCAGCCTGCGCTATGTCTTTCCCGTCGCCGGTTTTGCCTATCTGAGTGTCGGCTTTCTGTCGCAGGTCACCCAGCGGTACAAAAGCGGATATATCATGGCGTCTGTTGTAACGGCCGCCATCAGTATTTTGCTGATTCTGAAGTTATCGCATGTCAGTTGGGCGCTGGACGGTTCGGAATTATGGTACACGGCCGCGTTGTTCTATATTTTGCTCGCCATGTCTATCCTGATTATCAAAATCAATGCGCTGAGTGCCAAATATGAAGTACAGGAGCAGGAAATTGAAAAAAGCAACCAGCGTCTGGCCGACATTATCAAATCTTCGCCTTTCCCGATTATCCTGTCCAAACTCGGCGACGACAAAATCATCATGGCCAATACCAATGCCGTCAAACTTTTTGGCATTTTACCGCAGGAGGTTGACCGCTACCGCCTGAAAGACTTTTTTGTTGACGTTGACAACCGCCGGCTTTTGAACGAGCGTCTGGAGAAAGAAAAAGAAGTGCAGGATTTTGAAATTCTGGTCAAAACCCCGAGCGGTGATACGCCTTTCTGGCTTCTGGCTTCGGTCAATATCATCGACTACAATTACGATGTTGTGCTCTATGCCGCTTTTCAGGACATCACCTCGCGCAAAAACCGTGAAATGCTGCTCAAAAATCAGGCGATTCGCGATCCGCTGACCTCACTCTATAATCGCCGCTATTTTGAAGAAGAAGTCTTTAACCGGATTGTCGAGGCTAAAGCTCAAAATGAAGAATATTGCGTCTTGATGCTTGATGCCGACCACTTCAAACGGGTCAATGACACCTACGGTCATAAAGTTGGTGACAAGGTGCTGATTGAACTGGCAGGCACTTGCGAGAAAAACCTGCGTGAAGACGATATTGTCGCCCGTTACGGCGGCGAAGAATTTGTGGTCTTTTTGCCGCATACCACCACCAAACAGGCCGAGGTCGTGGCCGAACGCCTGCGCGAAAGCATTGCCGCCGCCGTCGTATACAGCGATGAAGGCGAAGAAGTCCGCTTTACGGTCAGTATCGGTATTTCTTCTTCCGAGATTTCCGATAATGTCGGAATGTTGATAAAAACGTCGGATGAGGCGCTGTATCGAGCCAAAGAAACCGGACGCAACCGCTATTGCGTTTTTCGTAAGGACGATTTGAGCAAGCTGGGCAGCGAGGACGAAACAGAGCGTAAAGAAAGCCAAAATCATCACCCGATTTTTGATAAAGAAGATAACCGCGAAATTTCGCTGCTGGACGGTATCGATTCTTCCCGCATTCAGGAAGACAATGTGGAAATTGAAGAAAAAAAGCGTCAAACCGGCGTCAATATTCTGGGCGTTGACGATGAAGATTTGTAAGAGGGCGTAATGGCTTGTCCTTATCATAACATTTGCGGCGGCTGCCTGTACAGAAACCTGTCAATGCCGGACTATCAAAGCCGCAAAGAACAGAATTTCAAAAAAATTTTAAGCGGACTGATACAGCCGGACGTCAAATTCGGCACGCCTGTTTTTATCGGCGACAACGTTCGCCGGCGGGCTTCAATGGCCTTTTCTTTTCACAAAGGAAATTTGCGGCTGGGCTTTAATCAGCGCCAAAGCGCCGAATTGGTTGACATTTCAGCCTGTAACCTGCTAACGCCGCGCTTAAATGCCAATCTTACTAACATTCGTGCGTTGCTGGCCGAACTTTGCACCGTGCCGCTTGCGAATAATAATGCCAAAAAAGGCAAAAAGACCGTGCCGCAGTATATTTCCGGCGGCGATGTCTGGCTCTGCGACGCGGATAACGGCATTGATATTGTTCTGGAATTTGCCGGCGGGCTGACATTGGAACACCGGATGATTATTTTTGAAAAAGCGCAGGATTTTGCCGACATTATCCGCATATCCCACCGTGAAAAACCGGATTCCGCGGGCGAACCGCTGATTGAAAAAGTCAAGCCTCAAATCAAAATGGGAAATTATGACGTTTATATTCCGGCCGGCACGTTTTTACAGCCGTCCAAAGCCGGAGAGCAGGCGCTGGTCGGACTGGTGATGAAATATCTGGCGGGAACCGAAGGCCGGATTGCCGACTTGTTTTGCGGCGTGGGGACTTTTTCTTATCCTCTGGCCGAAAATAAAAACAATAAAATTCTGGCGGCCGATTCGTCGCCGGCCTTGCTGGAAGGCTTCCGCCGCTCGTTGAATAAAAATATGATAAGCAACGTCGAAGTCGTTAATAAAAATCTGTTTAAATATCCTTTTGATGAAAAAGAATTGTCCGGTTTTGATGTGATAATCTTTGATCCGCCGCGCGCCGGTGCGGCTGCCCAAACGGCTCAAATTGCTTCTTTTGCCGATAAGCCGAAAAAGCTGATTGCCGTATCCTGCAATCCGCATAGCTTTGTCAAAGATGCCAATACGCTGATAACCGCCGGTTACGTGCTAAAGGAAGTTATTTTGGTTGACCAGTTCGTTTTTTCCGACCATAGTGAATTGGTCGCCTGTTTTGAATTGTCGGAATAGTTTGTTCCGACAATGACAAATACTTCAAAGCACTATCTCTCTCACAAACCCCGCCATAGCAACGCGGTCTCTGGAGCACATTGCTGACAACCCGCCGCGCACCCGTCGCACGGGTCATCCTGAGCGAAGCGAAGGAGCCAGTCAAACAAATTGGCCATATTATTAAACTGGATTCTTCGTTGCACTCAGAATGACGGTGTTTTTTCTTCAAAGCACATTAAACAAAAGAACCTGCAAGCGCAAAACTTGCAGGTTCTTTTTCAGTCATCAAAAACATCATTCCAACCTTGTCGGGGATAAGGAATAATCGTAACATCGCTCAGAATATAAGGCCCTTTATAATCCCAGCCGACTTCACAAGCCAGTGTCCGCGAGTCTTCGTCGTCCACAAATTCCACCTCGTAAACAGGATAAGGAAAATCCTGACAGTTCAGGCTGTTGATTAATTCAATTGTCGGCTTTTTCCCGTTTCCGGATAATAAAAGGCTTTAATTTTTTGAATGTCAAAAAAGAAATATCCACAAAGCAAGTATGAGGTTTTGTGAAAATTTTGCCAAGAGAATTATAAGTTAGCGGAGCGGGCATAATTATAAATTAAATCGCCGGTGACATTGCCTTTGTTCCAACTCATCATCAACTCGCCGGCTCCTGTCGGATGGTCTGTTCCTTCGCGCAAAATCTGAAAACCGCAGCGGTGATAAAAACGTATGGCTTTTTTGTTTTGAGAATAAACCTGCAAATTTAGCCGGCTGTGATTTTTTTGCAACTCAAACATCAGGGCCTTGCCAATTCCTCTGCCCCGTGCATCGGCAGAAACGAACAACGCGCCGAGATAATCTTCTTCTCCCAGACTGGCAAAGGCTTTGATCTCGCCGTTTTCTTCCCAGACATAAGTCTGCGCCGCCGGCAGATATTCGTCGCGGACAACGGCAAAATTTTCCTGCCAATAGGCCGCCGGAATAAAATTATGGCTGTCCAGACTGCCGTCGAGCCAGATTTTCATGACTTTATCCGTATCCTGCGGCTGAAATTTTCTAATCATTCTCCGGCTCCTGTGATAAAGGATTAAATATCCAAGTCGTCCACAAATTTTGCACGCTCGATAATAAACTGAAAACGCAGCTCCGGATTTTTGCCCATCAGGCGCTCAACCTGCCGGCGCGTTTCAAAGGCTTCTTCCTTGCCTTCTTCGGTACTGGTGTTGGGCAGCATGACTTTCAGCAGCATTCGGTTTTTCTTGTCCATTGTCGTTTCTTTCAGCTGCTGGGCGCTCATTTCTCCCAAACCTTTAAAGCGGCTGATGTCCGGTTTGGCATTGGCTTTGATTTCTTTTTTCAAAATCCGGTCTTTGTCCTCGTCATCCAGAGCATAAAAGTTTTTGCCGCCGGCCGAAATCTTGTACAACGGCGGTGTGGCAATATACAAATGCCCGTTTTCAATCAGCTTCGGCATTTGCTGATAAAAGAAGGTCATCAGCAGTGAGGCAATATGCGCACCGTCCACGTCGGCATCGGTCATGATAATGATTTTTTCATAGCGCAGATTGTCTTCATTATAATGCTCTTTGACGCCGCAGCCCAAAGCTTCGCACATGTCTTTGATTTCCTGATTTTGCATAATCTTGTCCAAAGACGCGCTGGCAACGTTCAAAATCTTGCCGCGCAACGGCAGAATGGCCTGCGTAAAACGGTCGCGTCCCTGTTTGGCGGAACCGCCTGCGGAATCTCCCTCGACAATAAAAATTTCTGTCCCTTCGGCAGAAGCCTGCGAACAATCCGCCAGTTTCCCCGGAAGACGCAGCCGCTTGGTCGGCGTTTTGCGGGCCTGTTGTTTTTCTTCTTTCTTTTTACGGCGGCTTTCGGCGCGTTCAATCACATATTCAATCAGCGCGGAAGCGTTTTCCATATCAGACGTCAGCCAATGGTCAAACGAGTCTTTCACGGCTTGTTCCACCAGACGCGTTGCCTTGGCAGAGGTCAGCTTGTCTTTGGTCTGCCCCTGAAATTGCGGGTCGCGGATAAAGACCGACAACATAATGCAGGCATCGCTCAAAAAGTCTTCGGCGGTAATATTGGCGGCTTTTTTTATGTTTGCCATTTCGCCGTATTCTTTCAGGCCGCGTACCAGTGCGGTTTTGAAGCCGACTTCGTGCGTACCGCCCTGCGGCGTCACCACGGTATTGCAGTAAGAGTAGCAAAAGCCGTTTTCGTTTTCCGGCCAGGTAATGGCCCATTCCACGCGCCCTTCGTCATTGGCCAGTTCGGAGTCGCCGGAAAAAGCGGTGCGGTTGATGGTTGTGCGGCTGCCCAGCTGATAATTCAGAAAGTCGCTCACGCCGTTGGGATAATTCAACTCGGCTTCCGGCGGAGTCACATCGCCTTCCGACAAAACTTCCGGCGCACATCTCCAGTTAATTTTAATGCCTTTGAACAAAAAAGCCTTGGAACGCGCCATGCGATAAACGCGGTTTGGCGATAGCTGGGAATTTGCCCCGAAAATCTCAGGATCGGGCTTGAACGTGATGGATGTCCCGCGGCGGTTGGGCGCATTGCCGATAAGCTCAAGGGCGGTCTGCGGCTTGCCGCGGCTGTAAACCTGACGATAAAGCTTTTTGTCACGGGCGATTTCAATCACCATATTTTCTGACAGGGCATTAACGACAGACAGGCCGACGCCGTGCAATCCGCCGGATACCTTATAGGCGCCGCCGCCGAATTTGCCGCCGGAATGCAGCATGGTCATAATCACTTCAAGGGCAGACATGTTCGGATACTTCGGATGCGGGTCAACCGGAATGCCGCGGCCGTTGTCGGCAATCGTAATCGAGTAGTCGGCATTAAGCGTGATGTCAATATGGTTGGCATAGCCGGCAACCGCCTCGTCCATGGAGTTGTCAAGAATTTCAGCCACCAGATGGTGCAGCGCGGTGTCATCCGTGCCGCCGATGTACATTCCCGGACGGTAACGTACCGGTTCCAGCCCTTCCAGAACCTCAATTTCCTGCGCATTATATTCTTTTGCCACCGGAGCGGTGCTCTCAAACAAATCTGTCATTTTTTCCTCATAACCTTAACAATTGGCGTTAAAATACAACATCAAAGCCGAATTTACAAGCCCAAATTTCCGCTGCGTGAACAAGAATTTGCGCTTTTGGCGGATAAAAATTTCCTCTGGTGCAAAATTTGCAGATTTTACGTAAAAAATACTTGCAAAATAGTGAAATAGCGTATAAAAAGACAGCGAACGGGAGAATTGGCTCCCGCTCATTTCACACGCAGATATGGCGGAAAGCCCGCTCGGGTTCTTTCGCTCCGGTGCCGCTTTTTGATGGCGGTTTTGAAGTCTGCGGAGGTTTAACTGGAAAATTAAGGATAAATATAATATGACAATTCCTACGTTTACATTACGTCAAATGGTTGAGGCCGGCGTTCACTTCGGACACCATGCCCGCCGCTGGAACCCGAAAATGGCTCCGTACATTTATGGCAAAAAAGATAATATTCACATTATCGATCTGCAAAAAACTTACCCGATGCTGTATACCGCTTTGGCCACAGCCAGAGATATTGCCGCAAATGGTGGTAAAGTTTTGTTTGTCGGAACCAAAAGACAGGCTCAGGACATTATTAAAGAAAACGCTGAAAGATGCGGACAGTATTATGTTAACCATCGTTGGCTCGGCGGTATGCTGACCAACTGGAAAACCGTTTACAAATCAATTTCCCGCCTTGCAAAACTCAAAGACATGGCCGAGAAAAATGCTTATGACGGTTATACCAAAAAAGAAATGCTCAACCTGAAAAAAGAACAGGAAAAACTCGAGCTCGAACTCGGCGGTATTATGAACATGGGCGGCCAGCCTGACCTGTTGTTCGTTGTTGATACGCCGAAAGAAACTCTGGCGATTAAAGAAGCCAAAAAACTCGGCATTCCGGTTATTGGTATCTGCGATACCAACGCTGACCCCTATGCCGTTGACTTTCCGGTTCCGGGCAACGATGACGCAATCCGCGCCATTCAATTCTACTGCGATTTGGTTTCCGGTGCCGTTCTTGACGGTATGCAGGCCGAAATTGCCGCCCAGGGCGTTAAAGTAGAAGAAATGGTCGAAGGCGTTGAAGCTGCTGCCAAACCGGCCAGAAAAAGAACTTCTAAAAAAGCTGCCGCTGAAGCCGAAGCTTCTGCTGAAAGCGCCGAATAGTTCTTTTTATTAAGAGCTCAGCAAAAATTTGCGGCGGTATCTTATCTTTTTGCATAAATCATAAGATATCGCCCTTATTTAAATTTTTATCAAAGGACATAAAGAATGACAAATATTACTGCCGCTATGGTTAAAGAACTCAGAGAAACGACCGGTGCCGGAATGCTGGACTGCAAAAAAGCCCTGACCGAAACCAACGGGGATATGGAACAGGCTGTTGACTGGCTCAGAAAAAAAGGTCTGGCTTCTGCGGCCAAAAAGGCCAGCCGTATTGCAGCCGAAGGTCTGGTTGCCGTTGCTGTTGACGGAAACGCCGGCGCTGTTGTAGAGGTTAACTCCGAAACCGACTTCGTTGCCAAAAACGACATTTTCCAAGACTATGTTAAAGACGCTGCCACTGTTGCCTTGTTGCGCAATGGCGAAGTCTGCGACATGAAGACTTTCCAATGCCCGAAAGTCAATAAATCTTTTGAAGAACGCTTAACGGACATGATTGCCAAAATCGGCGAGAACATGAACCTGCGTCGTGCCAAAAGAATTGAAGTTGCCAATGGCGTTATCGCTTCTTATGTTCACAATGCCGTTCAGCCGAACCTCGGCAAAATCGGTGTTTTGGTTGCCATGGAATCAGCCGGTGACAAAGCAAAACTGGCCGAACTCGGCAAACATATTGCAATGCACATTGCTGCTTCCAATCCGTTGTTCTTGAATATTGCCTCTGTTGATCCGGCAGCCGTTGAACACGAAAAAGCAATCTTTGCAGAACAGGCCAAAGCTTCCGGCAAACCGGAAAACATCATTGAAAAAATGGTTGAAGGCCGCGTTCGCAAATACTATGACGAAGTTGTTCTGGAAGAACAGGCTTACATTATGGATCCGGATAAAAAGGTTAAGCAGGTTATTGCCGATGCTGCCAAAGACATGGGCACCGACATTAAGTTGAAAGAATACGTCTGCTTCCGTCTGGGTGAAGGCCTGCAGAAAAAAGAAGAAGATTTTGCTGCCGAAGTTGCTGCTCAGCTGGCAAAATAATTTTTCTCATCAATCAAAAAAGCAACCCCGCGCCAATTCAGACGCGGGGTTCTTTGTATCGGTTATCAGAACGCCGAAAGCGTTTATGACATCTTGCTGATAATCTCTTTAACAATGTCAAGCTTGTAATAATCCTTAACGTTTGAGTCGTCCTTTGAATAAAGCTTGTCAACTTCCAGAGCCAGAATATTGGCCTGTTGATTGATAAAGTCTTTGCCGAGCATAATGTTTTCGCGGTTTTGCGTCAGATAGTCCGCATAGCCGCGGGCATCGGCAATATGTCCCTGCATCAGGCCGCTTCTTTGCGTATATTTGCGGCTGAATACAAGAATAACCACCATGGTCGTGCAGAGCAAAAGCGCTGACCACATGCTGACTTTGGCGCAAAAGATAATAAAGCTCAGAATCATAAACAAAAGGGCAAAAGCTTTGCAAAGAATGTTTATAAACCTGTTTTTCCAGCGAATACTGAAGAAAACCAGATAAAAGCCAAAAGCAACGGTTGTCGACAACAAAGACGCAAAAACCTGCATCGTATCGGGAGAAAGCATGGCAATAAACCACTCCGTCATCAGCAACATGCCGATACTGAACAACAGATAGCCGGAATTGAGCCTGAGGGCAAAGAAGTTGAACTTGCTCTTCAGATCCTGTCCGATGTGACGATACGCCCTTTTGAGTTTGAGCATGTTGTCTTTCACCTGCAATACGGCATCTTTTTTGCCAAAAAGTTCCTTAATGGCATTCTGCTCGTTTTTGTTCAGAACTTTCAGATTGTCGGTTTTCTTCACCAGCAGGATATTGCCGTCCGACTGCTGAATGTCAATAATGTTTTTCTTAAACAAATCCAGCAGAAAAGCCCCAAAGCTGACTTTGTCATAAGTCCCTTTGGCCAGATACCGCAGCATCATCGGCGTTTTTTTGAGCGAAAAAGAAACTTTTTTCGGATTCTTCTGAATATATTTCCACGAGGCCATATAAGCGCCAAACACAATCAGCAGGCCGACAAGCGCAAAAATGACGTCGCCGTAATCGGCAATTGCCCAGGCAATCCGGTTAGACAGCGTCGGTGCCGCAATCACGCCTTTGGGAATTTCCACGCCGATATGCATGCTTTCTGCCAAAAACAGCGGTTCTTGCGCCACAAAGCCGACTGAGTTCGGTGCGTCGCGGGTGATAATGCCGTTGTCAATCCGCAGCCGCCCCGGATACCCGATAGCCAGACTTTGGGCAATCGGACGAGTGCCGCGCGGCAGCACAATCGTTGCGCCGGCACGGACAACCACCAGATTCCAGGCACCGCCGGTCACATTCCAGTAAAGCTCGTCAAAATCCGGATAGCTCCAGATCTGCCGGTCAATGACATAAGTAAAGACATAGCGGTAAACGCCGTTTTCCAAGGCAAAATTCTTTTTGGGCATAAGCAGGGTCGAGCCGCCGCGCCGGTCGATTTTATATTCCACCGGCATATCGTTGATGGTCACGCCGATAAGGCTGGCGTCCGTGTTGCGGGCTTTGCCGTCGCGGGAATAAACGCGGCTGGGAATAGGCAACACCAGCGGCGTTTTGAGTTTGATGCCGTTGGCAATGACAATGACCGTCTCCTCAACCTTAATCAACCCGTCCGGCAAAACCTCTATCTGGGAAAACAAGTAAGGAATATGCTCAAAAGCCGGCACTCTCACGCGCTCGTTCAGCGGCGGCAGCAAAATGTCTATGGCGTCGACGCGGGCAGCCGGAGCGCTTTGCCTGATTTCTGACGGAAAAGGCGCCGGTGAGGCTGCCGGAGAATTGTCTTCGTTTTCAATCCGCTTGATGGCGTCTTCATAAATTTTCTGAAAAGTAGATTTCTGGGCTTCCATGTCCTGCGGCAGCGGATCTTCGTCAATGCTGGTTGCCGTACTGCCGTTAGAGGCGCTGGCCGGATCATATTTGGTTACAATTGCACCCTTGAGACGGTTCTTCATATAATTAAACATTTCTTTGGGCGAAGAAAAACTGACTTCTGTCGAGTCCGTCCGCCCCTCCGGCAAAACGCTGCTTTGGCGCACGCGGTTGGCTTCTTCCAGCGACATCACCTCCTGTGTGCCGGCATAAGAGTTATGCACCGTCATCAGGGCTGCTGCAATGAAATATATTGCAAAAAAATGTTTTCTCATAAAATAATGCCTTATGTTAACCAAATAGATATAGATGTTATTGTATTGTATGAATTATTAAAATTATCATAATTTTTGAACTGGAGATAGAAAGATAATGAATAACAGCAAAAAAATCGCCGCCATCATTCTGGGCGCCGGCAAAGGAACACGCATGAAGTCAAACCTGCCGAAAGTCATGATGCCGCTGAACGGCAAACCGATGATTCGCCATATCATTGAAACGCTGGAAGGCTTGGGCGCCGACAAAATCATTACCGTCATTGCGCCGGACGGCCAGATGGTTGCCAAAGAGGTTGCGCCCTATGAAACCGCCGTGCAGGAAAAACAGCTCGGTACGGGGCATGCCGTTTTGTCAGCCCGCAAAAACCTCTGCGGTTTTGAAGGCGATGTTCTGGTCATTTTCGGCGACAGCCCGATTATCACGCAGGAAACGTTTTTGAAGGCTGTTCAAAAGCGCCGCGAAGGCTATGCCGTAGTTGTTCTGGGATTTCGCCCGCAGGATCCGGCACGTTACGGCCGCCTGATTATGCACGGCGACGAGCTGAAAGAAATTGTCGAATATAAAGACGCCACGGAAGAACAACGTCAGATTAACCTGTGCAACTCCGGCTGTATGTGCTTTGACAGTTCCGAAATGTTTGAACTTTTGGGCGCAGTCAGTAATGAAAACGCGGCCGGCGAATACTATTTAACAGATGTTGTCGGCATTGCCAACCGCCACGGCATGAAATGCGGCATGGTCGAATGCAGTGCCGAAGAAGTCGCCGGTGCCAACACGCGCGAGGAGCTGGCACTGTTGGAACAATATCTGAATGCCCGTAAAGGAAAATAATGCGTTTTTTGAAGCAATACTGGTTTGGAATTTTCATCGGCCTGATAATCTTCTGGTTTCTGGTCTTTTTCATGATTGTCGCCTTTGCGCCTCACCATGACAATCAGCACCGCGGTTTTAGCCGGTGTACGGAAGATATGGCGGACGAAATTCAGGACTGCACGCAAAACCGCTTTTTTTGCACGCTTGGCGCCGTATTGTCCGGTGCCGGCTGCGATGTCAACGTAATTGCCGACGGCTTTGGCCAGTGGCTGCGGGGACAACAGCCCCGTCCGTGGAGCAATTATTACTTTACGCCCGATTTGTCAGAGCCTGAAGACGAGGCCGGCTATCTGGACGGACAAAAAGAATATTATGAGGCGCACCCCGACATGCGGGAAACCATGCGCCAATTGAAAGAAATGAAAGGTGAAATTTGATGGCTGAAAAAAAAGAAAAACTCCCCGGCTGGGATCTGAGTGATTTGTATAAAGGCATGGATGATCCGGCCATTGAGCGCGATTTGGAAAAGTTCAAAAAGGACAATCAGGCCTTTGCCAAAAAATACAAGGGCAAAATCGGCGGATTAAGCGCTTCCGACTTTGCCAAAATGCTGCAAACTTATGAAAAAATGGCAATCAAAGCCGAGAATCTGGCCAGCTACGCCAGCCTGAACATGAACACGCAGATGAAAAACGCCAAAGCCATTGCTTTTTATCAGACCATCAGCGAAAAACTCACCGACTACAGCAAGCCGGTTGTCTTCTTCACGCTGGAGATTAACAAACTCTCCGACGCTCAGGTCAAAGAACTGCTGAAAGACAAAGCCGTTGCCTTCTTCAAGCCGTGGCTGGAACGCGTCCGCCGCTTTAAGAAATATGAGCTCTCGGAAGACTTGGAAGAATTGCTGCTGGAAAAGTCGCTCACCTCGGGCAGCGCCTGGGTGCGGTTGTATGAAGAAAGTTCGTCGCGTCTGGTTTATACCGTCGACGGTAAGAATTATAACGATGCCGAAATCAGCAAACTGCTGCTGGACAAAGACCCCGCCGTCAGAGAAAAGGCCGGCAAGGAAATCAACCGCGTCAGCAAAGAAAACGCCGCTCTGTATTCTTTTATTTATAATATGGTCATTAAAGACAAGGCGACGGAAGACACCAAACGCGGCTTCAAAACCCCGATTGCCGAACGCAATCTGGCCGAGAATGTGGAAGACGCGGCGGTTGAGGCGCTGGCTGAATCGGTGCGCAAAAAATATGCCGAAATCTCTCACCGCTTTTACAAGCTCAAAGCCAAATGGCTCGGCGTTAAAAAAATTCAGTACTGGGACAGAAACGCCCCGCTGCCTTTCTGCCATGACACGCATTACAGCTGGAAAGAAGCGGTTGATACCGTGTTGAACGCTTATCACGAATTTTCGCCCAAACTCCATGCGCAGGCCGTAGACTTTTTTAAGAATGACTGGATTGACGTGCCGCCGCGCGACGGCAAAAGAAGCGGTGCCTTTGCGCATTCCTGCTCTAATGAAATGCACCCGTATTTGTTTTTGAACTTTGTCGGCAAACAAAACGACGTCCTGACCTTGGCACACGAACTCGGACACGGTTGCCACATGCGCCTGAGCAAGGCTCAGGGAGCTTTGAACGATGATATGCCGATGACCTTGGCAGAAGTTGCTTCCGTATTTGGCGAGATGGTCACCTTCCAGTCGCTGCTGCGCCAGACCAAAGACGACAAAGACAAACTCTGCCTGATTGCCGGCAAGGTGAATGACATGATTAATACCGCGCTGCGTCAGATTAGTTTTCACTTTTTTGAAAGCCGGGCTCATGATGAACGCAAAAACGGCGAGGTTTCGGACGACCGCCTGTGTCAGATCTGGGTTGAAGAAATGAAAGCCTGCCTCGGGCCAAGCGTCGTGGTAGATGAAAACTCTGCGCATATCTGGTCACAGGTCGGACACTTCTTCTTCCTGCCGTTTTATGTCTATGCTTATTCCTTTGCCGATTGTCTGGTAAACTCTCTGTATCAGGTCTATCAGGAAGGTTCGGTTAAGAATTTTGAAGACAAATACCTTGACATGCTGGCGCATACCGGCAGCAAGAAATATGACCAGCTGCTCAAACCTTTTGGTCTGGATGCCAAAAGTCCGGAATTCTGGAACAAGGGACTGAGCCTGATTTCCAGCTATATTGACGAGCTGGAACGGCTTGATAAAAAATTAAAGCTGTAAAAAACAAGGGGAGGGCACGGGCTCTCCCCTTGTTATTGAGGAATGTCATAAAGCCAACGGATAAAACCAAAATGGCTAAAATCAAACGGGAGAGCATATCCGAACATTTTAGCAAACGGGGCAATCATCATATAAACAATCAGACTTGCGCAAATGCTCCAGCCGGCCAGTTTGAACGCAACCCGAACATACGGCGCGGCATTTTCATAAAGTTTTTTAAGCTTTTGTGCCATGTTTTTCTTTCCTTTTGCGTAATCAGGCTTTTGTTTGGCTCTTTTTTCAAAATCATAAACTTAATGGATAAAATATAATAAAGCCACAATGCCGTAGAACATTCCCCCCATAATAAAAGGCAATAACAAGAGTATAAAATGTTTAAGAAAACTATGAAGATGAAACAGCGGCCGCCATGCTTTCCAACAAACAAAAGTATATAAAGCTATGCCGCTTAGCCAAACCGGCCAAAAGATATAAGGAGAAAAACAATCATGATTAAAATATACGCAATAGCGGGTAGTTTCTCTCAAGTGGGAATAGAAAATATCGAAACAAAGTATAATATATTGAGCATACAATAACAAAAAGCTTATTGCATTCATGAGTATTTTAATGCCTTGCTGAGTATTTGCATTGCTCCTCCTTCTATTTAAGAATAGATACTTCACCATAAGCTAAAAGGCAAGAAGAATCTTGCCTTTTAGTTGCTTGAATATATAAGTATTTTTAGAGTGTTTTTATTTTATCCTCCAAAGCGGACTAGCCCAGATTTTAAAATATCCCAATTCTGAACACAAATAATAAGAGCCAGAAAAACTAATGTTATATCTATGTAAAAAACATAAGTATCATTTTTGTAGCTTCTGGAAAAATTAAATAAATTTTCCGAGATAATAAGACCTATAACAAAAAGTAAGTCAAATACTATCATAAAAAAACTTATAGGTGCAATCCGATGTAGGAGTAAAACCAGAATCAGAGAAGACAATAAAATGAATGCTGATAAAACAATAATAAAATCTTTTATCCATCCGATTACTCTTTCTTTTTTATTCATCGTCCCTCCGAGACTTTTTAATCTTTAAAAAACTTATAACCGCTATTGACAGCTGTTCCGGTAACTTGTTCATAAACATTACGCAGAGGAGGAAAATGAGCTCGACCAAAAAATTGCTGTCCTACTTTATGGCCCATGGTTCCACCAATAGCGCCAAGTCCCATGTTTTCAGCATAGTTTCCCAATGTTTCTGCAACGGAATTTCCGTGTTCGGCGGCACCTGTTCCGTAAATAGTAGCTGCTTTTGCTATATTTTTCAATGGTATTTTTTTACGGCATTGATATAAGGCGCGTTAGGTGTCGGAAGAAATTTTGAGAATGGAGAAACCCCGCCTCCAGCTGCTTCAGCAGCCATTGTCAGAACCGGCGCATTTTTACGGCCTTCCTCAAGCTTTTGCCTTTCTTCATCTCTGTGGGTTATATATATTTAGCGAAAGAGGTTGATTAATGTTGATTTGGCTGTATCCCAATACAAAAAACAAATAATGGCGCCTAAAATAAATATTACAAAATGAAGAATTAAAAGATGATTGTCCCCTTGCAGCCATTTTGATTTCAAGCATAGCTGAGGGGCATAATTGGGTAAAAAAGCGAAAGTTATAAAAAATATATCAAAAAGAAAAAATAAAGCAGAAAAGGGAACAATGAATTGCATTTTTAATACAAGTAATAACATTAAAAATGCGATTATGCTTGTTATCGCAGTAACAATAGAAATCTTTGTCATCATTCCCTTTTCCATATTTAACTTCCTTTAAACTTATTATATAATTTATTTGTGGCGGTATCAATAGTTGTCTCTAATGTTTTACGAACAAGAGGAACTCCTCCAGCATATCCAAAAAGTTGTTTGTTAAGCCCGTATCCCGCTAAGCTTCCTACAGCACCAAGTCCCATATTTTCAGCATAGTTTCCTAATGTTTCTCCAACGGCATTTCCATTTTCGGCAGTTCCTGTCCCGTAAAAAGTACCATAAGCTGCAGCTTTTTTCAATGGTATTTTTTTTACAGTATTGAGATAAGGCGCTTTGGGAAGCTTAGAGGCTCCAATCGGGGAAGGGATTGCACCTGCAGCCTCAGAAATAGTTGTCAGAACCGGCGCATTTTTACGGCCTTCCTCAAGCTTTTGCCTTTCTTCATCTCTGTGGGTTATATATCCCCGCTTAAATGCTTCGACCATGCTTTCATTGTTCTTATTCCAACCGGGAACAAGACTGCTGACAGCATAGCTGATGCCCCCTATACCCCCCTCGAGCTCGTCAGACCAGCCATAGGACAATCCTTGCCGTGCCGCTGCGGACATATAATCAGCATTGCCGCCAACTTTTCTCCAAGTACTTTCTTGCGTCTGGGCAGGTTGCTGTTGTGCGCCGCCGATGGTTTCTGTTTCGCCGTATGTGGCTTGACCGGCCGGCACATAAGCCCTCTGTGCTACATAAGTCGGTGCGTTTTGTATTGGGGCATAAGGCGTTTGCATTTGTGCGGCCTTTTTGGCTTCTTCCTCTTCTCGTTGTTGTGCCCGAAAGTCGCTCACAACGGCTTCCAAAATTTCACGC
>CABUWG010000022.1 GCA_902495305.1 uncultured Pseudomonadota bacterium | reverse complement strand
GAACTTACTAAGCCAGACAGGGATAAATCCCGTCCGTTGAAAACAAGCCTCCGGCGAAGTTTGAAACGGCACACGCAACAAAAAACCCACCTTGACAGGTGGGTTTTTAATGGAGCGGGTGAAGGGATTCGAACCCTCGACATCAACCTTGGCAAAATTTTAAATTCACCGCTACCCCCAATAACTCTAACGATTCGCAAATCTAATAGGTAAAAAAGACATCGTTTTTTACACACCCTCAACATTAACATAATACAATTATAGAATAATCAAAATGTGTAATTTCCTGCATCTTACATTTATCTTTCGGTAAAACAGATTTGGCATCGCTCATTAAGTAAAGTTTAATCCTTAAAAAGGGTAATTCTACTACAAAATCTGACGTTAATACATTGATTTCATCATTAATAGAATTGACACAAATTTTGTTGCATAAAATATTTAAGTGATTTTTTTATACAAATTATTTTGTAAATATTGTATTTTATACTAATTTATTTGTATAAAACTTTTCTTTATTGATTTTTTACAAAATATATATTATAAAAAAATCACTTAAATATTTTATGCAAAAGGATTCTAAATGTATTTTATTCCACATAGTTTACCCATAGCTGGACTAAATTGGCAAGTATTAGCTCCCCTCATTGGCAAAGCTAACGCAAAACTTTCAAACTATAATGGTATTTTACATAATATGGTTAATCCTAAAATTTTATTATCTCCATTAACTAAACAAGAGGCAGTTCTTTCTTCTAAAATTGAAGGAACAAGAGCATCTTTGTCTGATATTTACCAAAAAGATTTAGGTGAAAAATACGACCAAGAAAAAGAAAACGATATTGAAGAAATTAATAATTATAGAGATGCTCTAGCCTTTGCGATAGAGGATTTGAAAAAACGTCCAATTTGTTTAAATATGCTTAAGGATATTCATTATCGTTTGCTTTCTGGTGTACGCGGACACAATAAAA
The DNA here is from genome assembly GCA_902495305.1 of uncultured Pseudomonadota bacterium. Lineage (GTDB taxonomy): Bacteria > Pseudomonadota > Alphaproteobacteria > RF32 > CAG-239 > MGBC133411. Next base: position 32,255 of record CABUWG010000022.1, on the reverse strand, counting down.
AAAGAGGAGAGTTTAGAACAACAGATGTTTTTATTGGTTCCTTAGGTGATACAATAGAAAATGCAAGATATGTTCCTCCTCAATATACAGATATGATACCAGCATTAGATAATTTTGAAAAGTATATGCATAAAGATGATGAAGAAATTTTGGTTCAGTTAGCTATTTTGCACGCACAATTTGAAATTATTCATCCATTTAATGACGGTAATGGAAGAATGGGACGTATTTTAATACCCTTATTTTTATATTCAAAAGAATATTTACGCTCTCCAGTTTTCTATTTAAGTGAATTTTTAGAAAATAATAGAGGGGAATACTATAGAAGACTGAATGATATATCATCTAAAGGAGATTGGCAGTCTTGGATTGAGTTTTTTTTGAAAGCAGTTATTTCTCAGTCAGAAATTAATACTCAGAAAGCAAAAAAAATATTGTTTTTATATGATTCTACAAAGAGTATGATTCCGACAATTACTCATTCTTATCATTCTACGGAAATATGTGATGCTTTGTTTGAAAGTCCATTCATCACAACCACAAAACTGCTTAAGGATGTTAACATAAGCAACAATGCAACTTGTAACAATATTTTAAATAAATTAGTGGACGCAAACGTATTAAAAATACACAAAAAAGGGGCTGGACAAAGACCAACAACATATATATTTGCTGATTTACTGAATATTGTTGAAGGTAATAATAATTTTTAAAAGAGAAATATAATGATTTTAACTGGTATAAGTATTAGTAATTTCAAATCAATTGATAAAGTTAACTTTGTAGTGCAAAAACTAAAAAATAGTTATACAACAATCCTTGTTGGACTAAATGAAACAGGAAAGTCAAATTTATTGGATGCCATATCTTATGAACAAAAACCTAATGTTTCTTTAAAATTTGATGATATTAAAAATTTGAATAGTAATGAAAAATATGTAGATTTATATTTTGATTTAGCATTTGACGATACCCAGTCGGCTATAAAAATTCTTGAAAACAATATAGTGTTTTCACCAAAAAACAAAAATATCATTAACTTATTTATACCATCAGTTCGTAAAAACGTTTATATGGGCAATGATAATGAATTTAAAGTTATTTATGACAAAAGTGTTGATATAAATAAAATTATAGAAGAACAATGCTGTTATATGCCTCTTGTATCATCAGCATCTGGAAAAATATTTGAAGTTAGAAAAATAGATGAGTTGAAAGATGGTGAAGACAAATCTTTTATACCATTAACCGAAGAAAATATAAAAGACATTTTAGATAAATGTTTTAATACGTATCTTGAAGCTAATGATTTAAAAGTATCTGTTTGGAAAGCAGAGGATAAATATATTATTACAAAACCAGTGAATCTGACAGAGTTTTCATCTAATATAGAAACGAGTATTCCTCTTAAAAATATTTTTTATATTGCTGGTTATGATACAATAGATAAGATTAAAAGTGCAATTTCTGGTTTAGCAAACTCAGGAAGGAATCGTTCATTCCTTGAAAAGAAGCTATCCAGTAGTGTTTCAGAATATTTGAATAGAGTGTGGAAAGAACACCCAGTTAATCTGGATATTAGAATAGAAAAAGATTTGACATTAGAAGTATTAGTAAAGGATAAGACTGACGAGTTTAATTCTTATAACATAAAAGAAAGAAGCCAAGGATTTAGGCAATTTATTTCTTTAATATTGAGTATTTCTATTTCAAATGAAAAAAATAAACTGAGAAATACCATTATTGTCATTGATGAGCCTGAAAACCATTTACATCCGTCAGGTATTCGTTATATGCGAGATGAATTATTAAAAATAGGTCAAAATAACTATGTTTTTGTTGCAACCCATTCAAATTTTATGATTGATAAAAAGGAAATGAAGCGACATTATATTGTTAAAAAAGATATTCACACTAATATCCTTCAAATTGAAAAAGAGAAGGATTTAAGTGATGATGAAATATTAAAAGATGCTTTTGGCATTAGTATTTTAAAAGATTTCTTATCTCCACATAAAATTCTTGTTGAAGGAATGTCTGATAAACAATTGCTTCAGAAAGCAATAGATAAAATTGATAATACATTTTGTTTTAATATTTCAAATGGAAAAGGAGATAATATTTGTTCAATTTCTTCCATTCTTAATATGGAGAACATTCCTGTATTGGTTTTATTAGATGATGATAGCGCAGGACAGAGAAATAAAAAAGAAATTTTGAAGATAAAAGGTGTATTTAATGCAAATAATGTCAAAACCATAAGAGATTTAAATGCGGAAATTATTGAGAATGGAACGATAGAGGATACTTTGGATGAAAATTATATTATCTCATCAGCAAATAAGGTATTATCTACCTTTAAGTTAAAAATCAAAAATGATGATATAAACGCTCCAATAATGGAAAGTATAAAGGCTTTCTTATATAAAAACAATATAAATAATAAAGTTCAAATCACAAAAATTTTGGAAGATATTAAAACGAATATTGCTGAAAATTTTAATCCTGATACAATTGAAATAAAATCTCCTAAATTAGCTACTTTGGCTAAAAATATTATACAGAAATGTAAAAGTTTGTAAAATTTCACTAACATAGATAAGTATGATAAGGTTTACAGAACGACATAAACAAGTACAGGAAAACCCAAGTTTAAAATATGTGAGGCTAATGTAATTGGAAACAATGCATCATATTTTTTCTATAAACTTTTCTATTTTGGGCAATTTTTTTACAAAAACTGAAAAGAAGGTCTTGGAATTATAGTGAGTAATAGCATATTCATTAATTTTATAAAAAGGAGCATATAAAATCATCCTCAAGGCTAATTTTACTGTAACGTTCAATTATACCCTATTTTTACATTTACAAAAGTGTAAAATCTAAATCATTTCGCTTGACAACTTTACAATTGTAAAATATATTCTTAAATATGAATTTTACATATTTAGGATTGAATGATGATTTTTAACTACGTAAGAGTTTCTACGATTGAACAAAATATCGAACGTCAGTTAAGAGATGTTGTTTGCGACAGGGTATATGAAGAGAAAGTTAGCGGTAAGGATACCAACCGCCCCCAATTGCAAGCGATGCTCTCAAATATTCGTTCAGGAGATATTATCAACATTCACGAAATGAGCCGTTTGGCTCGTAATACTCGTGATTTGTTAAATCTGGTTGAAGAAATTACCTCAAAAGGAGCAACAATTGTTTTTCATAAGGAGAACTTGACTTTCAAAGGAAATGAAAAACAAGACCCATATCAAAAAATGATGATGACTATGCTTGGAGCAGTGGCAGAGTTGGAACGCAATTTAATATTGGAACGCCAGCGAGAGGGAATTGCTCTTGCTAAGCTGCACAACAAGTATAAAGGCGGTCAGCCTAAGCTAACCACCGAACAGGTTACAGAACTAACCACACTTTACAAGCAAGGAATGCCTATCGCTCATATTGCCAAGCACTTCAAAATTTCCCGCCCAACTGTGTATAGCTATTTAAGAAATGACGAAAAGTAAAATGACAAAAGAAGATTTGAAAACATTACGAGAACAAGAAAATGCTGAAATTATACAACATCTAGAAGCAATTTCTGAAATTATTGCCAACAAATGCAAAAGATGTGATACTGTTCTTGGTTGCTTAGGCTGTGTTTTCAGTAAAGGCGAGATGAAGGGCAATATTGAACACGCTCGTGCATTAATCAAGAAAATTATCTAATTAATTGGTATTCTTGTCCTGTTTCAGTAATTTCTTTACTTCTTTATCAAAGTCAGATTCTATTTGTTGGGTTTTATTAAATACATCATATTCTTTTTCTGCTTTGGTTTTGGCTTGTTTTTGAGATATTTTACCTTTATTGCCCTCAGGGAGAATGTCATACTTGCGGAATGCTAAAAACTCATTGACGCTTTTAGCAAACTCTTGCATCGTAAAAGTATTTTCACGTTCAATTAAGTCTTCAATATAATCAAAATATCCAGAAACTGTTCGTTCTAAGCGTTGAATTTCTTTCTCAAGCAAATAGTTCTTAGCAACAGATACATCTGACTTCAAGATTCTGCCATTGGGTGAATGTTTCCAAGTTGTCAGCCCCATATGTTCTTTAGTATGGTCTGCCTTCGTGTAAATGATTTCTGCCGCTGTTTGCCCCGTAATGGCATAATGGAACTTGTTTTGCACAGTGGCATAAAAATCTTGTGTTATTTGCGAATCCTTATCGTAATCAATAGAACATTCAGCAAAAATATCTGTAATTTGTTGATAGATACGACGTTCGGACGCTCTGATTGAACGAACTCTCTCCAATAATTCACGAAAATAGTCTTTTCCAAAAGCATCTTTTCCTTGTTTCAACCGTTCATCATCCAAAACAAAACCTTTTTGGATGTATTCTTTAAGAACTTTTGTCGCCCAGATTCTGAAATGTGTAGCTTGAATTGAATTAACTCTATATCCCACAGATATAATAGCATCAAGATTGTAAAAATTGGTTTCAGAAGTTTGTGTTTTGTTAGCTATTGCACCGTGTTGAGTGGTTATTTCCATTTTGGAAATAACCACTTGTTCTTCAAGTTCTCCTTCTTCAAAGATATTTTTCAAATGCTTACTGATAGCTGGTGTCTGGACACCAAATAATTCCGCCATAGATTTTTGCGTGAGCCATATTGTATCATCTTTGATAACAGCATTGACTTTCACGTCTTTATCAGGAGCCTTATATATTAAAAAATTAAACTCGTTTGTCATTTTACGCCACTCCTTCTAAATCTGTAAATCCATCCATCTTTACATCACTTAAAACTTTGGGACATAATAATAGATTCTGTTTAAGATTCAGTGAATCTTTTAATTGTTTTTCAAGTCTTCATAAGCTGTTGAGCTCATTATACCAAAGTGTTTGGTAGTTCCTCAGCAAAGTTTTTTTGTTTGTGTAATGACAATAATGTTTTTCCTGTTCATTGCTTATGATAATAGCTTAGTATTGCTAAGCTATTTAAAATCATCTATCCGACAGCGTATAGTTACTTGAAAAATGCAAACAGGAAGAGAGAGGCTTTATAGCCTCTCTCTTCCTGTTTGTCTAACCTTTAGGAGGGTAATCGTCGTTACCATAACTATTCTTCTCACGGATTTGATTATTATCAGCACGGTGAATTGAATGTTCTAAACCCTGATTAATAGCGATATTCCTTGCTGCATCTGCAGCTTCTTTTTGTGTCGCAAAGCCAGCATTGGAAGCTCTTTTAGCTCCATCTTGCTTATTATACCAAGTTCCAGTTTCTTTATCTTTCATAGTATGAATCTGATTTACCATTATATTATCTTTCAAAATATCGGAGAAATTTAAGACATAGAGCAAGGTAAGGTACAAATAAGCACCTTACCTTTTATCTTATTTCTCGTCAGGAACTAAAAAGCAAAACGCTCTTTTGCCACATTGAGATGCATATAGAATACTACCATCTTTAAGATGAATGTATGCTCTACATACCCAATGGTATCCTGACGGAGTATAACGCTTTTCAGCCATTATTTTTCTCCGTTAAAGTTACGTTTCACTTTTTTCTTGATTTTTCAAATAACCTGTGTATAAATCATAAATGTCGCTTTGTGAAATAACTTCGGTTGTTTTACGAATCCGAGGCAAGAAAGTGAAACACCATTTTCTTGCCTCAAATTTTATCAATTTCTCTGTTCATCTTCAGTATTTTCCTTACAAAGAGTGTAAACTCCTTTTTTGCCTTCAACGCTTTTGATTTTAGGATTCCGCTCACGAGACATATTATAAACTTTCCCCATAATTTGTCTTTTACTTCTTATTTCTGTATCTTCGTCCTTATATTTCCGATAATAGGCTACGGTTAACTCATCAAGGCTTAAATCTCTTTGAGCTAATTCAAACAAATCAAGGATTCTGGTTGCCATCATATCAATATTAATACCCTCCTTAACTTTATCTGGAAGGTCATCAACATTTGTAAGGTCAAATAAATCCATTATAAGCGACTCCTAAAAAATTTATCTGCTTATTTTATATAAGAAAAATTCGTTTAAATCAAGTATTGATTCTGCAAACAATGATTTTTTTATTGCGAATCTTGGTAATGTTTGCAATTTATCTTTTTCTTCTCTTTGCAATGTTGTCATTTTCTCCGCACATTTTCTTCGTCTTATCTAAACTTCAGTTTTGGTAAGCTCTTAACAATTTTCATTGTTTCAATGCTGACGGTTATGAGTGATAAAATCAGGTCAAGGATATAGCGAGGGTTGTTGTGTTCATCGCACCAATCATTCGGGTCATTTTTAATTTGGCTGTCTTTATCAATCTTAACTTGGTATCTATCCATAACCCACTCTATTGCCGAGCGACCATTTACCACATAATCGTAGGCTACCAAAGGTATATTCTCAATACGGATATATGAATTATAAATGAGGGTTGTTTTATCATCAACTTTGCCGATTTTAGCAAATTTCATCTTTTCTACACGGAATTTGCCACTTTCCGCACCGATAACTTTGGCATCAGGATAAGCAGCAACAGTTTCGTAATTTAGATGAAGTTCGGCTAATGCGCGACCTGCTTTGCTAAATGCCCAAAAATCAGCAGGAATATTCACTAACGGAATACGAGGCAACATTTTCTTCAAATCAGCGGCAAATTGTTCCCGATAGTCAGAACTGTGCAACAAGCCATAGACATAGTAGAAAATATCCTCTTTTTGAACCTTAAATCCATATCTTTCACGACATTGTTCTAAAATAAAGTCGGTTATACCGTCTCGTCTAACATAGTTTTCTTTGCCTTGGTCAAACAAAGTACCTATATTTCCCTCATTTTTATCGTAATAGTAAAGAGGGAAGCATTGACAAGCTGCGACATAGCTTAAATCTGGTATAGTATTAGCTAATAAACAAGAGAAACCATTTCTAACATCTGTTGTAGCACAAATACATAAATTATTACTATCTATTGAGGGAAATACTTTGGGAATTTGATAGATATATTCATTTAAAAATTTAGAGAAATACACATATTGCTTACAAAATGGCCTATATAGGGAATAAAAAACATTTTGATTGTTGTAATGCTCTATATATTTTCTTTTTAAGCTATTTTTTAGGCCCCGAGACCAACTTATTTGGGTTTTATCTACAATTTCTATACCTTTGTCCATATTTCCTTGGTAGAAATATATAGTTCTTTGTATATTTTCATTTAGCATTTTATTTGAAAAATTGTAGCACCAAATATCTCTATTTGTAGTTAATCCATAAGTTGATAAATTGAAAAACTGTTGTTGCTTACCCTTTAAAATAATGGGAATAAACGAATTAAACAAATCGCTTCGTTGGTTTAACCAATCGTTATGTCCGTTTGGTTTTAATACTTTCCAATCAATTTTGGAGTTTGATATGTCTTTAAAAGAGTTCAAAATGCCAAGTTTTTCTGAGCGTTTGAGATAATCTCCAATATCGTGGTAATAAATTGATGCTTTTTCTTGGTGATATTTAGGATTTTTCACAAGAATTGTTATAGCAACGCCTGTCATAATATCAAAGACATTTTGGCCTTCTCTTCTTGCATTATTACCAGATTTTCCTTTAATACCACCTCTTAAATTAAATACATAAATAGAATCATATTCATCTTCTAAACATTTACGAAACCCATCCATTCCTATATTATCCAACCAAATACCATTAGTTATAAATCCAATAATACCCCCGTCTTTATCTGTTATACGGTCAGAAGACCAGCGAAATGCTTTAATGTAAGTATCATATATAGATTTTACATTCTTTGACTGTGATAGTTTTCCATATGTATCTTCTATTTTTTTATCTAACTTGGTATATTTTTGGTTTTGAGCATTATCATTGGCTGATTTTTGTCCTACGGAATAAGGTGGGTTGCCTATGATTATACGAACAGGGGCTTTCTTTTGTTCAATGACACGAGCCGAGTTTTGAGGTAACATATCGGTAAAGAGTTCGTCAGCATTATCGGTCTCGCCAAGTTGGAAAGTGTCAGTCAGGCAGATGCCATTAAAAGATTTGTAGCCATTTTCAAGACCTACAGCATCGTGATAAGCATTTTCAATATTGATTGAAGCAATATAATAAGCCAACAGCACAATTTCGTTAGCGTGCAGTTCTTTGGCATATTTGCGAGGGAGTGCTTCTTTATCAATCAAACCTTGCTGAATCATACGAGTGATAAATGTTCCTGTTCCCGTAAATGGGTCAAGAATATGGATATTTTCATCAGATAGGTTGCGATTAAATTCCTTTTTCAGCACTTTTGCGACTGATTGGTTAATGAAATCAACAACTTCAACAGGAGTATAAACGATACCAAGTTGTTCTACGGTCTTCGGAAATGCTGTTTTGAAGAACTTATCATACAGTTCAACAATAACTTTTTGCTTACCTGCCGCATTGTCAATGCCCTGCACACGCTCTTTGACTGATTCATAGAACTTGCCCAATATTTCAGCATCTTTATCAAATGCTTGTTTTTCAAGTAGGTCTATCATTCTCTGCAAAGATTTGGAAACAGGGTTGTTTGCAACAAATGAGTAATTTTCAAACAAGGCTTCAAAAACAGGCTGGGTTATCAGATGTTGGGCTAACATCTGAACCACGGAATCTTCTGAAATTGATGGGTTAATGTTCTTTCTGACACCTTTTAGGAACTTATCAAACTCTTTGCGGTGCTTTTCATCGGTGGCAATCAGGTGGTTAATCCGTTCAATATACCGTTCGGCAATGTGAGCCACATCATTTGCCCATTGAACCCAGTATTGACGATTACCTACTTTCTTAACCATTTTGGCAAACATTGCATCTTGCAATTTTTCCAAATATGGCAGGCTCAACTGTTTGGGAGCATCTTCTCCATTGTTTGCAGGTTTTGTTCCGTCATCAAGACCAATAACCCGAACTCGGTTACCTTTTTTCTTGTTTAGGTCAATTTGGTTAATCTCGGCATCAAAACGGTCATCGTGTGAACGTAAAGCATTTAAAACAGACCAAACAACTTTGTATCTCTCATTATCATCTAATGCTTGTTCAGGTTCTATATCGGCAGGAACAACAATCGGAATGATGATATAACCGTATTTTTTATCGGTGGTTTTAGATTTACGCATTACACGACCAACTGATTGAACCACATCAACCTGACTGTTTTTAGCTGACAAGAACATCACGGCATCAAGAGAAGGAACATCAACACCTTCGGACAAACACTTAACATTGCATAAAATATGGCAATCCTGACTGTCTTGTGATACATTTTTGAGCCAAGATAATTTTTCGGCTCGTTCGCTCGCCCCCATTGAACCATCAATATGGTCTGCTGAAACACCAACCAACTTGGCTCTTTCTTCTGGGGTTAAGGAATCATAGTAAGTGTCTTTATGTTCATTGAACATATTGGATATTTTCTTTGAAATCTTTATGCTTTGGCAAAAAGCAACGGCTGTGTGCATTGCTTTTTTATCATCATTAAAGGCTTCATCTGTATCCAAAACCCTTTTAGACAAGGCATTGATGCAGCCTATCAACTTGCTGGCATCATCCGTATCAATCTCGTTATTTTTATCTTTGATGACATTTTGCAGGGCAACGGGGATTTGGTCTTCACGAATAGTCAGTATTAAGACCTTATAATCAGATAATAAATCTTTCTTAACAGCTTCGCCAAAACCAATACGATAGATTTCTTCTCCATAAATATTAGTGTCATCCATAGAGCATAAAACGGCATTTCCTTCTTGGGCTTTTTGTTTGCTGGCATCGGTATATAATCTTGGTGTTGCTGTCATATACAAGCGTTTCTTGGCGACTACAATTTCATTATCGTGAATCTTTGTAAAAGCGGCTTCAGCTTTATCGCTTAAAATAACCCCCGTGGTACGGTGAGCTTCATCACAAACCACCAAATCAAACACAAAAGCTCCCTTTTCTTGGGCATTTATCTTTTTTTGTGCTGCCGAAATTACATCTATAGATTGGTATGTTGAAAACACAACAATCATACCGCTGTTATTTTTTTGTGCCAATTTTGCTGCATATAACTGTCGTCTGATACTTTCTACATCGGTTGATGCTGGCAATGCTAAATCTACAACACTGCCATTACCATCGTCATCTTGAGTAATTTTGCTGTCAGAACAAATACAAATCGGATGAATCGGTTTTTCAGATTGACTCATCCACTCTCTTAATGTTTGTCCTAACAGAGCAATGGATGGGACTAAAAATAATACTAAACCATTATTATTGGTTTCATTTTCGGCAATCTTTAAGGATGTAAAAGTTTTACCTGTTCCGCAAGCCATAATCAACTTACCTCTGTCAGAGGTTTCAAAATACTTGTGTGTTTTTTCTACGGCTAATTTTTGGTGCTCTCTTAGCGGATACTTGGCTTTTAATGCTTTGCCATCACCATTGATTAACTTTTCCCAATCAATCGGAGCATTGTCCAAATCTGATAAGCTAATACGCAAAACAGGTGGATTTTGATTTCTGATGGTTCGCTCTGCTTCACTGTTCCAATTATTTGTGGTTGAAATCCATAATCTGTATTCAAATCGTTGGGTTTCCATTTTATCATTGCAAAATTCTTTGCTTGAAGTAGCTAAAAAACTATCTACACCATCTTTGTTGATGCGGGATTTTTCATCATAACATTTACATTGAATTGCCCAATAATCACCTTCAACTGTTTGGGCGACCAAATCAATTCCCGTATCTTTTCCGCTAAAATCATTACGGAAGGGAAACTCATCCCATAGCCATATTTCTTTAAACTTTCCCTCATATTCAGGAGCAATCTGCAAATATGACTTCATTAATCTTTCAAATTTTGTACCTTTATCCCGTTCAGAAAAAGCTTCTTTTCTAAACTTAGTCAGAACATCTCTGAAAGATAAAATTGGTGCAGACATTTGGCTCTCCATAATCAGTTGATTATTTTATATATATAAAATGACTAACACTGAATATCTTAAAAAACAATCAAAAAGCCCAATAATTCCAGAGGAAACTTAATAATTAAGGGTTTGCGGATTTTTATATTATTATAGCAAAAAATAGGCTCTCCATAATCAACTCTCTATTTCGTATAGTATTCTTTGATAAATACTCATAAATATCAAAGGGCTATATTATGAAGACATACGGTTATATCAGGGTTTCCACAGACAGACAAACACTTGAAAATCAGCATTTTGAGATTGCAACATATGCTGATAAGCATAAAATTAAAATTGATGAGTGGATTGAAGAAAAAATCTCATCCAGAAAAGCTTTAGATAAAAGAAAGCTCGGAAAATTGTTGGCATCTTTACAAGAAGGAGATATTTTAATTGCAACAGAAATATCCCGCCTTGGACGTAATATGATGGAAGTAATGGGAATATTGCAAAATTGCTTAGAAAAAGGCTGCCAAGTTATTACTTTGAAAGAAAATTATCATCTTGGGGCAGACATCCAATCAAAGGTATTAGCATTTGCATTTTCATTAGCAAGTGAAATTGAACGTCAATTAATTTCGCAACGCATTTCTGAAACAATGAAAAGACTTAAAAATGAAGGTAAACATCTGGGACGTCCATATGGTTTTACTTACAGAAAACTTAAAAGAAAGCACAACAAGATTGTAGAGCTTCTTAACAAAGGTGTTAGCAAAGCTGAAATTGCCCGTCTGATGGGATGTACTTGGACTACGTTGCATAGATATATAAAAGAACAGATATATTGTTGATTTGACATCCGCATTTACCAGCGATATGATTTAATTGAGATTGATAAGGTTTGGCATAATTTTTATCAGTCTGTTTCAAACTAAAAAACCAGAGCATTGGCTCTGGTCTGGTTTGAGATTGAAAATTTAGGACAGTAGGTTATATCCTGTTCCGCCTTTTGCTCCGAGGTCTCTTATCATCTGTTCAAAATCAGCATTTTCACCTAACATTGCAAAATCTAACACTTGCCAATTGGTAAAAGTAGATTCCGCATTAACATCTGCTCCATAGTGGATTAAGAGTGATGCGATATAAAAATCGGCAAAATAGCACGCAATCATCAAAGGGCTAATGGCATAAATACCATCAATATTGGGATTGGCACCGTTTCTCAATAAGCATTCAACAACAAATCTTTGATGGGATAGAACGGCTAAATAAAGGGCTGTTTCTCCAAAAATGTTGCAATGGTTAATTTCGGTTCCTAATTTTACCAATTTATCTATCATATAGCATTTATGCTTCTCTTCTATATGTGGATTGCAAATAATTGCCATAATTAAAGTATATGAAAATTGATATTTTCTTCGTGCGGAACGCTTGGTTAATAGGGCATTGATTGCTTGAAAATTTTGGCATTTGTAACAGATATTCAGAATATTTTCGCTATCGTCTCTGAAATAGCGTCTTTTGTACAATGGATTGGTTAGGCATATGTCTTTGATTTGTTGAAAGGAATATTGACTTTTCTTTATATCTAATTCTGAAAATTCTTCATCAAAATCTATATCTTCATCTATTATAAGTTCTTCATTTTCATCCATTTTCTCTCCTTAATAATGATTTTTTTAATGAGTTAAATAATTTATCCTGCCAATTCGGTAATAAATTGCGTTGATTCAAATTAAAATATAAGCTTAGACAAGAGCTAATACTTGGCTTTTTATTATGATAAACAAGCGATGCAATATAATTAGTACACTTATTTAAATAACGGGAACTAAAATCTCTTCGGCTCTTTATGTGGTGATTTTCCAGCAACTCATCTGCAATATTCAAAAACATCTCTAAATATTGATTTTTCTTATTATTGTTCATCAAATCTCCTTGTTTGTGATAATTATATTTATCAGTTGGGAGAAAAGATTAGATGATTTTGAAAATTAATGTCTTTTGTTTGGTAATAAAACCAACCATCGCTAAAAATCTTATCTAAATAAACTGTTCCACTCATTTGAACTGTTTTCCATAAAGTTTTTATTGCTTGTTCCTCATCATATATAAATTCATCCGTCATTGATTTTTGTAGATGTTTAATGGATAAATGTACGTGGATATTGCTATCAAAATGTTCCACAAAACCTATATAATTCATTGTTTTGTATTTAGATGCATCTCTTCCAAGCGTATATGAACAATATAATTTCCACCATTCATTCACTTTATTTTGAATCATCTGCAAATTAAATAATCCAGATAAATTAACAGGATTGAAGTTTAATGTGAGTGCTAAATTAAATCCATTGGCTGGATTATTTAATGTATTGATGATTTCCTGCCGATATGGAGTAATTGGCTTCTTAAATTCTTTTTTTCTATGGGATTCTTTGTAATTTTTTATTTCATTTCTTTTGGTTTCTTTAAATTTATTCATTAATTGGATATTGTTATTTTTTAGCATTTGTTGATGAAATTTAATTAAATCCAGTTCTTTTTCTTCAATGGTTGGTTCTGTGAATTTGGTTGAAGTTGCTGTTATCAAATTGTCTTCATTTATTATAGTGAATTTTTCTTTGTATTGTTCTAAATGATTTTTGAAATCATTTAATCTGTTCATTTCCATAATATCTCCTTAATAATTTAGATAATAAAGTTCCAATGCTCCTCTTGTTGAAAGAGAAAGCCTAAAAACTTACAAAAAGTAGGGAAATTAATGTCTAAAAGTCCATTAATATTCATCATTGATAACTTTATTTATCAGTGATAGGAAAATAGTATCATATATAGGGAATGAATTTCATTATTATTTTAAAATAAAAAACGCCAAAACCTTGACATTTAAAGTTTTTATGATAAAAAGGTCATCGTAGTGTTCAAACGCATTATTCAATATTTTCTCCTAAAACTTGCCGTGCAAGTGACAGGTAGTGACTTTACCGACAGGTAAAAATTTTCAAATAAACACAATTTTAAAGATAGAAACAAATTTTCTATAAGGTTTGTTATACTTTAAATTTAACCACTACTAAGGAGAAAGAAATGAAATCTTGGGAAATCCATAACTTAAAAGTTGATGAATATATCAAAAACCACCAAAGCAAATATTGCTATTTAGAACATCTTAAAATGAAGGAACTTCAGGATGAAGAAGCCCGACAACGTGGTTTTAGAAATTATAAAGAACTTCTTGAATATGAAGACGAACATTGGGAGCTAAGTATAGGAGATATTTTATAAGGACCCACAGGCTCCATTTTGGGAGCCGACAAATAAATTATTTTTGAATAAAATTATTAAATCATAAAAATTTTGGAGAAACTATAATGGAGAATGAAGTAAAATTTAAAGAATATAAGATTCGTAAAAGAGGAAATTCTTGGTACTTATACCTTAACAATAATCTAACAGAGAAACCTATCCGCAAAAGTTTAAGAACCAGTAATCAAACTGAGGCAATAGAGTTAGCAAGAGAAATATTCAAACAAATTAAAGGAGATGCTGAAGAAAATCGTGTTTATAATAACAGTTTTCAAGTTAATGCGAATGAATTTCTATCTATTACAAAAAATCCCCAACATCGGGAATATATGAATCGTTGTTTTATTCCCTATTTTACCAATAAAATCGGGCAAAAAAGTAAAATCAATGACATTAAAAAATTAACAAATTTAGATTTAATCAAATATGTTGATTACCGCCGAAAAATTCCATCAAAAAGAAAAAATAATAACACAGGTACACCTGTAAAACCAACAACCATTGTACGAGAAAATAATACGTTGCGGACATTTTTCAAATGGTGTTATGAAAATGAACGAATTAATAAGCCGTTAAAACTTCCAACAATCAAATGCAAAGAAAATGTTTTTGACGAAAATGGTAAACCCATTTTTGATGATTTATCTGGACATAGAGATGCCTTTAGTGATGATGAAATTAAATTAATATTAAATACTCTTTTGAAAGAGATAAGAAAAGAAGTTAATAGACATACTCAAAGACGGAAAATTTTATTGTATTACTATATCAATATTTTACACCAGACAGGCATTAGAATGTGTGAATTGCGAAACGTTGTATGGGCTCAATTTGTTCCTGAATATCGTGAAGGTGGGTTATTGCTTGATGTGTATTCAGGAAAACAAAAAAAGAAGAGAAGCATTGCCATATCCCCTGAACTATCAAATCTATTGTTGAAATTAAAAAACAAACAGAAAAATTTCTGTAAAGCTCATAATCTACCGTTTGATGAAAACACGGTAAAAATCATCAGCCAATGCAACAGCAATTTAGAGCTTAATAAATATGAATTAGTGGCGGTTAAAGAATTGGATAACGGATTCCGTAGGTTGCTTGGTAGATGCAACATTAAGCATAAAAACAATAAAGTATTGTATTCTTTTAGGCACTCATATATAACCGCGTTAGTTGAAAACAAAACCCCAATATTAAATATAGCCAAACAATGCGGTACAGGAACTAAAATGATAGAAGAATACTACGACCAATCTTCACATTTGCAAGATATGGCTCTACTTTTCATAAAGACTCCAAAATTGGATGAAAAATAAATCAAAAAATCCTAAATAACTCCAAATCGGGAGTTATTTTTTTATCTAACTCATTGTTTGTTTTACACAATGAGTTATTTTTTACACAAAAACTGTGCAAAAAATTGTGTAAAATAGATGTTCGTGTCGTAGGAAATATGATACTTAACACATTGAAAAATAAGGATTATATGTGTGTAAAAGATTCTGTGCAACAAAAAAGAGAGGAACTAAATTCCTCTCTAAAAACTTTTCTTATAAGTTATTGTTTTTTCTTTATAAATTGGAGCGGGTGAAGGGATTCGAACCCTCGACATCAACCTTGGCAAGGTTGCGCTCTACCCCTGAGCTACGCCCGCATCGGTAGAACGAGTAATTTAATATCACATTCAAAATAAAATGCAAGCATTTTTTTCATAGTTTTTTCAATTTTTTTGCTGCTTGACTCCCGTTTTTCCCCATGTTACTAATATTTCTGAAAAAATTTTTACTATTTTAATACATCAATCATTATGGAAACAAAAGAATTACTGGTAAATAGTAGCTTCATCGTACTATTGCTTAATGCCTGTATCGGAATTTTCGGCATGTACAAAGCATGGAAACAAACAAAACATCCTGAGTTTAAGACCAATCTGAAAGAAAATCACAAAATGTTTTTCACCTGTCTTCAAACTCTGATAATTATTGTTAGCATATGGATTCTTTGGGGAGCGTTTGCAGCATGGATAACATCCGGTTCTTACATCCTGTGTATCGCCGCCGCAATTCTTATCATCATTTTGGAAAGCCTGTTTTTCACCGCCAAAAAGGCAGGGTAATCTGTAAAAAACGTTTCTAAAAAAGAAGCGTTTTTTTGTTTGCAGTTTTTCTAAAGCTGTGTTATTTCTCTCAGACGAAAATGTATTATTAAATATAAGTTATTATGGAAAATTTTTTTAGCACCCAATTCGGCCTTATCGCCACCGCCGTTGTTGTGATTATTTTGTTGATTGACGCCGTAACTTTTTACAAACTGCGGAAACTGCTCAAAAAAACAGATTTTGAAACCAATGAAAAAATTCGCAGACAGCATTTTTATATCGGGCTCAAAAGTTCGATAACTCAAATGATTCTTCTGGCCGGTTTCATCATTTTCTGCAGCAACGGCAGTTTAAGCAACATCAACGGATATACCGTGGCATTCATATTATTGCCCTGGGTTGTTTTGTTTGTCCCTGACAAATAAGAAAAATGCCGTCCGGCTTTCCGGAAACGGCATTTTTTTGCACTATGCCATATCCTCACCCGTCACAACCACCGTATCCTGCCAGATAAATTCATTGTTCTGCCAGGTCACATAAGCCGTGTAGGCAATCCACAAAATTGTACCGATTCGCAAACCGGCAATCAGAGAACGATTCCCGCCAAACCGGTTTCCCGCAGCATCTTTGTTCTGAAAAAAGATTTCTCCCAAAACCCAAAACACCACAAAAATCAGCGGCAAAAACATAAACAGCCATGAAAGCAGGCTCAATCCGAGCTGTATCAGCCCGCGCCCCCAATATCCGGCATAAAAGTTGTGGATTCCCGTCACACCGAGAAAACCGGCCAACAGAATATAAACCGCCCCGTTTTTTGCAACCTTATGATCTCCGGCCTCCCGCATTGATTTTTGATAAAGAATCTCGGCATCCTTGTCAAATTCCTCGACACTGATTCGTCCGTTATCGCGCATTTCCCTGAGTTTTTGTAAATCAACCAAGTCTGACATCCGTTACTCCTTTTATTTGTTTCTTCTAATATAATGCCTTTCCTGTTAATTTAAAGATAACAAAAAAAAATCCTCCAAACCAAAATTCGGAGGATTTTTATCAATACGAACTGTTAGAAGCCCATGCCGCCCGGCATTGCCGGAGCCCCGCCGCCGCAAGAGCATTCTTTCTGCGGCTGCTCGGTAATCATGGCTTCTGTCGTAATCAGGAGTCCGCCGACTGAAGCAGCATCCTGCAAAGCCGTGCGAACAACTTTGGTCGGGTCGATAATACCGGCCTTGACCATATCGGTATATTCACCGGTCTGGGCATTGTAACCGAAATTGGTATCTTTCGATTCCATCAGTTTTCCGGCAACGACCGCACCGTCAACACCGGCATTTTCGGCAATCTGACGCAGCGGTGCCTGAATAGCCTTGCGGATGATGTCAATACCAACCTTCTGATCCTGATTAACCGGAGTCAGCTTGTCCAAAGCGCCGGAAGAATAAATCAGGGCACAGCCGCCGCCGGCAACAACGCCCTCTTTAACAGCGGCACGGGTTGCATTCAATGCATCGTCAATCCGGTCTTTCTTTTCTTTAACCTCAACCTCGGAAGCACCGCCGACACGCAAAACGGCAACACCGCCGGAAATTTTAGCCAGACGTTCCTGCAGTTTTTCACGGTCATAATCAGAAGTCGTATCGGCAATTTCCTTGCGGATCTGAGCTGCGCGGGCAGCAATCAGGTCTTTTTCGCCGGCACCGTCAACAATTGTCGTGTCATCTTTGTTGACTTCAATCTTCTTGGCTGTACCAAGCATATCCAAAGTAACGTTTTCAATCTTCATGCCCAGTTCTTCGGAAATAACCTGACCGCCGGTCAAAATGGCAATATCCTGTAACATGGCTTTGCGTCTGTCGCCAAATCCCGGAGCTTTGACGGCACAAACTTTCAAGCCGCCGCGAATACGGTTGACAACCAAAGTGGCCAAAGCCTCGCCTTCAATATCTTCGGCAATAATCAACAGCGGGCGGCCGGTTTGAACAACAGCTTCCAAAATGGAAATCATCGGCTGCAGATTGCTGATTTTCTGGTCATACAGCATAATGTACGGATTCTCATATTCACAGGTCATTTTGTCCGGATTGGTGACAAAATACGGAGAAAGGTAACCGCGGTCAAACTGCATGCCTTCCACAACATCAAGCTCTGTTTCCAAACCTTTGGCATCTTCAACGGTAATAACGCCTTCATTGCCGACTTTCTCCATGGCCTGAGCCAGATACTCGCCGATTGAGCGGTCGCCGTTGGCAGAAATCGTGCCGACCTGCGCAATTTCTTCAGATGTTTTAATGTCTTTGGAACGGGATTTAATATCCGCAACCACGGCTTCTACCGCCATATCGATACCGCGCTTCAAATCCATCGGATTCATGCCGGCAGCGACGGCTTTGCAGCCTTCGCGAATGATTGCCTCGGCCAAAACAGTTGCCGTTGTTGTACCGTCACCGGCTTTGTCAGCAGTCTTCTGCGCAACTTCTTTAATCAGCTGTGCCCCCATGTTTTCAAATTTGCAGGGCAATTCCACTTCTTTGGCAACGGATACGCCATCTTTGGTAATCTTCGGTGCGCCGTAAGACTTGTCCAAAACCACATTGCGTCCTTTCGGCCCGAGGGTAACTTTTACGGCCTTAGCCAAAGTTTCCACGCCTTTTAACATTTTTGCTCTGGCATCAGTTCCGAATTCAATATCTTTTGCTGCCATTTTAACTTTCCTTCCTTAAACTATAAAAAATCACGTTTCAAAAAAATTGTTGCTATTCTTCAATCACGCCCAAAATCTCGGATTCTTTAACAATCAGGCGGGATTCTCCGTTAACTTTAACCTCTGTGCCTGACCATTTGCCGAACAAGACTTTGTCACCGGGCTTAACGCTCATCGGCACAATCTTGCCGTCTTCGGCTCTGAATCCGTTTCCGACGGCTTCAACAATACCCTCGCTCGGTTTTTCCTTGGCGGTATCGGGGATAATGATTCCGCCGGCGGTTTTTGTTGTTTCTTCCAGTCTTTTAATTAAAACTCTGTCATGCAAAGGTTTAATATTCATTGTTCATCAACTCCTTAAAAGTTTATTTTTTTCAATCTAAGGGATAATTAGGAATTTAGTTTTAGAAAGTCAAGCCGCCGGAAGCAAAAAAGCAAAATAAATAAAAAAAAATTCCCCGCCTGAACAAGACGGGGAAAACGGCTATTTCTTTTGAACCGGCAACAGCACCGCCGCCATCGCCGTCAGCAAAAAACTGCTCAGCAGCAAAAACATCACCACTTTCTGCAGGGCAAAAAACATCCAGGCATTGGGAAAAATCCGCATAACCTGACGGGCAATGCCTGCCGCCCAGCCGTCCATGGAAAAAGTCTGCAACACCACCTGCATGGCCGACCCGAGGGTTGAAAATTCCACAAAGACATCGCCATACAAACTGACCGAGATGATGGAAAAAACATAAAAGAAAACGGCAAACACGGCCAGAAAAGAAACAAATACCGGCAAAATCCGCAAAAAAGTCGTGATAATATTATTAATGCCGGAAGCCTGATAAATATATTTGAACATTCTGAACAGCCGCAGGCTTCTGATGACAATAAAGGCGCTTGCCGCCGGCACGGAAGAAACCGCAACAATCACAAAGTCAAAAACATTCCAGCCGGATTTCCAAAATTCGCGCCGCTCGGCATAGATCTTCATCACCATTTCCACAATAAAAATCGCCATAAACAGACGGTCAAGCAAAAACAGCCCCTGTTCAAACCGGTCACGGAAAAAATCAATGGTCATCATGCCCAGAACAACGGCATCCGCCAGAATAATGGACATAATAAACAAGTCAAAATTCTTTCCGGTCACCAGTTTTTTCAGCTTGCGCTTGTCTTCCTTCTGAAAAAACTTTTGCGCTAGCGGAATTTTCTTCAGGCTTTCTTTTTTCCAAAAACTCATGTCTATTTCCTCAAATTCAAACTGTTTTTAGTTTATCTCAAAAATAATAAAAAGCAACCGCAATCGCCGCCGCCGAAATTGCCGGCCCGAAAGCGCCCTGCCGTTTGCGCGTTATCGCGGCATACAGGGCAAACAAGACACAGGCGCCGACAATCGTATACAACAGCTTTTCCACGCCCAGCCATGCGCCGGCGGCCGCCAGCAGTTTAACATCCCCGCCGCCGAAAGCGTCTTTGTTTTTCCAGACAAACAAAAGGCTGATAAGCGCCGGTACAAAATAGCCGAACAACGCCGCCAGCGAGGAATCATAAGGCATGGCCCACAACCCTGTCCAAGCGGAGAAAGCAAAACCGAGCAACAAAAGCGGAACGGTTAAAATATCAGGCAACAGCAAAAGCCGGAAATCAATTTCCGCCAACAACAGCAAAAGCCAGATAAAAACCAGCTTCCACCAGATGAGCTGGCTTCCCCATTCATAAAACGCGCCGTAACTGAGCGCTGCCGTGAGGATTCCCCACATCACACTGCGCCAGCGGTACTGTGACATCATCTTTGTATATTGCCAGCTGCCGTGCCGTTTTGCCGCCGAAACCCGCCGGACCGGCCTGACAATCCGATACAAGGCATAAGCCATGGTCGCCGGCATAAACTTGGCAAACCGCCGCGATACATAAGGAATGAGAAGCCCAAAAAGCAAACCGGACAAAGCATAAATCATCAAAACATCTCCGCAATAAACAATAATGAAACATATTAATCCGAAAAGATTAAAATCACTTTAATAATAAGCCGTTGCCCTGCTCTCAAATTTGTGTTATAATAAAATCTCAAAATAATTATTATAAACCCGTTGACGCTTTGAAAGAAAACACTTTCCGGCGAAAACACAAAATTAAAGGTCATGAAGCTAAATAAAAAAATTATCGCCGCCTGCATTTCTTTATTCATTCTTGGCATGTACATGCCGGCAGGAACGGTCAAAAGAGTTATTGAACTGGGCAGCGCCGCAATTCTGGTTATCTGCCTGACGATTGAATTTATTTCAAACCGCATTGCCGCCCGCCGTTCAAAAACCTCTGCTTAAGCCCCCGGTTTTCCGCGGGCTTCTTTTTATTTGTCCCGTCAACCACAAAAAATACAAAAGGCTTGCATAAAAAAAAATATCCTGTATGTTGTCTTTGGGCAATCGGATAGCTGCGCCGCGGAAAGTAAGATCCACCGGTGAGGAAAGTCCGGGCTTCACGGAGGCAGAGCACCAGATAACGTCTGGCTGGAGAAATCCAAGGGAAAGTGCCGCAGAAAATTACCGCCTTCTATACGGAGGTAAGGTTGAAAAGGCGAGGTAAGAGCTCACCGCGGTTGTGGCAACATGACCGGCAAGGTAAACCCTGTTCGATGTAAGACCAAGTTAGGACGGTTTTCGTCAGAAAACCAGTTAGAAGCGCCTCCGCTTCTTCCAGAGGTAGGTCGCGATGAGCCAAACAGTGATGTCTGGCCAAGATGAATAGCTATCGTCATGATATTCCGGTAGCAGGAATATTTATGATACAGAACCCGGCTTACAGATTGCCCAATTTTCTGTTTGACTTCTCGATATTTGATTTGCAAATTCCGTCTGTTTAGTGTAAAACTAAGAGCATTAATAAGATGAGGAATTTCAACACATGCAACAAACACTCAAAAAACCTTTGCAAATAAACGGGATCGGTCTGCATTCCGGCCTGCCTGTCAACCTGACCGTCAATCCTGCCGGCGCTGATACCGGAATTGTGTTCTGCCGGAGCGACCTGCCCGAAAAACCGCTCATTCCGGCTCTGTACGATCATGTTGTCGATACCCGCAATTGTACTTGTCTGGGAGACGGCAAAGGCAACATCGTTTCAACAATCGAACATATCATGGCCGCTCTTGCCGTTGCAGAAATTGACAACGCCGTCATTGAGGTTGACGGGCCGGAAATTCCGATTATGGACGGCAGCGGCAAAGTTTTTTATGACGCCCTTTCTGCCGCCGAAAAAGAAAAACAGGATTCTCCCCGCAAATGCCTTAAAGTTCTGAAGCCGGTCGAATTCGCCGACGACAAAGGCAACCGGGCCGAACTCCTGCCCGTTGAAAACGGCCTTAAGATTTGTTTTGAAATTGATTTTCCTTCAAAAATTGTCGGACGCCAATGCTTTGACAATGCCATTGACCCGCAGATTTTTGCCGATGAAATTGCTCCCTGCCGGACCTTTACTGAAAAAGCGGCGGTAGACTATCTGCAATCCGTCGGATTAATCAAAGGCGGCAGCTTGGACAATGCCGTGGTTCTGGACGGTGACAAAATTTTGAATCTGGACGGTTTTCGGGTTGAAAACGAATGCGTCAATCACAAAGTATTAGACGCCATCGGCGATTTATATACCTCCGGATACCGGATTACCGGCCTGCTGCGCGCCAAACGTACCGGCCATTTTCACAACAACCGGCTTCTGCAAAAGCTGTTTGCCGACAGTTCAAATTATGAAATTATTTAAGGACAATGCTATGAAAAAGATTTTTGGACTTTTTGCCGTAATGCTCAGCCTGAGTCTGTTAAACGCCTGCGCCGCCCCCAAAGAAGTGAATGAAAACGCTTCGGCGGAAGAGCTTTACACGCACGCCCACAAGCTTTTGGACAAGACATCTTATGCCAAAGCCGCCGAAACCTTCGAAAAAGTCGAACTCGAGCATCCTTATTCCAAATGGGCAACCAAAGCCAAATTAATGGGCGCCTATGCTTATTATAAAGACCAGAAATATGACGATGCCGTTATGAGCCTTGACCGCTTTATCAAATATCACCCGGGAAACCAAGATGCGCCTTACGCTTATTATCTGAAAGCGCTGTGCTACTATGAACAGATTGTAACCGTTGACAAAGACCAGAGCAATACCGCCAAGGCCAAAGAAGCTTTTGAGCAGGTAATCAACCGTTTTCCCGACAGTGAATACGCACAGGATGCCAAACTCAAAATCGACCTGACCAATGACCATCTGGCCGGAAAAGAAATGGAAGTCGGACGCTATTATCTTAACCAGAAGAACTACCTCTCCGCCCTGAACCGCTTCTCGGTTGTCGTCAACCAGTATCAGACCACCAGTCATATTGAAGAAGCCTTGTATCGTCAGGTCGAAATTTACACCATTCTCGGCCTGAACGCCGAAGCCCGCACCGCCGAAAAGGTTTTGTCCTACAACTACCCTGACGGCAAATGGACCCAAAAAGCTAAAAACATCATCGGGAGCAAATAAGAAAAAATGCTGCAATCGCTTTCCATCCGCAATGTTGTGCTGATTGACAAACTGGATTTAGACTTCAAATCCGGCCTCAGCGTGCTGACCGGCGAAACCGGCGCGGGAAAGTCAATTTTGCTGGATTCCGTCGGATTGGTGCTTGGCAACCGTGCCGAAACCTCTCTCATCCGCCATGGCGAAGACAAACTGGCGGTTGCGGCATCTTTTTCCTTACCCAAAGCAGATAGCCCGCTGTGGAAAATTTTTGAAGAAAACGAGCTGGAAGTTGAAGACGAGCTGATTGTCAAACGTGTGTTGTCACGTGACGGCAAAGGCAAAATTTTTATCAACGATCAGCCGGTCAGTGCCAAACTGCTGAAAGAAGCCGGCAAATATCTGGTAGAAATCCACGGACAGTTTGACAATCAGGGGCTTTTAAATCCCGCCAACCATCGCGACGTGCTGGACGCTTTCGGGGCGTATCCTTTCCTGCTTGAAAACACCAAGGCCAAATTCGGCGCTTATCGCAATGCCCGCAAAGCCCGACAGGAAGCTGAAGAAAATATTTTGCACGCCAAAGACGAAGAAGAAAATCTGCGCCACTGGGTTGCGGAACTGGAAAAAATCAGTCCGGCGGAAGGAGAGGAAGACGAACTCGGCAAACGCCGGCTCGAACTGATGAACGCCGAAAAAATCATTGAAAACCTGAACTATGCCTATGGCGCTTTGACTCAGGGAGCAGACGTCCTGTCTGCACTGCGGCAGGCACAATCGGCCATTTACAAAGCCAATGACATGGTTGACGGCAAATATTCCGACATTATTGACGCTTTGGAACAGGCCATGATTGAGGCCGACGAGGCGGTCAATCAGATTGAAAACGCTTCCTCCAACGTTGCGGTTGACACCGGTGAACTGGAAGAAATCGAAAGCCGCCTGTTTGCCCTGCGCGGACTGGCGCGCAAACATCAGGTAGAAATTGATGCCCTGCCCCGTGTCCTGACCGAATTAAAACAAAAACTCAGCAACATCGAATTCGGCGAAGAAGGATTGATAAAACTGCGCAAGGCGGAAGACGCAGCCAAACTGGATTACGTCAAAGCCGCCAATGAATTGTCTCAAGCCAGACATCAAGCCGCCGCCAAACTGGACGCCACCGTAATGCAGGAGCTGCCGCCGCTGAAAATGGAAAAAGCAAAATTTGTCACCCAAATTGCCAAACAGGAAGAAAATTTTTGGGGTGAAGGCGGTTTTGACACCGTCACTTTTACCGTTGCCACCAACCCCAATTCGCCTCAGGGGCCAATCAACAAAATTGCCTCGGGCGGTGAGCTCGCCCGCTTTATGCTGGCCTTAAAAGTCAATCTGGCACAGAGTTCAAGCGTTGAAACAATGATTTTTGACGAAGTTGATGCCGGAGTCGGCGGCGCAACCGCACAAGCCGTCGGAGAAAGGCTGTCCCGACTGGCACAAGGCGTTCAGGTACTGGTTGTCACCCATTCGCCGCAGGTCGCTGCCAAAGGCAATAACCATTTCAAAGTTGAAAAAAATACCGTGGACAATGTCACCACCACCAGCGTACGCGAACTGCCGGCTGATGAAAAATGCGAGGAAATCGCCCGCATGCTGGCCGGAGAACGGATCTCCGACGAGGCCAGAGCCGCCGCCAAAGTCTTGCTCAGTGCTTAAAAAACAAACAAAAAAAGGAGGCAGGATGTGAACTGTCTCCTTTTTTGTTCTGAGTCTAAACTCTTTCCCGAATAACATCGGAGCAACGCGGCCTCTGTGCCACATTGCTGACCGTTGCCGCCTTGCCCGCTGGGTGCGGCCTAGATGGCTTTCAAAATATAATCGCTCAGTTTTGAAACATAAAACGCCGGATCGGAAATCGGCTCCCCTTCGGCAATCTTGGCTTGATCAAGAATTATTTTTGCAATCTCCTCAACCTTGGCCTTTTGCGCCTCGTCACCCGTCATATCCGCCAGTTTGATAATCAGCGGATGATACGGATTCAGCTCCAAAATGCGGGTACTGGCAAAAGCCGTCTGCTGCTGATGATTCCTCATCAGACGCTCCAGATGAATGCTCATCTGCCCCTGCTCCACTGTCAGGCTGGCCGGACTGTTGGTCAGCCTTTCCGTTGTCACGACCTTGCCCACGTCGTTCTTAAACATTTCGCTCATCAGCGCCGTCAGTTTCTCCATTTCCCCGTCGCCGGCCTTTTCGTCTTTGCGCTCGATTGCCAGATCAATATCAGCCTGAGAAATATGCTTAATCACAAAACCTTTATAATTCGGCAGCGTCTGCGTCCAAAACTCGTCAATCGGATCCGTCAGCAGCAAGACCTCAATTCCTTTGGCCTTAAAGGCTTCAAGCTGCGGATTGTTTGACAGGACGTTAATATCGTCGCCGGTAATATAATAAACGGCTTTTTGCTCGGATTCGCCGATTTTGACATTTTTTGCCCGTTCAATATACTCATCGAGCGAAGTATATTTTTGCAAATCCAGCGTTGAAATAAAGCGGGACAGTCCGGCAATTTCCTCCCGATTCCCGAAATCTTCGTAGATTCCCTCTTTGAACGCCGCCCCGAAAGCTTTCCAGAAAATCATATAATCATCATAATTGCCGGCACGGTTTTTCAGCTCTTTCAGTAATCGGCCGACCAGCCCGTGCTTAATTTTTTCAATCAATGCATTATGCTGCAACATCTCGCGCGAGATGTTGAGCTGCAAATCGGAACTGTCAACCACACCCTTGACAAAGCGCAGATAATGCGGCATCAGCTCTTCAACCTTGTCAGAAATAAACACCTTGTTGACATACAGCTTCAAACCGTTCTGGCTGTCGGGCTGAAACAAATCATACGGCGGCTCCGACGGAATAAACAACAGGCCGGTATATTCAATATTCCCTTCGGCCTTAAAATGCAGCGTCAGCCACGGATCATCAAAATTTTTGGAAATATGATGATAAAATTCCTTATACTGGTCTTGCGTAATCTCACTTTTTGAACGCGCCCACAAAGCCGAACCGGTATTAACCGTTTCCTCGCCGGCCTCTCCCAGACACAAAACAATCGGATAACCGATATGGTCGGAATAGGTGCGGATAATATGGCGCAGATAAATCGTATCAACAAAGTTTTTCTGGTCTTCTTTCAAAAACAACTTGATTTCCGTACCGTTGCTTTCTTTTTCGGCCTCACGGATTTCAAAGCCGCTGCGCCCGTCCGAAACCCAGAACCATGCCTTGTCCTCACCGGCTCTGCGGGTCAGGATTTCAACCTTGTCCGCCACCATGAAAGCCGAATAAAAACCCACGCCGAACTGGCCGATTAAATCCATGGCCGAACCGTTGTCACTGACGTTTTTTACAAAATCGGCCGTACCGGATTTTGCAATCGTCCCCAAATGGTTGACCAAATCGTCTTTGTTCATGCCAATACCGTTATCGGCAATTTTCAGGGTGTTGGTCTTGGCATCCGGCGTAATCGTAATTTTAAACGCACCGGAATTTTTGGCAATATCCGGATTCGTCAGCGCCAGATAACGCAGCTTGTCACAGGCATCGCTGGCATTAGAAATCAGCTCGCGCAAAAAAATGTATTTTTCCGAATACAAAGAGTTGACCACAATATCCAGAAGCTTGCCGACTTCTGCCTGAAAATCCATCTTTTCTGACATTTTTTTCTCCTCATAATAACGCTTATTTACTGAGATATATGGGAAACAAAATCTTCTTTCGCAAGACTTAAGCACAAATAAATCGATTTTTTGCTTGCTTTTCTTACGAATTTGAGTAAATTACGCACTGAACTAATCAATTGATCTAGGAGATTTTAAATGGTTTCTGTAGTTAACGATTCTTGCATCAAATGCAAATCCTGCGCAGACGTATGTCCGGTAGATGCATTTCATGAATGCGAAACTCAGCTGGTTGTAGATCCTGATACCTGCATTGATTGCGGCGTTTGCATTTCCGAATGCCCGCAGGAAGCAATCACTTCTGATGACGAAGCTGATGAAAAATGGGTAAAATTCAATGCCGAGCAGGCAAAAATCTGCCCGGGCGCCAACGATTAATCCCGTTGCGGAATTTTCTTAAAATAAAAATGCCTCTGCTCAAACGGAGGCTTTTTTATTTTCTTGCTTTTCCCGACAAAAAAGAATACATAAAGAAGAAGAAAAACAATTAAGGAAATGTAATAATGTCAAACAGAGACGCAACTTTTTATGATGTCGTCGGTATCGGCAACGCCATGGTAGACGTAATGGCAAAAGTCGGCGACGGTTTTCTGACGGAACGCGGCCTGACCAAAAGCGAAATGACGCTCGTCGGTGCCAAAGAAGCCGGAAAAATTTATGCAGACATCATGCCTGAGCGCGAAATTTCCGGCGGTTCGGCGGCCAACACCGTTGCCGGCCTTGCCTCTTTGGGAGGCGCACCGGCCTTCATCGGCAAAGTCCACGAAGACGAACTCGGTCAGGAATTCAGCCGCAGTATCGGCGGCGCCGGCGTTGACTTTTTTACCCCGCCTCTCAATGAAGGCCCGATGACCGGTCGCAGCATCGTTCTGGTTACGCCCGACGCCGAACGCTCCATGTTCACCTATCTCGGCGCCGCCGGCAAACTCTCGGCTGAAGACATTGACGAAGAAATCATCAAAAGCACAAAAATCGTTTATCTTGAAGGCTATCTCTGGGACGAAGGCGAAGCCAAAAAAGCCATGCTGCGCGCTTGTGAACTGGCACACAAACACAACAAAAAAGTTGCTTTCAGCCTCTCTGACAAATCCTGTGTTGACCGGCACCGCGAAGAATTCATGAAGCTGATTTCCGATTCTGTTGACATTTTGTTCGGCAACGAAGAAGAAATCAAAGCCCTCTTTCAGGAACAGGACTTTTACAAAACCCTCGACTTAATCAAAACCGAGGTTGAAACCGCCGCCATCACCCGCAGCGACAAAGGCTCGGTCATTGTCAACGGCAGAACCAAAACCTTTGTTGAGGCCGAAAAGGTTGAAAACGTTGTTGATACCACCGGCGCCGGCGACTTGTATGCAGCCGGCTTCCTGTATGGCTATACGCAGGAACGCTCTTTGGGAACCTGCGCCTTAATCGGAGGCATTGCCGCGGCTGAAATCATCAGCCACTACGGCGCCCGCCCTGATGTCAGCCTGCGCGGCTTCGTCCGCAATAAACTGCTGAAATACGGCAAGAGATTGTAAACAAACAAAAAGCGTTGCTCAACTGAACAACGCTTTTATTTTTTTTGCACCCGCGACCAAACAGATCAACAACAAATAGCCTCCATATTTTATGTTAAGCCAGAATAGAGCCAACAAAAAAATCACCGCTCCGAGCAATCTCGCAGCCAGTCCGCTGACATAAAGCAAAACCATCGGTGCATAAAAAGAAAGCAATACCAGCACAACCCAAATCAGCTTATTTTCAAACCAGTTGATTGTACCTCCGGTAAACAGCAAAACGCCGGCCAGAATAAAATGAAAAGATGCGCGGGAAAGCCCGGAGAACCATTTTGCCTCAACCGGAAAAGAAATACCGGAATAAATCCTCCCGTCACGGTTTTCTACAACAATTTTTGCATCTTCAATTTCATATGTACCGTCTTCGGCACCTTCGTCCTGAAGCTTTTTCAAAACCTGTTTTGCTTTTTCTTCATTTTTATAAGCAAGCCGTAACTTTAAAACAGCTGTAAATACAATCAACAAAAAGCCGATACAAACAGCAGAAATTCCGGCAAATCTCAAAAAATACAAAATATTTTCCATATACAATAATTATAAAACAACATAATTTAATTTATCGTCGGGCAGAATAACCTTTTTTAGACTAAAAGTAAACAAAAAAAGCGAATTCTATAACGAATTCGCTTTTTATTCATATTCAAATAAAAAAAATTATACCGGCCTCAAAACAAAATCCGGCAAATCAAGCCTATTTTTTAATTTGTTTATACTCATGCTGCGGACCGATAATCCGGACAAGCAGCCCGACAAATACCTCCCATAACGGTGCGGCCAGCAAGGCGCTTCCCAGACAAAAAGCCAGACTTGTGCTCAGCTTCCAATATCCGAACAGCCAAAAATAAAAGGCGTCAAAACAGAGAGATAACACCAAAACCAGCCGCAAAAGATGCATCAGCTTGTTTTCTGCCCAGTCCGCCGCAGTATTATACTCTTTATAACAATACTGGCAGGCATAATGAAACCTGTAATGATGAATCCCCGTCAGCAACAGAGAAACAAGTCCGGTCACGATACTGCAAATCAGCAGCAACGTCATTAAAATATCAAACCCGTTCATAGTAAAAAAAATTTAAAATTAATAATAAAATCAAAAATATTCATTCACCGGAAAATTATACCCTTTCAGCCGGTTTGTCAAAAAAAATTTCAGCCGTGCTGCACTAAATTCTTGAAATTTAAAATTAACTTGCTATTGTGAAAACGAATTTATACCAAAATCTTTTGTCAGGCATTTTCTGCCGGCGGTTGACCGGATATATAACGTTGTGCCTGAAAAAAGTTTAACAAGTTTTAGGAAAGAAATAACACAATGGAAATGCGCAATATTGCCATCATCGCCCACGTAGACCACGGCAAAACCACAATGGTCGACGGCCTGTTAAAACAAAGCGGTACCTTCCGGGAAAACCAGAAAGTTGAAACTTGCGTCATGGACAGCAATGACCTCGAACGTGAAAGAGGCATCACAATTCTGTCAAAATGCACTTCCGTCAATTGGAAGGGCACACACATCAACATCGTAGATACGCCGGGTCACGCCGACTTTGGCGGCGAAGTAGAACGTATCCTGTCTATGGTCGACGGCGTTGTTCTGCTGGTTGACTCTTCCGAAGGCCCGATGCCACAAACCAAATTCGTCCTTGGCAAGGCCTTAAAGCTCGGCCTTTGCCCGATTGTCGTCATCAATAAGGCCGACAAAGCCGATGCCCGCGTAGACGCCGTCCTTGATGAAATTTTTGATTTATTCGTCAGCCTCAACGCCAATGATAAACAACTTGACTTTCCGGTTCTGTATGCTTCCGGCCGCAACGGCTGGGCGGTAAAAGAAATGACCGACGAAAAGAAAGACCTGACCCCGCTGTTTGAGCTGATTTGTTCTTATGTTCCGGCGCCGTCCTGCGATCCGGACGCACCTTTCTCCATGCTGGCCACAACACTGGAAGCAGACAAATTTATCGGCCGTCTGCTGACCGGTAAAGTCCAGTCCGGCACGTTGCATGTTAATGATACCGTCAAGGTTTTAAACGGCGAAAGCAAAGAAATCGAACGTGTCCGCATCAGCAAAATTCTGGCTTACCGCGGCTTAAACCGTGACAGTCTGGAAGAAGCTCATGCCGGCGACATCATTGCCGTTGCCGGAATTGTCAAAGGCACTGTGGCCGATACGATTTGCGCACTGGAAGTCTCACAGGCTATTCATGCCCAGCCGATTGATCCGCCGACTTTAGCCATGACTTTCTCAATCAACGATTCTCCTTTGGCCGGCCGCGAAGGTGACAAAGTAACATCCCGCATGATTTGGGACAGATTATGCAAAGAAGCCGAAGGCAATATTGCTTTGAGAATATCCCGCACCGATTCGACAGATTCATTTGAAGTTGCCGGCCGCGGCGAGCTCCAACTCGGCGTTTTGATTGAAACCATGCGCCGTGAAGGCTTTGAACTGTCAATCTCCCGCCCGCGCGTTTTGATGAAACGTGACGCCAACGGCTCTCTGCTGGAACCGATTGAAGAAGTTGTTGTTGACGTAGATGAAGAATTCTCCGGTACCGTTGTTGAAAAACTCGGCCGCCGCCGTGCGGAACTGATTGAGATGATTCCGTCTCAGGTCGGCAACAAAGTCCGCCTGATTTTCAATGCTCCGTCCCGCGGCTTAATCGGCTACCACTCCGAATTCTTAACAGATACGCGCGGTACCGGTGTTATGAACCGTCTGTTCAAATGCTATGACCCGTATAAAGGCGAAATTGAAGGCCGGCGCAACGGCGTGCTGATTTCCAGCGAAACAGGAACGGCAATCGCTTATTCTTTATGGAAACTGCAGGACCGCGGCCCGATGTTCATCGATCCGAGTGTTCCCGTTTATACCGGCATGATTATCGGCGAGCATACCAAACCGAATGACCTGGAAGTCAATCCTTGCAAGGCCAAGCAGCTGACGAATATCCGCGCTGCCGGAAAAGACGAGGCCATTGACCTGATTCCGCCGCGCAAATTAACTTTGGAACAAGGCTTGTCTTACATTCAGGAAGACGAACTCTTGGAAGTCACGCCTAAAACGCTGCGCCTGCGCAAACGGATTCTTGACCCGATTGCCCGCAAACGCGCAAAACCGGAAATTATTGAATAATTTCACAATCCCTGCCCTTCAAACCGGCAGGGATTTTTTTCACGTTTCTGCACACAACTCCTTACCTTTTCCTTCTCTCTACTTATCATAATCCGTTCTTTGTCTTTCTCTTGCTTCAGCCCTCCTCTCTTATTTCCCTCACTCCTCGTCCTTTTCCTCCTCCCTCCTCTTATCTCACCTGCTTCACCCTCACTCTCACCCTCTTTCTTACCTCTGCCCTTTCTCCCCGTTCCTCCCACTCCCTTTACCCTTTTTAGCCAAATTTCTCCCGCTTTTTCCTGCTTCCCTAGCCAAAATCCCCATCCTATCTTTCATTATATATTGACTTTCG
>CABUWG010000021.1 GCA_902495305.1 uncultured Pseudomonadota bacterium | reverse complement strand
GCTGTACCCCGTCCGGTTGCCCGTCTTATACTTCTCTGACCTCTTCGTCCTACGGCACGAATGGTACAGATGGCTGCGGGTACGCCTGTTATTACACCTGTAACATGAACTGTCCGGACGGCACATCAACCTCAAACCCCGGCGGTTGTGGCGGTTCAACCCGTAACGGATGTAATACAAAGACTTGTTATTATCCGTATGTCAGCTGTTGTTCGGAAACCTGTCCGTCTTCTCATCCGTACAGCAATTGCGATTACGGTTATACCAGTGTGACTGAAAATGAGTGCGGCACGAAAAAATGTTATGCCTGCCGCCCCGAACCTGAGCCCGTTGTAAAAAAATACTGCTCCGGAAATATGATGTATGAAGACTATAACTATGGCGGAAGCTTTGTTGGCGTAATCGTGGACGGATTGATCGTCAGAAAGGATGTCAGATATCTTGCTCTCGGGACGTGTAAATCAAGCTGCTATAACTCAACCGTAGGAAACAGATCATGGCGAATTCCCAACTATTCAGAGTTGAAAAAAATGAGCTGCGCAATTTCGGCATTGGGAGGAGCGATAGACGATACTTATTGGTATACAGCAGCCAGTATTACCGGAATGTGGCTCTTTTCAGATTATTCAATAAGTGACCCTGAAAATCCAATGTATAAAGATCAGTCAAATTATTGTGCTTGTGTGGCTGATGTATAAAAATAAACCCCGTCACAAAGACGGGGTTATGTTTTTAGATCAACCGGCTTTTATCAATGGCCGCTTTTACAAACGACACAAACAGCGGTGCCGGAGCAAAAGGTTTGGACTTTAATTCCGGATGGAATTGTACGCCGATAAACCACGGGTGGTTCGGAATCTCTACGATTTCAGGGAGTTTGCCGTCGGGGGATTTGCCCGAGATAATCATTCCGGCCTGTTTCAGCTGGTTTTCATATTTCATATTAACTTCATAACGATGACGATGGCGTTCGGAAATCTTTGTGCTCCCGTAAACCTTGCTGACCAGACTGTCCGGTGCCAGAGCGCATTCATAAGCGCCCAGCCGCATGGTTCCGCCCAAGTCGCCGTCTTTATGGCGGATTTGTTTGGCGCCGTCTTTGTCCCATTCGGTCATCAGGCCGACAACTGCTTCGCAATCCGGTCCGAATTCCGTCGTTCCGGCATTTTTTACGCCGCAAACGTTGCGCATGGTTTCAATAACGGCCATTTGCATACCGAAACAAATTCCCAAAAACGGAATTTTATTTTCACGGGCATAGCGAATGGCTTTGATTTTGCCGTCCGTACCGCGGCAGCCAAAGCCGCCCGGAACCAATATGCCGCTGACATCACTGAGTTGTTCGGCAGCGTCTTCGTTTTCCAGAGCTTCCGAATCAATCCATTTGATTTTGACTTTATACTTGTTGGCAATGCCGCCGTGTGACAAAGCTTCACCCAAAGATTTGTAAGTATCGAGCATCTGGGTATATTTGCCGACAACCGCAATAGTAACCTCCCCTTCAGGATGCGTAATCGTTTCAACGATATGTTCCCATTTGCTCAAATCTGCCGGCTTGCTGTCTATGCCGAAATATTTGCAAACCTGAGCGTCCATGCCTTCATGAGAATAAGCCAGAGGAACGGCATAGATGCTTTTGGCATCGAGCGCGGCAATGACGTTTTCTTCTTTGATGTTGCAGAACATGGCGATTTTGCGTTTTTCATTCTGCGGGATTTCTATTTGAGAGCGGCAAAGCAGCATGTCCGGCTGAATTCCGTATTCCTGCAATTGTTTGACCGAATGCTGGGTCGGTTTGGTTTTCAGTTCGCCGGAAGCATTGATAAACGGCAACAGCGTGACATGGATAAACATAACACGGTCGCGGCCGAGGTCATAAGAGGTCTGACGGATGGCTTCCAAGAACGGCTGGCCTTCAATATCGCCGACAGTACCGCCGATTTCACACAAGACAAAGTCTTCGTCATGAATGTCTGATTTGATAAATTCTTTAATTTCATTGGTGACATGCGGAATAACCTGAATAGTTGCGCCGAGGTAATCGCCATGGCGTTCTTTATCCAAAACGCGTTGATAGATTTTGCCGGAAGTGACGCTGTCTGTTTTGTGGCAGGATATGCCGGCAAAGCGTTCGTAGTGTCCCAAATCCAGATCGGTTTCCGCGCCGTCATCGGTCACAAAGACTTCGCCGTGCTGGTACGGGCTCATTGTTCCGGGGTCTACGTTCAGATAAGGATCAAGCTTGCGCATTCTGACTTTAAAACCGCGCGCCTGCAGCGTGGCCGCCAGAGAAGCCGAGGCCAGACCTTTTCCCAGAGAGGAAACCACGCCGCCGGTAATGAAGATAAATTTTGTTTTCGGATTTAAATTTGCTTGGGTATTATCAGACATTTTTCTTCCTTATTTGAACATATTAACTTGTGCTTTTTAAAGTGACAAAGGCGCTGTCGGAACAAGCGCCTTATTTTTATTGTCTTTTTTCATCTACTTACCTGCTGCCGGAACTTCAGGGGCCTTGTCGGCCTCTGTTGCCTGTGCAGGAACAGTCTGCTCAATCGAATCGATCAGCGATTTTTTGGGAGCGCTGTGGCCTTTATAATAAAGTGACAACGAAATGCTGGTGATGATGAAAATCGTGGCCAAGATTGCCGTCAGGCGGGTCAGAAAGTTTCCGGTTCCGCGGGCGCTCAAAAAGTTGCTGGCACCGGAACCGCCGCCGAGACCGTCCAAAGCACCACCTTCAGAACGCTGCAACAAGATAATGGCAACCAAAAAGATTGCAACCAACAAGTGGATAACGAGTAAAATTGTTCCCATTTTTTCTTCCTTTCCAATTAGCAACAGCCGGCGTTTTTGGCAATCGCGATAAAGTCTTCGACCTTCAGGCTGGCGCCGCCGATAAGTGCGCCGTCGACATCAGGCAAAGACAAAAATTCTTTGGCATTGGACGGTTTGACGGAACCGCCATACAGAATGCGCATTTTGTTGGCATTGCCCTTGCCGAGCTTTTTAGCCAAAACTTTGCGGACGGCCGCGTGAACGTCCTCAACATCCTGCGCCGTCGGGGTTTTGCCCGTTCCGATAGCCCAAACCGGTTCATAAGCAATGACGGTATTGGAGGCATCGGCATTGTCGGGAACGGAGCCCAGAATCTGAGAAGAACAAACGTCAATGGTTTTGCCCGAATCGCGCTGTTCCAGCGTTTCGCCAATGCAGATAACGGCTTTTAAGCCGGCTTCATAAGCGGCAGCGGCCTTTTTATTAATCAGTTCGTTGCTTTCATTATGGTCGGCACGTCTTTCGGAGTGGCCGAGAATCACATACTGGCAGCCGGCGTCTTTGAGCATTACCGGACTGACATCGCCGGTATGGGCGCCTTTAACGTTGAAGTGGGCATCTTGTGCACCGAGGGCAACCTTTGCGCCGCGCAGGGCTTTTTTAACGGTTGTCAGCAGGGTAAACGGCGGGCAGACCAGAAATTCGCAGGAAGGCTTGCCCATTTTTTTGACTTCGGCAGCAATTCCCTTTGCCAATTCAGTTCCTTCGGCCAGCAGGCAGTTCATTTTCCAGTTGCCGGCAATCATTTTTTTTCTTGCCATAATTTATTTTCCTCTTCAAATTTATTAAAAATTTCCAATTTGCTTTCCTTTTAGCACAGCAAATTATATTTTTCCAGTAGAAAAAACTTTTCAACACTAATATTTATACGATTGCATATATTATTAAAATTGCATTATAATTGCGCCAGCTTAATTAATATATATAATAAGGTCAGAAAAAATGATTGGAAAAATTAGAAGTATTCAGGACTCTTGGGTGATGAAGCTGATTTTGATTCTTACAGCCCTGAGTTTTATGTCCCTCTTCGGCGTCTCCGGCTATTATGCCACAGCGGCCAACAACAAGCCGGTGATTAAGGTGGACGATATTGAGATTACCCAAAGCCAGATTATGAACGAGCTGAACAGCGAGCTGCAAAAAGCCAAGGCTCTGTTTGGTGAGAATCTGGACGTGAACGAAAATATCCGCAATGCCGTGTTGCAGGGGCTTATTCAAAAAGAGCTTTCCAATGCCATTTTGCAAAAGACGGCTCAGGACAACAATGTTTATATCAGTGACGAGCTGATTAAGAAGATTATTGCTTCACAGCCTGAGTTTATGGATGAAAACGGCAAGTTCAGCGTTCAGCGCATGCGCCGAATTCTGGCTTCGGTCGGTATGAGCGAGCAGGAGTATATTCAATCGCTGCGCCGCGATATTGAAAAAATCCACCTTGTTTACAATATGGTGGACGGCGTTACCGTGCCGGAATTTATGGCCGAATATCAGTATAAGCTTGATAATCAGAAAAAAGTTTTCAAATTTATCAATATTGATCCGGAACAGATGAAAATTGACCGCAAAATTTCACAAGACGAAATCGAGCAGTATTACAACGATTTTGCCGCTCAATTCATTGAGCCGGAGAATCGGGACGTTTCTTTCATCAGCATTTCCAGTGCCGATGCCGCCGGAAAGGTTTTGATTTCCGATGAAGAAGTCAAGGCTTATTATGACGAAAACATCAAGCAGTTTGAAGTTCCCGAGAGCAGAAATATTCTGCAAATGGTTTTTGAAAACAAAGCCGATGCGGACAAGGCTTATGCCCAGCTGAAAAACGGCGCGGACTTTTATGCCGTTGCCAAGAAAGAGGCTAATCAGGACAAAGCTGCCACGGAGCTTGGCTTTGTGGAAAAAGACATGCTTATCGGCAATATGGGTGATGTCATGTTCAGCCTGAAGAAAGGCGAGATTTCGGAGCCGGAAGAATCCGAGTATGGCTGGCATATCATGAAAGTTACGGACATCCGCCCGATGCAGAAGACATCTCTGGAAAAAGCCAAGGCCAAAATCATTGAGGCACTGCGCCGCGAACAATCTGACGAAGCTGCCGGCGACCTGATTGCCAAGATTGAAGACGAAGCCGGCGCCGGAAAATCTCTGGCCGAAATTGCAAAAAGCCTGAATGTTCCGCTTTTGGAAGTTAAAGGACTGCAGGAAGACGGCAAAGCCAAGACAATGCCGAAAAGTTTTGAAAAGCTTGTGGCTTCGCCCGATTTTATTGATGCAGCATTTTCTTATAATCAGGATGAAACCAGTCAGGCGGTTGAGACTGATGACGGTTTTGTCTTTGTAAACGTTGACAAGATTACGGAACCCCACCAGAAAGCCATGGACGAGGTTGTGCCGGAGATTGAAAAAATCTGGGCCGGCAATGAAAAGAACGCCATTGCGCAGGAAGTCGTCAACGATGTGCTTCATGATGTGGAAAACGGCGATAAGATTGAAGACGTGGCCAGACGTTTCGGGCTGAAGCTGCAGACAACGGCTCCGTTAAAGAAGTCGGATACGTTTGACGGTTTCTCTGCGCTGCAAATGCAGGAATTGTTCAGAGAAAACATCGGAACGCCGAAAGTTATCGGCGATGACATGCGTCAGGTGATTGTGGTTCCGGTAAAGGTCATTAACAGTTCGGACAAGCTTACGGAAAACGAGAAAAAAGACATTTTGCGCAAGGCTCAATTTGAGACCTCGCAGGAAATGGCTCAACAGCTGATTAATGATTACGGCACAAACTACCGGATTAGGATTAAATATAAGGCCGTCGGTATTATAGACTAACTCCGGATAAAGCCCTGCTCCGCGCGGGGCTTTATTTTTATAAAAAAACGCTTGCCAAATAAAATTATTTGATTATGGTATAGGTGTTTAATTGAATCGGGGTATGGCTCAGCCTGGTAGAGCGCTTGCTTTGGGAGCAAGATGTCGTGGGTTCGAATCCCGCTGCCCCGACCAAACTAAAAAAATAAAAACGGATACTTTAAAGTGTCCGCTTTTTTTATACCCGCTTAAAGCCCAATTCTAGCCACTATTTCCCTTTTCAAAATTTTATAAATAGTGTTTGTCGTTTTGATTGTAACACCTTTTAAAGTATACACCTGCCACAAAAAGTATACACCGAGCACTTGGGCAATTTAATTTGTCCTCTTGCTATAGAAATCATTAAATTTACTCACTTTATATAATTTATTATGCTGTTTGCGTTTCAAATCCAACAAGGTGACCCTCATTGAAGATACTAGCCAAGTGTTTTTTATTATTCTAAATCAATGACATATACTGTCAACTTGCTTCTATAAAAAATTTTTTCATTTTTTTGAGGGGATTTTTTAGTCTCCGGGATTTTTACCTTTCGAAAGGAGGTCAAAATGACCCAAGTAGAAAAGTTAATTAAAATTATAATGCCAGACTTACTTAAGTATTTAAAAATGAAAGAAAGTGGTGAATTAGCGCAGAAAAGACTGGATAATCTTTCATTTCCAAGCATGTATCGTGTTGATAACGAAGAACGTCTTAATAATGGAGGTCAAGAATGCAAGTAGCAATGCAAGTAGCACTTTTAGAAAGGCAGTCGCTTACCCAGTTGCAAGAAATGTGGCAAAAGTATTTTGATACGCCGCCTATATCCAAAAATAAAGAATTCTATATTTCGAGGCTGGCCTACCGGATACAGGAACTTGCCTATGGAGGACTTTCAAGTCATCAGCAACAGGTCATAGCTAATATGCATGTTCCGTCTAGGTCACATAATAATTTGCCGCCGACAGGGACACGAATTGTCCGTGAGTATTTAGGTGTTGATCATGTTGTTGTGGTTCTGCCCGATGGGTTTGAATTCAATGGTCTGAAGTATCAAACCTTATCTGCGGTGGCAAAGAAAATAACCGGCCGCAAAATATCCGGACGATATTTTTTTGGTTTAGATAAGCAAGAAAAATAAAGGAGAAACCAATGGAAAGTTTTAGCCCTATCAGATGTGCAATATATACACGTAAATCAACAGATGAAGGTCTCGAAAAAGAATTCAATACCTTGGAAGCCCAACGCGAAGCCGGTGAAAATTATATTAGAAGCATGAAACACCAAGGTTGGGTTATCCTGCCGGAACATTATGATGACGGAGGTTTTAGCGGAGGAAGCCTTAAAAGGCCTGCCCTGAAACAATTATTATCAGATGTAGAGGCCGGTAAAGTTGATATGATTGTTGTTTATAAAATCGATCGTCTAACCCGCTCTTTATTGGATTTTGCTCAGTTAGTGAAGATTTTTGAAAAACACTGTTGTTCATTTGTCTCTGTCACGCAACATTTTAATACCTGTGATTCCATGGGAAAGCTGACCTTAAATATATTGCTTTCATTTGCACAATTTGAGCGTGAGCTTGGGGCTGAACGTGTCCGGGATAAAATTGCGGCCAGTAAAAAGAAAGGAATGTGGACCGGTGGTCCGCTTCCTTTGGGCTACGATTCTAAAAATAAAAAACTGGTGATTAATAAAGAAGAAGCTGAAATTGTGCGTTTTATTTTTGAGGATTATAAGCGCACAGGGTCGCAATTTCAGACAGTGCGGGATGTAAATGAAAAAGGATATAAGCCTAAAGAGCGCATGACTAAAACCGGAAAGAATATTTCAAAAGGCAGTTTTAATCATGCCATGATCAGCAACATACTTAATAATCCGGTTTATTTAGGAAAAGTTGTTTATAAAGGTGAATTGTATGACGGCCAGCACAAAGCAATCATTTCGCAAGAACTGTGGGACGAAGTCAAAAGTCTGCGAAAAGCTAATTTAGGTGAAGCGTTCCGGCCATCGCGTGTCATCAAGCATTCCTTATTAAAAGGATTGATAGAATGCGAATATTGCGGTGCTATGACCCCAACGCGCAGTAAACATGGAAATAAGTATTACGAATATTACACACCACTGAAGACGGTAAAGGAAGGTGCAAAAATTGCACATTGCAAGGTTGGAAGCATTCCTGCCGGAGAAATTGAATCATTTGTTATTGATAAAATCAAAAGTATATTTCAGGCTCCTGAATTTCAGCAGGGATTATTAAAAGAATTTGAAAATCAAGGACATAATTGCAACGCGGCTGACATTCATAAAATTATCAGTGATATAGGTGATGCCATTAAATATTTTGAGCCTAGAACCATACACAATTTTATATCAGAACTAGTTAGAAAAGTAATTATTTGCCATGATCACATTGAAATTAAATTGCAACCGTTTGCGGCAACTTTGTATGAAAGCAGTTTTGTAAAACCTGATCCAGCCTTTAATAATAAGATTTTGGAATTAAAATATCCGGTGCGGTTTGGACAAAAGCGCGGTCGCACAGTTATTGTTGAGCCGGCTTCTGTGGAAAGAATAACTCCTCATCGTGATGAAAAACTTTTTAATGCTGTTACACTGGCATTTTATTGGAAACAAATCATGGAAGAAAAACATTTATCCGTGACAGAATTAGCAAGGAGGGAAAATATAGACCGCGGGTATATGGGGCAAATCATTCGCCTGACAACACTTGCCCCAGATATCATCATGGCAATAATCAACGGCACACAGCCTAAACTATTAAACTTACGCAAACTACTGCGTGAACGGTTTCCTTACTCTTGGGAGGAACAAAAACGCGAATTAGGCTTTATATAATTACGCCTTCTCGGCTTTATTTAAATTAAATTTAATGGAGATATTCTCCGTCTTCCGAATTTCAAGTGCTCATTGCAAGACATTAAACTTATGAGTATATAGCCTTTTGTATAA
This sequence comes from uncultured Pseudomonadota bacterium, assembly GCA_902495305.1. Lineage (GTDB taxonomy): Bacteria > Pseudomonadota > Alphaproteobacteria > RF32 > CAG-239 > MGBC133411. The sequence goes on along the minus strand of CABUWG010000021.1, from coordinate 25,564 downwards.
ATCATTAACAAAAGGTTAAAATATGACACAAAATTTATTCAATGGACTACCACCTAGGGTGGTAACATATATCAAGATTCATTTGCGATATATTTTTTCAACAGGATTATTTAGTTATCAGGAACGAGAGGACTTAATTCAAGATTTAGTCCTCTTTTATTTAGAGCGATTTTATCGTAAGAAAGAAGTTCCTGATGATTACTTATTTGTATCAATAAAAACAAAAGCACAGCAAATTCTACGAACCCGGTTGCGACAGTTGCAATCGGGTTTTTTCGCCACAGAATCATTAAATAGTATGTGCGAGGAAGAAGGTTTTGAAGCTACTTCTGATTTTTCATTAAGTACATTGGAAAATAAAATTTCAATCAGGGAATTAAAATCAATTGTTTCTGATAAAGAGTGGCAATTTATAAGGCTCATTTTATTTGGTTTTACAAATGATGAGGCGACATCTAAGGCGCATGTATCAAAAAACGTTTTAGGAAATATCAGGGATAAAATAAGACGAAAAACCAAAAATAAAAAAATTTGATTTTTTTGAGGGGATTTTCCGACATCCGGGATTTTTACCTTTTGTATCAACCATAACAAAAGGAGAACAAAATGGTTAAAAGCAAAAAGACTGTTTATGAAATCATTCAAACAATCCCGGTAGAAAGCATGATTGCTCTTTCGTTCCCTCAGTTGCGTGACTTCGAAGCACAGCTGAAGGAAGAAGTAATCGCCCACACCCTGAAATGCAAACAAAAGACCAAGGAATACCACCGTGCAGTTTTGGCCCTGCGGTGGGTTCAAGGTGTGATCCGGATTAAAACAATGGATGAATGACAAGGGGTGCAACATGGATAAAAAAACAACTATTTTGCTCGATACTGCCGGTTTCCTTGCGGCTGTGCATAACTATAAGAAAAGTGAAATCGCCGATTTAATTATTGCACTGTGCGAATTTAATTTATACGGATGCACTTCTATAAAACTAACGGACATGAAAAAAGTTCATTTTGATGCGATTCAAGAAGTAATTGAATTGCGCAATTCGCGTTGGCTTAAAACATGCGAGATTAACGCGCAAAACGCAAAAAAGCGAACTGCAAATCGCAAAGCGACCGCTGAGCGAAATTCGAGCGAGCCACCTGAACCAGCGCAAACCGACCGCCCGGAAGATAAAGAGAGAGATAAAGAGAACGATAGTGAACTAGATAAAGAAAAAGAGTCTGAAAGTGATTTTATAAATAAAAAGGATAAAGATAAAGGGCCGGAAAATGTGGATAAGTCACGATACGTTGGTGCTCCGAGCGTTGAAGAAGTGGCGATTTATTGCAAGGAAAGTGGTTATACCATCGACCCGGTGGCGTTTGTGAAGTGGAATTCTGACCGCGGCTGGATGAACGGCAAGAAGTACATTGCGCTGGATTGGCGAAAGGCTGTCAGAAAATGGTTTTGCAAAGAAAACGGTTTGTCCTACTCCGAAATGGAGAGCATGACTGACATCTGTCATGATATGCTTAGCAAGGTAAAGGGGGCGCAAGATGAAGCAAGTCACACTTGAACAAATCAAAAAGGATCTGGAAACAGCCGTCTATGTAGAACGGTTGATGCCACCAGTCCGACCTCCAAAATATCGGTGTTGGCTTTTTGAGATTGTTTATACTCCGCAGGAAATTGCGTTCATGGAACGACATCCGATCCGTCCTCGTCCAACACAAGAACAAATAGGAATTTGGGAAATGGTAATCTTGCGGTGGCTCCCCATACTTGATGTAGACGAAAGATCCATTGTATGGAAACGCTCAAGTCATATACCATGGAAATTACTTTGCCGTTCCACAGGTCTATCTAGGCAAGCCTTGCACCGAACTTATTTGATTGGATTAGCAAAGATTTTTGGCTTCGTTAATAAAGGCAAGCGAGGTAAAAAAATGTAATGACATTTTTGATGTTTACATTTTTCCTGAAAATCGCTATAAAAATTGGTATAATCGGGAGTGAGTTGTAAACAGGCGAACGGTTATACATTTTTACAATAGCATTTTAATCCGCTGGCGGCAAACCGGCGGATTTTTTTGTTGTAATTTTCCAATAAATCTGCCATAATCAGAGCAACCTCGTCGGGTGACGTGGTGATGTGGATTTAGGCCAACTTGTCCTACTATAACGGACTAAACAGGAGAAAAATTTATGCTGAAAACAGCTGAAGCGGTGTCGATCGGCCACCCGGATAAAACAGCCGATTACATTTCATGTTACATTTTAGACAGACTTATCGAGCAGGATCCACGCGTTCATTACGCTGTGGAAGTTATGATCAAAGATAACTGCGTTATGCTCGGTGGAGAGGTCAAAGGTGCCGTAGATATGTCAGACATTGAAACATATGTCTGCAATGCCCTCCGAGAAATCGGTTATGATGAACATTACTCAGACATATGGAAAAATTATGCCATAGATGTTCGACATATAGAGGTCATAAACAAAATCGGGGTCCAATCGGCCAACATCAACCAAGGTGTCGAGCGCGATGGATGGGGAGATCAAGGCGTGTTTGTGGGCTATGCCTGCAAAGGCCCGGCTCTCATCAACCGCGAGTTATGGCTGGCACGCAAACTAAATGATGCTCTTTATGAACATGCGAAGACATCATCTAACCTCGGCCTCGACATAAAAACACAAATTACCATAGATGATGCGACCGGTGACATAGTGACGGCCATCGTTGCCATACCTATGCTGGAGCCGGAAGACATCAAACCATTTGTCGTTGATGCTCTCGGGCAAGAGCCAAAGTCTATCATCGTGAACGGCACCGGCATTTATCAATTCCATTCATCTATTGCCGACTGTGGTATTACCGGTCGGAAATTGGCGTGCGACTTCTACTCTACCGCCTGTCCGATCGGTGGTGGTTCGCCATGGACCAAGGACCCGAGCAAGGCTGACTTAACCTTGAATGTCTATGCCCGTTACCTTGCAACAGAAAATCTTGGCGACAATGACGAGTGCTTCGTCTATCTTTCATCTTGCATTGGCAAGTCTGAACTGCCCAGCGGCTTGATCCGGACTGTTAAGAACGGTGTTGTTACGAACAGTCCTCTGTTCTGTAATCAAAAGCCCAAGAAGCTGATTAAATTCTTTGGTTTAGACCGTCCGATCTATACAAAACTGTGTCGCAAGACATTGCAAGCGTTGACTATCGTTCCGGTTCAGGAAGACAAATTTGTTGCCTAACCCCGCAGTTTCCGGGAAGTTCCGACAGTTGGTCGCTCAACTTCGAGCGGCCGAGGCTGGTGGGTCCTTCCTCGCTTCGGATCGTATGCGGGGCTCCAAGCCGCGGCATTTTTCTAGCGAAACACAAAAATTTTGGGTGGTCAGTGGTCGCATAAAAATACAGTAATATCAAATAGTTATAACAATAAATTAAAATTTTGGGTGGTCACTTTGTAATTTTGGGTGGTCACCCTTTGTTTTATCACACAAATTCAGGAGCAAAAATGGAATTTCAACAGAACTTTCCAGTGGATAAACTTATCCCTTACGCACGCAACTCGCGCACGCATAATGATGAACAAGTGGCGCAGATTATGGCCAGTATTAAGGAGTTCGGCTTTACCAACCCGATCCTTATCGGCTCGGATAACGTTATTATTGCCGGACATGGCAGACTTTTGGCGGCTCAACGCTTAGGCATGACAGAAGTTCCGGTCATCGTCTTACCGGACTTAACTGAAACGCAACGTCGAGCCTTGGTCATTGCCGATAACCGGATCGCCCTCAACGCCGGTTGGGATGAAAAGATGTTGGCATTGGAAATCGGTGAGCTGAAGGATGAGGACTTTGACCTAACTAACCTCGGCTTTACCGATGATGAACTAAAGGCCCTCGAGAACTTTGGCGAAATTCAGGACACCGGTAATACCGAAGATGATGAGGTTCCCGAGGCACCGGTCGAACCTACCTCCAAGCATGGTGACGTATGGCAGTTGGGAAACCACCGGTTGATGTGCGGCGACACGACCATGATAGACGATTTCAAAAAGTTAATGCAAAACGACGTGGCCGACATGATCTTTACCGACCCGCCATACAATGTTAACTACGGCGCAACGATGAAAGACAAGCTCCGTTATCACACCAGTCCGAACCATGGCCGCACCATTATGAACGACAACCTGGGCGAAGATTTCGAGCAGTTCCTTTACGATGCCTGCACCAATATGCTGATGTATTGCAAAGGTGCCGCTTACGTTTGCATGAGTTCGTCTGAACTTCACACCCTTTACTCGGCATTTGTGAAAGCCGGCGGCAAATGGTCCACCTTTATCATTTGGGCCAAGAACACCTTTACCCTGGGCCGGGCTGACTATCAGCGGCAGTATGAGCCTATCCTCTACGGCTGGGTGAGCGACAAGCCTCACTATTGGTGTGGTGACCGGAACCAATCCGACATTTGGGAATATAACAAGCCACAGCACAATGACCTGCACCCGACAATGAAACCGGTCGAGCTTGTTGAGCGCGCTATCAACAACAGTTCCAAGGTTGGCGAGATTGTTTTGGACGGATTTGGCGGTTCCGGGTCGACTTTAATCGCCTGTGAGAAGACCGGTCGAGTCGCAAGATTGATGGAATTGGATCCGAAATACTGCGATGTTATCGTGAAAAGATGGGAAGATTGGACCGGTAAAAAGGCTGTTCTGCTAGAAAGTGGCGAAATATCAAAAAATAATGCAGAAACAAGCACTTATAATGCATAATTAACTGGATAATTCTTCGAAAAAGAGCGTTCATTGACTTGTAAGATACAACAGCGAAAGGAAATTAAAATGAAAACAGTTAAAACTTACATGGTCCGCAAGCCAAGCGACCTCGACGAAGTAAAGAGCATAACCAGAGCCAACAGCGACAGACTTGAAACCGTGGCGGTGGTTGAAACCATTAACCTGACACCGGCCGAACATAAAAGAGTATGCCGCACCCCTTTAAACGACTACGGCTTCTTAAAAGGCAAAGGCGGCTACTGCGATGAGCACGAATACCGCCAGGTGGTTGAGATTACAGCAGACGGTCAGCCGACACTTTACGCTGACCCGTCAGGCTCAAGCTACTGCAGATACTTAGGCATAGAGGTTAACTAGAAAGGAAAAACAATGACTGAGATTTTAAAGACACAAAACAAAACCTGGGGATTTTGGGGAACCGCCAGCAACCATATAGAACATAAAAAGGAAATGCAGGCATTTTGGGATAAGGCCGCCGAGATAATCCAATCCAAGGGCTTAACCCCGCAACAAACCTTAGGGCTGATGGACAGCCGCTGGGGCCGCCATATCGCTGACGAGTTTGCCGAGGAGCTCAGCACTAACTTGGAAACATTCGCCTCGGTATTTAAAAGGCAAATGAGCACGATCCGACTGATTAAAGAATACCGCTACTATGTGGACCCGAAAGCATTCCCGGACGTAAAGCCTCGCGCTTATGAGAACTTTGCCAAGGATTTAACCAAACTCTGCAAGACCTACGGCGTAACGATAAAGTGCATCGGCGGCGTAAGCCTGCACTCGCAAGACGAAATGAAAAAGCTCCTAGGTTACAGTTCAGATCTGGACAGCGGTGACATATTACCAATTTGGAGAGATTAAAATGTATAAAGAAGTACCTGAAGATTTGATGGCCAAGATTAAAGCGGCCGCAGGAACCATTAACAAACATAATTGTGCGGTTGATACCATGCTTATCGCTGTTGGAAATAATTACTATGGTTACCAACCGCACCCTCAGCCGAAAAAAAAGAAATACTGCCAAGTGGCAGATAAACGGCTCGAGGAACTGAGCCACACGTTCAACGAGGTCCATGATGAACTGGCAAAAGAAAACATCGACCTCTTGGTTTGTTTTGTGGCTCTAAAAGACGGCGGTGCAACGGTTTTCGTATCTCAAGAAGCCGTTAACCGCCGCCTTGATGTATTTAACGAACTTAAAAAAATGGAGGAACAGCATGCCAAAATATCCTGATATTACAGTCCAGCTGACCGGTAAAGATGGTAACGCATTTTATATATTGGGTATATGTTTACGGGCTATGCGCCGGGCCGGACTAAGCCAAGAAGAATGCGAAGCCTTTCAGGCTGAAGCGACCTCGGGCAATTACGACCACTTACTTGCTACCTGCATGGAATGGTTTAACGTCGAATAATTTGAAATAAAAAAAACTGGGATTTTTTGAAAAATCCTAGTTTTTTTTGTAAAATTCCAGCCGCTATGCGTTGGCCTTAAGGTAATAAGTCCGAACCCCGTCTTTCTTTTCGGAGGCGATGGTTGCTTTAGTCTTTTTGGCGTAAAGTGACATCGCACCGCGGATTGAGTTTTCCTTCCACCCGAGGGCTTCAGCCATCTCTTTTAAGGTAGCTCCTTCCGGGCGGCTGAGCATAACAACCATAAAGGCTGTTTTATCGTGACCATCAATCTTAACCGGTTGCGGCTGTGCGATCGCTGGCTCCGGCTCGGCTACCTTGGCCAGGGTTTCGGTCAGGATAGTACCTAACTCTTTATCAGTGATACTGGAGGTTGATTTTTTAGTTGTAGTTTTAGCTACTGGTTTTTTCTTTTGTGTTGTCATGTTTTTGTCCTTTCTATCTGGTTAACACAACACAATACATGCTTGGAAATAAAATTATATCCAGTAAATAATGCAAGAAAGTGAAGAAATATGGCAAATAAAGTATCAATGCGGGAATATGCGCGACTTAGGGGCGTAAATTTAAGCGCAGTTCAGAACGCAATCAAGTCCGGCCGCATTCATACCGAGCCTGATGGCAAAATAGACGTGGAGGAAGCCAATCGGGACTGGTTCATCAATACCGACCAGTCAAAACAGCGTAAACCCGACCCAATATTTGAATCTCAGATTGAAAGCCGACCCAATAACATGGGAACCTTTCAACAGGCCAAAACGGCCGATATTTATTACCGGGCCATGATCGCCAAGGCAAAACTGAGGGTCTTGAATGGCGAAGTCGTAGATAAAAAGAAAGCCGCACAGTACGCATACACATTGGGCCGCTCCATCAGAGATCTGATGTTGAGCTTTCCGGTGCGCTACGGTGCGATTATTGCTTCCGAGCTGAATACGGATGAACACACAACAACATTGATTTTGGAGAAATATATCAGTGAACTCCTTTCAAACAGCGAAGAACTCCTCAATCGAAACCTTTGATTTGCAGGGTTTTATTGCATCAGAGATATTCCGGGGATTAGAACCGGACAGCTACATGTCGGTGTCGGACTGGGCTGATGCGTACCGGACCTTGTCGTCAAAGTCGGCCGCAGAACCCGGACGGTGGCGTACCAAGCGTACACCTTACCTGAAAGAGATAATGGACTGCCTATCGCCAAGGTCGCCAATTCAAAAGGTTGTCTTTATGAAAGGTGCACAGATCGGCGGCACCGAGTGCGGCAATAACTGGATCGGCTACATCATTCACAAGGCTCCCGGTCCGATTATGGCCATCTCGCCGACTGTGGAAATGGCCAAGCGTAACTCGCGCCAGCGTATTGATCCGCTGATCGAGGACTGTCCGACACTTAAAAACCTGGTCAGTTCTGCCCGGTCACGCGATAAAGGCAACACCATGCTGTCAAAGGACTTCCAAGGCGGTGTATTGGTAATGACCGGTGCGAATTCGGCCGTTGGGCTTCGTTCCATGCCGGCCCGATACCTGTTTATGGATGAAATCGACGGTTATCCGGCAGATATCGAGGGCGAAGGTGATCCGATCCTGCTGGCAGAGCGAAGAACAGCGACATTTAACACCAAGAAAAAGATATTCCTGGTTTCAACGCCGACAATAAAGGGAGTTTCGGCCATTGAGCGCGAGTTTTCGCACTCGGACCAAAGGTTCTATAAACTGCCTTGCCCGTTCTGTGGCGGTTTTCAGGCCCTTAAATGGGAACAAATCCGGACGCAGGAAAACGGCGTTGTCTTTTATGAATGCGAGCATTGCCACAAGCTGATAGCGGAACATTACAAAACACAGATGCTTGAAGCCGGCCACTGGGAGGCAACATCGGAATCTATTGACGGTCTGACCGCAGGCTTTCATCTGTCCTCGCTTTACTCCCCGGTCGGGTGGCTGTCCTGGGCTGAATGCGTGCAAATTTACGAAAAAGCCAAGAAAGATGCCACGCTGATGCAAGGTTTCCGGAATACGATTTTAGGCGAAACCTACGAGCAAGAAAGCGAGGCTCCGGAATGGCAACGGCTCTACGAAACCCGGGAAAATTACCCGATGGGCGTTGTGCCGCGCGATGGTTTATTCCTGACCGCCGGCGTGGATATTCAAAAGAACCGTATCGAATGTGAAGTGGTCGCTTGGGGCCGGCAAAAGCAAAGTTGGTCCGTTGACTATTATGTATTAGACGGCGACACCGCCAAACCGGAGGTTTGGGCCAAACTTGCCGATGTAGTCAATAAGGACTATCCGCACGAAAGCGGGATCACAATGCCGATCCGGGTGATGTGCATTGACTCCGGTTATGCCACGCAAGACGTTTACAGCTTTGTGCGCCAGTTTAACCAAGCCGTTTGGGGTGGTAACGGTGCAAGGGCCAATGCGCCAAGGACTGTTGTCGCCATCAAAGGTCAAAGCCGCGATACCGCGATGATCCTGTCCACTTCAAAGGCTGATACGAAAAAGAAAGGCTTGAAGGTGTGGAACGTATCCGGTCCGGTGATTAAGACCGAGCTTTACCGGTGGCTGAAGATGGAACGTGTCGGCGAAGATGCATCACAGTTCGGCCGCTGTCACTTTCCGGCATACGCTGAGGAGTATTTCAAACAGCTGACGGCTGAACGGCAAATCGTCAAGGTGACCAACGGTTATCCGAAGTCAGTTTGGGAAAAAGACCCGACCCGGCGAAACGAAGCCTTGGACTGCCGCGTTTATGCGCGTGCCGGTGCGGCTATTTACGGACTTGATCGGATATCCGAGCGCGGTTGGCAAGAACTGGAAGCGGCTATTCCAAAGGAGCCGAACCAAAAGATAAAAGTTAAAAAGCAACCGAAATTTATTCAAATCCAACCAACAAAGGTGAATGACCCATGGCTATAACAAATATTGAAATTTTGAAAACAAGACTGGTTGAGGCCGAAGAAGCCTATCACAAGCTGATGATCGGCGAAAAGGAAGTCTCGGTCAGCGTTGGCAACTTTGGCACAACAACCTATAACCAAGCGAGCCGGACAGCCCTTGAAAGCTACATCAGCTCTCTTAAATCGCAAATTGCCGCGGCTGAAGGAACACCAACATGCCGCCGCCGGATAATGAAAGTGAGTTTTTAATGACAGACACATCACATAAAGCAGCTTCGCAAACTTTGCGAGAAATTGCCTCATGGCTTCCGGGCCGCGGTTCAGCCGACAGCGATTTGTTGCCGGAATTGGACACGATTGTTGCCCGGTCGCGTGATTTAACGCGAAATCATGGAATTGCCGCCGGTGCAATGCAGACCCTGTCCGATAACATAGTCGGCACCGGGTTTCGTTTATCGGCCAAACCGGACTATAAAGCACTCGGAAAAACCAAGGAATGGGAAGAAGAATGGCAGGCACACGTTGAAAGTTTATGGCGATCATGGTCCGAAACTTTTGAATGTGATGCGGCCAAGTCCTTAACTTTCCATGGTCTGACGACACAAGTTTTCAAGTCTTGCCTGATTAACGGCGAGGCTTTGGCTATTCCGCTATGGCTGAAAGACCGGAAGTTTTCTACCGCAATCCAGTTGGTAGAGCCCGACCGGTTGTCTAATCCAAACGGTCAAACGGATAGTAAAACCCTCCGCGGTGGTATTGAAATAGATAAATATGGCGCACCCGTTGCCTACTATATTCAAAAAGACCACCCGGGCGACTTTTGGACAGGAACTGCGTCTTGGGAGCGTATTCCGGCATTTACTTCATTTGGCCGGAGACGAGTTCTACACGTTCACGATATCAGCCGTATCGGTCAATCTCGTGGAAAGCCTGTCCTCAGCTCCATAATGCCGATGTTCAAAATGTTGGACCATTACGAGCGATCCGAGCTTCAAGCCGCGATCGTCAACGCAATGATTGCCGCATTTATAGAAACTCCGATGGATGGCGAAAGCCTGAACGAACTGTTCGGCGGCTCAAGTGATGATTACCTGTCTGCGAAAAAGGATTGGCAGGTTAAACTTGAAGGTGGCTCTATCATCCCTGTCTTTCCTGGTGATAAAGTCGCGCCATTCACACCATCACGACCGAACTCGGCTTATGGAGCTTTCGTTGAAAACTTGCTCAGGCATATCGGAACCGGCCTTAACATTCCTTATGAATTGCTCTTGAAAGACTTTTCAAAGACAAATTATTCGTCCGCCCGGTCGGCATTGCTCGAGGCTTGGCGATACTTTAACGGCCGCCGACAATGGCTTTCCACTTACTGGGCCACGCCGGTTTATGAGCTTTGGCTGGAAGAAGCAGTCAATAAAGGCTTGGTTGATGCACCGGACTTTTATGAGAACCGCTATGCTTATACAAGATGTAAGTGGATCGGTCCAGGTCGCGGTTGGGTTGACCCGGTCAAAGAAGCTCAGGCCTGCCAAATCCGAATGGATATCGGACTTTCAACATTAGAGGCCGAATGTGCCGGTCAAGGCTTGGACTGGGAAGAAGTTTTGGAACAACGTGCGAGAGAAAAAGCCAAACTCACCGAATTAGGTTTAACAACTGAAAATTCAATACAAAAGGAGGTTGAAACATCACAAGAAACAGATGAATCCGGTAATTTTTCTTAGAGTATCTGGGAATATCTGGTAATAATTGACTTAGAGATGTGATAGTTCAGTAAAATCTGCAATAGCATTGCGGATTTTCTGCCATTTCTTATACTTTCCATCCTAAAAGTGTCAAAATATTAACTATTTTCCATCCGAAAAGTGTAAAAAACAACTTGATTTTCCATCCGAAAAGTGTTATTAGATACTATGTTAATATTAGGAGATCATATGAAAAGATACGCTTTACAAAATTTAGTTGCTTGGAAAAACAGTAAAAATCGCAAACCGTTACTGCTGTATGGTGCACGTCAAGTTGGTAAAACATGGCTTATGGAAGAATTTGGAAAAACAAATTTTTCTGATTATGTGGCCATAAATGTTGAAAAAAATGAGCGAATAGCCAATGTTTTTAACAATACATTAAATCCACAAGAAATCGTGACTGCGATTGAAATGGAGGCGCGTAAAAAAGTCACTAAGGATACATTGATTATTATAGATGAAATTCAAGCATGTCCTCGTGCAATAACCTCTTTGAAGTATTTTTGTGAAGACTTGCCGGAATATCATGTAATTGCAGCGGGTAGTTTACTTGGGGTTGCCATACACCAGGGCATCTCTTTTCCTGTTGGAAAAGTTGAATCCATGTATATGTATCCGATGACATTTTGCGAATTTTTAGATGCTTTAGGAGAAGAAAAACTTTGTGAACTTATTAATAGCTCTGATTTTCAGATGATAAACTTATTCAAAGATAAGATCATCACTTATTTGAAAACATATTTTTACGTTGGCGGAATGCCAGAGGTTGTTAAAAACTATATTGAAAATAAAGATTTTCAAGAAGTTAGAGAAATTCAAAATCGGATATTGAGTGATTATAAACAAGACTTTTCTCATCATATTCCTCCGACTATACGTCCTCAGGTTACAAAACTTTGGGATTCAATTCCTCGTCAGCTGGCAAAAGAAAATAAAAAATTTGTTTATAGTGAAATCGAAAATACAAAAGCACGAGTGAAAGAATATGATCCTGCATTAGAGTGGTTGAAAGATAGCGGATTGGTGTACCAAATAATGCGCTTAAGTAAACCTGCGTTGCCGATTAAAGCCTATCAGGAATATAATAATTTTAAATTATTTTTGTCGGATATAGGTTTGCTGTCTGCAAAATCAGATCTCGATATACGAACATTATTAGAAGGATCAAAAGTTTTTACCGAATTTAAGGGTTCAATAACAGAACAGTTTGTTTTACAAGAATTGAAAGCAATACAGAATATTGATATTGCGTACTGGGCAAATGATGCTGGTCGAGCTGAAATAGATTTTGTTATACAACTTGATTCTCAGATTATACCTGTAGAGGTTAAGGCAGGTATCAATTTGAAAGCAAAAAGCCTAAATGTATATAAGGAAAAGTTTAATCCAGATATTCTTGTCAGGACTTCATTGGCTGACTACAAAAAATCTGATAATCTATGTGATATTCCATTATATATGATAGAACAAATAAAGCAAATTTGTAATCTGTAGCTCTATTTTACAAAAATAGCAAAATACGAAAAAAATAAAATAGCCTCACTTTTGTGGGGCTTTTTTGATGCCTTTACGAACGAGAAAGTAAAGGTTGTTTGATTATCCTTTACTTTTTCAAAAAGAAAGTAAAGGTTTTTAATTTTTTGAAAGGAAAAAAATGAAACTCATGCAAAAAACAGTGTGGGCAATAACGCCCGAGATGCTCTCGACAATGATTTCGATAGCGCACCAAACGAACAAGAGCCCTGAGGCCATAGCCAAAGAAATGGGCCGCGATATGAAAAACACCTACGCCGTCTCCACCCGAGGCGGCGTTGCTGTTATTCCGGTAACCGGTCCGCTATTCAGACATGCCAACCTTTTGACGGCGGTCTGTGGCGCGACATCTTATGAACTCTTGGCTCAAGACTTTAACAAAGCCCTGAACGACCCGAACATATCAGCCATTTTGTTTGATGTGGACAGTCCGGGTGGCGAAGTTAACGGTTGCTCCGAGCTGGCCGATATGATCTACAACGCTCGCGGTAAAAAGCCGATCCTTGCTTATGCCTCCGGTTCTTGTTGCTCCGGTGCGTATTGGATCGCCTCGGCCTGCGACAAGATTATGGCGGCCGATACGGCTATCCTCGGTTCTATCGGGGTTGTGTCCATCTTTGAAAAAGAGGACGAGAAAAAGACTATTGAAATTGTTTCCTCGCAAAGCCCAAACAAGCGGCCTGATGTGGAAACAGAAGAAGGAAAAGCCAAAATTCAGGCTCATATTGATGCGCTGGCAGAGGTTTTCATTAATAAAGTTGCGCTTCACAGGGATATATCGCCGAAAAATGTCATCGAAAACTTCGGTGGCGGTGATGTTTTTGTGGGCCAAAATGCTGTTCGGATCGGTCTGGCGGACAGCCTAGCTTCGTTTGAAGCCATCATCTCAGACCTTAACACTCAATCAACGGAGAAATCATTCATGAATGATACTTTAGAAAAAACGTCTGTTGACATCAAAGCACAGGAACGCGAGCGCATGTCTCAAGTTCTTTCTGCCGAAAATGTCAAAGGCAAAGAAGCAACCGCTCAAGCGTTGCTCGCAAAAACCGATCTGTCTGCAACAGACATTTTGGCCATTTTAGAAACGGTGCCTGTTGCCAAACAAACCAATGCGCTTGATGTGGCAATGGCACAAATCAAAAACCCGGCGATCACACCATCTGCCGAGGATAAAGAAGAAACACCCGAAGACGTTGCAAACCGCATCGCTTCTTACACAATTGGAGGTTAACATATGACTGTACAAGGATTTACGGACCAAGGGTCCACAACCGCCGATACCTTATTGGCCGGCGAATTTCCTCGCGTTTCTGAACTTGCAACCATTACCGGCGGCAGTTACACGCGAGGCACAGTATTAAAGGCATCAGGTGATGCTTTGACAATCTGTGGTGCATCTGACACCCCTGAAGCCATTTTGGCTGAGGCTGTTGATGCCACAAGCGAAGATAAACAAGCCGTTGTCTATTTGACCGGTGAGTTTAACTCTGCGGCTCTGACTGTGGCAAGCGGTGCTTCCGCTGATGGCTTAAAGGCCAAACTCAGAGTGAAAAACATCTTTATTAAAACAAATCAAGCATACTGAAAGGAATAAATAATGGATATTTTTTCTACAAACGTGCTCGCAAAAGTCGTTGAACGTTTACACACGCCTTCGTCTTTCTTGCTCGACACCTTCTTCCCGAATGTGCAAACTTCGGATAAAGAAGAGATCTTTTTTGATGTGACGGACAGCAAGCCGCGTATCTCTCCGTTTGTTTCTCCACTTCTCCCCGGTAAGGTCGTTGATAGCGGTGGTTATCAGACCAAATCATTCAAGCCGGCTTATGTGAAAGACAAACGCCGCTTTGATGCAAACATTCCGTATAAACGCGTTGCCGGTGAGATTATCGGCGGCTCCTTGTCTCCATCTCAACGCTATGAACGCGCTTTGGCCACAACTTTGACCGACCAGTTGGAAAACCTGACCCGTCGTGAAGAAGTCATGGCGGCCGAAATCTTAAGAACCGGACAAGTTGTCGTTTCCGGCGATGGTTATCCGTCAACAACGGTAAACTTCGGACGTGATGCGGCTTTGACAAAGGCCTTAACCGGTTCTGCCACCTGGGAAACTGCGGCTGTTAACCCGATTGAGGACTTGGAGGACTGGGCCGATTTGGTTCAAACAAAGTCCGGTATGATCGCAAAAACGGTCATCATGGATCCTGAAGCATGGAAAATCTTCCGTTCAAAAGATGATGTGAAGAAGTTCTTGGATTACCGCAGAGGCACCAACAACACTTTGAATGTTGACCCGATCATTCGTGGTGAAAACTCCAAAGTGCGCTACGTTGGCTCTATCGGTGACTTTGATATCTATGTTTACAATGACATTTATATCAATGATGCCGGTGTCGAAAGCAAACTTCTGCCGGCCAAAACCGTCATCATGGGAGCCAAAGACGGACTTGAAGGAACCCGTTGCTATGGCGCGATCCACGATGAAAAAGCAAACTGGACAGCTCATCGCTACTTTACGAAGTCATGGGTTGAGGAAGATCCATCGGTTCGTTGGCTGTTATTGCAGTCTGCGCCTTTGGTCGTTCCTTATCGTCCGAATGCTTCATTCTGTGCAACCATTGGTTAGGAGGTATAAATGCGTATTAAGGCCTTGATTACATTAGTTGTATCTGCCGGCAGAGAAATTGCTCCCGGTAAGGAGTATGACCTGAACGAAGCAGATGCAAAAAGTCTGATAGAACGCGGTTTTGCAGTGCCTGTTAAAGGTGGCCAAAAGCCGGCAACACAGCCACAGCAACCACAGAAACCTGATGAAACAGGAGGTAAAGATGACCCTTCCTCTCAAAAAGGCGGTGGACAGCCTGTTTAATCGGTGCGGAACGATCGGGAATTACCAAGGACGAGAAGTCATTTTTTTATTGATTGAACCGGACGAAGTGGTCGGTGTGGGTTTTGTTAAGGCTCACACCGACACGCATTTTATGAAGATCCGGATTTCTGATGCGCCTGATTTAGCTGTCGGGGACACGATAGAAACAGATGCGGCAACTTATCGGGTGCATACGGAACCGGTCAAAGATATTCATAATCTAGTATGGAGTGTTGATGTGCTATGCAATTAAAACTTGCACTACAAGGGAAACTGTCTGATGTCATGGAAAAGCACTATTCAGAAGGTGCCAAGGCTGTGACGTTAGGAATATCGGCGGCAACGAATGGACTTAAAACGTCTTTGCGTGAACAGGTCCGCTCGGCCGGTATGAGTTCTCGCATGGCCAACACTTGGCGCGGTGTCATCTATCCGAAAGGAAAGCCGAGTATCAGCGCGGCCGGTCAGGTCTATTCTAATGCCGAAAAGATTATGCAGGGCTTTGAATACGCAAGCATTATCCGAGGCAAAAACGGTCTGTGGCTTGCCATTCCGACCGATGCAATCCCGAAAAAAGCACGCGGTAAACGTATGACACCGGGTCTTTATGAACAGATGAAAGGCGTGCGGCTACAGTTTGTGTATCGCCGCAATGCCTGTTCATTGCTTGTCCATACCAAAAAGAAAAAGACTGTCATCGCCTTTATCTTGGTGCCTCAGGTCAAAATGCCGAAATTAATTAACTTTGAAAGTGAAAGCGAGCGTTGGCAAAACAAAGTGCCGAGCTTGATTTTGCAAAACTGGAGCGAAGATGAGTAAAAGAGAAATCGTATTAAACGCTTTATTTGAAAGGCTTTCAACGCTTGATGTGGCTGTTAAGCGCAATGATCCTCTGCCGCAAAAAATCCCTGATGGCGGTTTGGTTATTCTGCGCGATGGTAATGTCGGCGAGCCGGAGATTTTATTGTCGCCGCCTTGCTACATTTTCACACATCGGGCTGAACTGGAAGTCATTGTTCAAAAAGAAACACCGGCCGAGCGCGATCAAGCCTTGGACTGGCTGTTGGTGGAAATCGGTGAACTTTTGCAGAATGATCCTCGCCTCGGTGGCGAAGTTGATTATATGCACGCGGATCCACCCGAGTTTGTGGAAGAACCGGTCGAAGGTGGCGTAACCATCAAAGGTACGATCGTTCCCATTGTCCTTGAATACACCTCAAATTCTAACCTAATTTAACAAAGGAGACAAATATGTCACGAGCATATGGCTGGAATGCCAAACTATTAATCGCTGAAGAAAGCACTTACGGCACTCTTTCTTCGGGACCTTATACCCAAGTGCCGTTTGCATCAAGCGCAATTGACAGCGAACAAGGGTTGATTTCCTCAAATGTTTTAGGCCTTGGCCGCGACCCGACCACACCATTTCAAGACGTTATTAACGTTGAAGGTGATTTGGCGGTGCCGGTTGACCTTAGAAACATCGGAATTTGGCTGAAAGCTGTCTTCGGAGTTCCGGAAACGACCAACGAAAATGGCGTTTATACGCATACATTTGAAAGCGGTAAAACCACGCTTCCGAGCTATTCACTTGAATTAGGACTGGCCGAAGTTCCTGAATTCATAAGATTCCTTGGCGCACGCGCAAACTCTATCGCCTTTAACTTCGCCCGATCCGGTGAAGCACAAGCCACAGTTTCGTTAATGGCACAAAGTGAAACAGCCTCGGAGACATCTGTTTCAGATGCACCGGAAGTTAAGAACTACACGCGCTTTTCACAGTTTCAAGGCTTTATTAAATCCGGTGGTGAAACATTGGCCAATGTGACCAGTGCCTCTGTTACCTATTCAAATAACCTCGAAAAAATTGAGACGATCCGGAGCGATGGTAAAGTTGAAGCTATTGACCTGGGCGTTGCCTCATTGTCCGGTTCGATTGCGGTTCGTTATGGCGATAATGCCTTGATGGATAAAGCTCGCGCCGGTGTACCGGTGGACTTAGAGCTCGGTTATCAGTTATCAGACACACAAAGGCTCGTTATTACTTGCCATGAAGTGTATCTGCCAAAACCGAAACGTTCCATTTCAGGCCCTGGCGGCATTGAATGCACTTATGATTTCCAAGGTGCCAAGAACGCCGAACTCGGCAAAATGGTAACTGTTCAATTGTATAACGATGTGGAGGAATACTAATGTTAAAGTTAAAGTTTAAGAATGAGCCTTACTGGTTGGATTTAGGTATGGGTGTCCGGGTAAAAGTTAAACCCTGCACATCTTCCGTATTCTATGAGGCAAAAGCCTATATGAATTCAAAGGTCGACGACATGGCCAAGCGCATTAAAGATGTTCGCGAAAACGGTGCAAAAGATGAAAACTTGCCGGATTTAGAGGACATCACAAAGCGCGAAGCCTTTGCCGATCAGCAGTTAATTTTGGGTCTTGCGCTGGCGGGCATTATTGAATGGGACGGCATTTTAGAAGCCGAAACAGATGAAAAAGCACCGCTGACACCGGTCAAAATTGAGGAGCTCTTCACGAACTTTTGGAGCATCGCCGAAACATTCAGACAACAGTATTGCGGCATTCAAGAAATACTCGAGGCCGAAAAAAACGCATATACGCCCGAGCAAGATGGCACTTCGGCTCCGGGCGAAACTACTGCCAAGGATGCGGCGAGCAAGAAATCAACTGCCCCATCTACAGATGCCGATACGTCGAAACAACCTTAAAAACCGCAGAAGGACATCAGGCTTGGGAGGTTTTGCTAAAACTTTCCGAGCCTGATCTTGGGGTTGCGCTGACGGTGGCTGAGAATTTGGGATTAAAAAGTGCGGTGATGACTGAACTGTTATCTGTCGGAATCCAAGGAATAAAGGCCGGTATGAGTGATATGTCAGAAAGTGGCAGAAGTTAGGTCAGACATCTTGAATTTTTATTTTGCGTTTGATATTAATAAAGTAAAAAGAAAGGATTAACCATGAAAAATATACTTTTTACTTTATGTTTCTGCTTGCTAGCAATTCAGGCTCAAGCCACAGTTCGTTGTTCTGAAGATAGTTTTGGCAATAGGAATTGCTATGGAACAAACTCTGACGGCGAATATGTACACACCCGTTCTCGGACCGATAGTTTCGGAAATACTAATACATACGGAACGATCGGCAACAAGAATGTCAATACACGATCCAGGACAGACAGTTTTGGTAACACCAATACCTATGGCACTATTGGAAACGATAATGTAAATACGCGGTCTCGAACCGACAGTTTTGGTAATACCAATACATACGGAACGATTGGTAACCAAAATGTAAATACCCGTTCCCGGACTGACAGCTTTGGTAATACAAATACCTATGGCACTATCGGGAATCGAAACATTCATACGCGCTCTCGTAAAGACAGCTTCGGGAACACAAACTACTACGACTATTAAGTAAAACAAATTTCAACAAGGCACCTCAACCGTTTGGTTGGGGTGTTTTTTTATGGAAAAAACGAATGAACACAGCGAAAAAACTTTCAATCAGACTTGAAGCGGTGGGCGGCGACAAGGTTCGGCAAGAGTTCAAGAACATCGGCTCGGACGGACAGAAAGCCTTTCAGCGGATAACTCAGGTCATCACACCGGCAAACGATAACTTAAAGGTCTTGGACAACACAGCCAAGGCCTTTAATAATACCCTCAAACAGGCGGCATCGTTGGCCGGAGCATACCTCGGTTTACGTGGTTTAACCTCAACGTTTAAGTCTATTGTCGGTGTTAATGCCGAGTTTGAAAGACTGTCCGGATCATTAAAAACGGTGACCGGCTCTGCGAAAGCGGCCAAAAAAGCCTTTACTTTGATTGAAGACTTTGCCACATCAACGCCATTCCAACTTGATGAAATCGTAGACAGTTTTATCCGATTAAAGGCAATGGGCTTGGAACCTTCAATGGAAGCCTTAACCTCTTATGGTAACACAGCCTCTGCTTTTGGTAAGAACATATTGGAGTTTGTTTCGGCTGTTACCTCAGCAACTGTTGGTGAATTTGAAAGGCTCAAAACGTTTGGTATCAAAGCAAAGGTCGAGGGAGAACGTGTAAGGTTCATCTTTCAAGGCGTTACAACAGAAGTTGGTAAAAATGCGGCAGAAATTGAAAATTATCTTCGCTCTATCGGCACAATAAACTTCGGTGGTGCCATGGCCGAACAGATGAACACCATGGGCGGAACAATGTCAAACATTGAAGATGCTCTTGCAAAAGTTGCACGAACGATTGGTGAAAATGGATTAAACAAAGCAATCAAAGAAGTTCTTGATCAGTTTAATAATTTAGTATCAGGTACAGATAGTGCGGCTAAAACTATTGGTGAAACTTTAGCAAGTGCAGTAACAATCGCCGGTAAAGCGTTCTTTACATTGGCCAAAAACATTGAGCCGATCATCACGCTCTTAACTGTCCGGTTGGGTGCAAGCCTGATTACAAAAGGAATTGACCTATTAAAGGCAAGCGTTTATGCGCTGAATGTTGCACTAATGGGAACCGGGACCGCCGGAGCCTCTGCCACACTCGGCCTTAAAATGATGTGGCAAGTTTCCAAGGTGGCCGCTGTGCAGATGTACGCAACCGCGGTAGCGGCAAAGGTTCTTGCCGGTGCGGTCGGACTTTTGAAAGGCATTATGGCTTTGCTTGGTGGCCCGGCCGGTCTTGTTATGTTGGTTGTTTATGGCCTGTATAAGTTAATAGACAGTCATAACGTGGCAAAGCGAGCGGCAAACGACCACGCGGACACCTTGGCCAAACTTAAAGAACAGATGGCCGAGACGGTCAAAGAAACAAATAACCTTGTGACGGTACAGAGCAAAAACCAAGCCATTGCCGAATGGTCCTATAAATTAAAGGTGGCAGAAAAGAATATCAAAGACCTGAAGGAAGAATTAAAAGATACCGGTGGGCTGTCGTTCTTTCAACGTCACGCGCCGAATATGTTCCTGAAAGAATACCAGATCTTTGCAAACGATTTGGCGGACATTCTTTCGCAGTCAAAATACAACCTGGAGGAATACCAAAAGGAAGTATGGCGTTTGGCCGCTGAATATCCGGATTTTCAACCGCAGGCAAAAGCCATTCAGGAAAAGTTCCTGCTTTTGAAAGCGGCCGAGATAGATGCACAAAAGGCTCGTGATGAGTTGAAGTACATTCAAAACCCGGAATTAAGGCCGAAAGAAGAAAAGCCGGCAGTTCCGAAACCACCTGTTCTGTCAAAAACTGACACATCAGCTTACGAAAAGACCATTGAGGACATCAAACAAAAGGTCTTTGAATTGCAGGATCCTTATGATCAGGCCATGCAAAAAGCGGCCAAGTGGCGTGATAATGCTTTGGCGAACCTTGACAGCACAAAAGCCGGTTATGAGGATTTCAAAAATGATGTAAACCGCGTTTATGATGATATGGTCAAAAAAGCAGGAGTTGCCGCTCTTCAAAGTTCAAAGGACTGGAAAGACGGCGTAACCCGAGGAATGAAAAGCGTTTATGAAGATGCCTCGGATATGGCTTCAATGACCGAAAACATGGTCAAGAACTCTTTCAAATCAATGGAAGATACGCTGACAAACTTCGTCATGACCGGTAAAGCGAACTTTGGAGACTTTGTTAACTCAGTTGTCGAGGGAATGGTCCGAATGGCCATGCAGTACGCTGTGATCAAGCCGATCATGGGCGGTGTCATGGGTTACTTCGGTATTCCGACAGCGCATACAGGAGGTGTCATTGGTACGGATACTTTATCTACTAAGGCTGTTAGTCCAAGTGTTTTTGAAAATGCTCCCCGTTTTCATACCGGGGGTTTGGTCGGCGGCGAGATCCCGATTATCGCGAAAAAAGGTGAAACGGTATTCACGCCGGGACAGATGAAAGCACTGGGCGCAGAGTTAAATTCAAAACCGCCGGTTTATGTCAATGTGAATGTGGTCAATAAGGCCTCAGGCACAAGGACAACGGCAAACCCGACACGCGACATGAACGGTAATATCAACCTGGACATCATCGTTGAGCAGATTGAGGGTGCAATTGGTAAAAACATCAGTAAAGGTGAAGGTTTATCGCCGATCCTTGAACAAAGGTATGCGTTAAACCCGGCCTATGGGAGTTATAGATGACAGTAATTTTTCCTGAAAAACTACCTTACCCGACCACAGAGGGGTATGCGATAAAACCCGGTGAAGCTATTGTACGAACCGATATGGAGGCAGGCCCGGCGAGACAAAGGCGGCGTTATGAGCAAACGCCGTCTAAAATTTCTGTGCGCTGGGTAATGAACCGAGAACAATTCTCGCTCTTTGAAGCCTGGTACAAATACTACGCAAAAGAAGGTGCTGAATGGTTCGTTGTTACGCTTTTGGGCGGCCTGGGGTTATTAAAACAAGAAGCCAGGTTTACTCAACAGTTCGAAGCAAAACTCCTGAATGGATACCTTTGGGAAATCACATCAGAACTCGAAGTGCGTGACCGACCGACACTTTCGGACGGTGCGTTGGCAATTTTACTAGAAAATGACTTTGATAGGCTTTCAAGTGCGGTTAATCATCTGCACTATTTCGTTCACGTTGAATGCCCGCAATATATTGAGGATTTATAAAAAATGGCAAATATGGAAGAAAGATTACAAGCCGTTGTTTCGCAAGCTGAAGCAGATGGAGAAAAATGGCATACAATAATTCATGGTAATAATACAACAACTGTCCCGACAGAAAACGGCAACGTTCCAACAGTGGCCAAACAATTAAAAGATGTTCATGATGAGGTTGTAAACGGTGTTATTGATTATATGATTGAGTGCAGAACTGCTCGAGATGCAACAATTCAGACTAAAACGGAAACTCAGGCCATAAAAGATGCAACCAATAAAATAAAAAACGATGTAACAACATTAAAAAATGATACCGAAAGCCTAAAAAATCAGTCACAAGCGATTTTTAATAATATCTCGTCTGCGACAGCTAATGCTGTGGAAACTGTGCAAACAGAAGGATCTACTCAGGTCACAAATGTGCGTACTGCGGTGGCAGAACAAGTGGCCGAAGCAACCAGTCAGGCAAATCGGGCCGAACAAGCTACTTCCACAAAGGTAAACACTGACCTATCAAACATCACAAAGGATACTATCTTTTCCAAGATGTTTACAAAATATGTAAGTGGCAAAACATGGTATAGAGTTTGGCCCGACGGTTGGATTGAACAAGGTGGAGAAGCGGCCGCAGGGACAAATGTCACTGTTACCTTTCCAAAGGCTTTCAAGAATACAAATTATACAGTGATAGCAACAACTATAGGAACAAATAGCGAAATATATGCGCAATGTATACAACGTACTTCTGCATCGCAAATGATAATTTATAACCGAGGCGGAAGTTCAAGCCAAGCAAAGTCTTGGTATGCATGCGGTTACTAGGAGATACTTCAAATGAACATGGAAGAAAGATTGCAGGCTGTTGTTTCTCAGGCTGAAATGGACGGCGTTAAATGGCATACAATAATTCATGGTAATAATACAACAACTGTACCGACCGAAAGCGGAAATGTTCCTACGGTAGCCAAGCAGTTGAAAGACGTGCACGATGAAGTTGTAAATGGTGTTGTAGATTATTTGGCCGAGTGCAGAAACGCTCGTGATGTTACAATCCAAACAAAGGCCGATACACTTGCTATTAAAGAGCAAACAAACGGATTAAAATCTGATGTTATATGGTTAAAGAATGATACAGAGGCCTTAAAAAATCAGTCTCAAACCATTTTTAACAGCATTTCGACCGCTACAACAAACTCGATTAGCACTATTCGAGCGGAAGGTACAACCCAAGTGACCAATGTGCAAAATGCTGTAGCTGAACAAGTAGCTGAGGCTACAAGTCAAGCAAACCGAGCTGAAGCCGCAACAAGTTCGAAAGCAAACTTGGATTTTTCAAATATTGCGCCGTCAGCATCCGCAAAGGCAAGTATTATTGCTTGGATTGCTCCTGATTGGTCAAGAAGGCAGGTTCTTGCATTAAATGCAGACGTTACAATAAGCCAGTATGGATGGGTACTAATGCGCAACGTTGTGTATAACAGTTCATTGAGCGGATATATCAACGGAAACCTTGTATTTCGCCAATATGGAAACTATGGACATTGGGAAGAGTATAACAGCCTTATGGTTTTGGTATGTCCTGGTGACATAGTAAGATTGTCCGGTGGCGGTGAATTAGCATTCATGCCTTGTAAAGGAGTATAAAATGCCAAATTTAGAAGAAAGATTAGAAGCGGTCGTTGCTCAGTCAGAAGTCGATGGAACTAAATGGCACACAATTGTACATGGTGATGACATGACAACTGTGCAAACCGAAAGCGGGAATGTTCCGTCTGTGGCCAAGCAATTGAAGGATGTGCGTGCTGAAATTATTAACGGCCTTGAAGATTATGTTGATGAGTGTCGCCAGGCAAAGGCTGACACATTGCAAATAAAATCCGAAACACAAATTATTAAAAATGAAACCAATACCTTAAAAGGGCAAACAAAAACTTTAAGAGATGAAGCGGAAACATTTAAGGAGCTGTCGCAAATCACATCTAACAGCATTGCCAGTGCAACGGCCGCCTCAATATCACAGGTTCAGTCGGAAGGAGCTGTTCAGGTTGCACTGGCCACAGCCCAAGCCGAAAGAGCTCTAACCTATGCACAAAATGCGGCTCCGACACCGCTCGGCACAAAGCTGACAGTCCCAGCAAGTTCAAAAGTTCCAGACGGATATGAGCCGGTTTGGTATAAAAACACGATAACACGTTCCCGATATCCGGACTTTTTTACCCAGCTTGTTGATACAGACAGCCTCACTTTAGTGACGGAAGCAACATATGACAGCCAAGTTTCAACATACGGAATGTGTGCCAGCTATGTAAAGGTGGACAATGACACTTTAATTCTGCCGCTGTTAGTAAACTTCGCTCGAAGTGGAACGCCTAGTCAGCTTGGAAATGTAGAGTTAGATCAGTTTCAAGGTCACTACCATATTGCTCAAATTAGACAAGATGTATGGGGATCGGGTGACGGTGCTACTATCGGTACAACGAGCGGAACAGATGAAGGCTTGAGGCAAGACGGACCTGACTTATTTATTCTAAATCCTAAGACAGGACAAAATGGGACAGCCCGCTTTGGTGATGAAACAAGGCCAAAGGCTTATTATGAGTTGACTTATATCAAATGTGCAGATGTCAGCAGAACTATAGCTATGGAAGAGACAAGTGAAATAAGGAATCTTCTCTCTCAAATAAAAAATACATTAAATAACATTCCTTACATAGTAGAAGAACAAAAAGGAACTAATTGGTATATCAAATGGTCAAATGGCATTCTAGAACAAGGCGGAACATATGATAAAGGATCACAAGTTACAGATTGGAGCGTTAATATTACGATGAACGTTGCGTTCATTAACACAAATTACCAATTAAATTGCCAACTTTATAGACTGGACAATGCAACGGCCTCAATTAACAACCAAGTATTTATCATAAACAGGACATCATCGATGTTTACTGCCAAACCGTATGGTGATGGCTCATCCCGATATATAGATTGGTACGCACGTGGATACTGGAAATAATAGAAAGGAACAGATAATGCCTGATACGACGCTTTCAGAAGCACTAAAGGAAGCCTATGCTTCGGCTCCGAGTGATGTGGTTTTGCTCCATACCTTGGAACTTCGGCATCCATCTTTTGTTGATGAACAAGGAAATCAGACCGCTATTCGTGTAGTCCGAGATCACGTCAGTCATATATGTACGCTTGAAAACTCGGCTCCGCTTAATCCGGGAGAAGCTGTGGAGTTTGTTGCCATGGCCTTTGATTTGGAATTGCCACCGGTCAACAACACGCCGACACCTGAGATTTCGGTCACGATCGACAACGTTTCAACTGAGATGATCACTTATCTTGATCGAGCGATTGAAACACAAGACATGATTGAGCTGACATACCGCCCATATCTGTCTGACGACCTGACAACGCCACAGATGGATCCGCCGATAACCTTGGTTATTACTGATATTCATGTGGACTGCTATAAAATAACTGCTACGGCCCGTATGATGGACATCGGAAATAAGTCGTTTCCGAGTGAAAACTATACCGTTAAAAACTATCCGGGATTAACACGATGACACATTTTGCTTGTAAATATATAGGCTTGCCCTGGGTTGCCGGTGCGCAAGGCCCTGATGAATTTGACTGTTGGGGAATGGTGCGCTGGATCCTGAAGCACGAATACGGCATAGATGTGCCGGCGGTAAAT
>CABUWG010000020.1 GCA_902495305.1 uncultured Pseudomonadota bacterium | reverse complement strand
TTATACCATTTTTTTCTATATTCTCTTGATAACATTTTTTAGCTCCTTGATTTTGTTAAAACAAAATCCGCCTAAAAAATAGGCGGATGGAGCTCAAAAACTGCCACAAAACAGTCGCCGTTATTCGTTACGCAAGCGCACTTATTTCCGGCACCCCACCCATGGTGGATATTATGTGGAGATGTTTTTGAGACACCACAATCCGTCTCCGGACTGCGAGAGTTATAATAAATGAATCTGTAACTTTTGCAAGCGGATTTTTGGAAGGCGAGAGAGTATATGAGAATAAAACAAAAAAAGCCCCGCCGGGAAAGCGGGGCTGACTTTAGGGGAAAATTTGCAATTAATCAGACTAAGTCAATCTGGTTAATTCATCGAGCATTTCATCGGCGGTTGTAATAATTTTGGTTGCTGCCGAATAAGCCCGCTGGGTTACAATCATATTGGAAAACTCTGTTGCCAGATCGACGGTTGAATTTTCCAAAGCGTTGGAAGCAATTTCTCCGGCGCCGTCGGTTCCGGCTCTCTTCAGCAAAGCTTGTCCTGAATAGTCTGTTTCAATCCAAGAGTTGCCGGTCAGAGATTCCAAGCCGTTCGGGTTGGAGAAAGTTGCCAGCGGCAGGATTGCAATCGGGCGGGTTTCGCCGTTGTCAAACAAAGCGGTTACAACGCCTGATTCATCAATACTAACGCCGGAATAACTTCCGAATTTGGCGCCGTCCTGGCGAATGTAGTTGGTGGTGAAGTCACCGGACAGATTGGTCAAACCGTCATTGGTTCCGACATTACCCATATTCAGGGTGATGCGCGTGCCCTCGTTCTGGGCGCCAGTCATGTCCTGAGCTCCGTTAGCCCACTCTATTGCCATACTGGAAACATAAAACTGTTTGGGCGTACCTTGTGAGTCAAAGCGGACTGCCGGTACAATAGAGCCTTGCTCAACCTGCTCATCAACGATAAATTCGTTGGCAATTGTAACCGGGCCGGCTCCCAAGTTCTCCCAGTTCTTACCGTCATTGCGGACACGGCCGTTGGCAATGCCGCCGAGATTTGTACTCAGTTCAATGTCCGGACCGGTAGAAGTCGGCAATATCTGCAATGTACTGCCGCTGGCGACAAAACGCCCCGGTTCAACAATGCCGTTATCTGCATCCTGAATTTCTGCCGCTAAAGTTTTGACAACATCATTGGGAGAAACGTTAGCGCCATTAACAATACCACTGATATCAACCGCAACATTTCTGCCTGTTGCCGCCCCACCATTGACAAATTCAAAAGTAACACCATCAATCGTCAGGGTTTTTCCGACATAATCGGCGGCAGTTTTTGACGTGAAGTTGATGGCCGCACCGTTGGTCAGCATATCAGAGACTTTATCTACGGTAAAGACGCCTGTCGGAATTCCGGTCAGTTCATTCGGATTGGAAGAACTCTGAACACAAGACAGCGCGCGGCTGGCATCAATGCGCAGAGCATCGCCGGTGGTCGACTGGGTAATGCTGATACCGTTGCTCTGAACGGCAAAGCGGTCACCGTCAGGCAGATTATCCTTTAATGCCGTTGCAAAAATCTCGGAGAATTCGGCAACCGATACGGCAGAAGTGATGTCAACGCCGATGTTGGTTCCGGCCATACCGGCATCGGTCAATGTACCGTTGCCAAACTGGAAGTTATAGGTTGTGCCGTTGGTGGTGATACTGATAACAGAACCGGTTTCAGGAATAGAGGTGAACTCCAGTTGTCCGGCTGCGGCATAGACCTGATCCTGACCGCGGATTTCCGTATGCAGGCTGACGTTGGACGCGCCGCTCGGAACAGAAGTTGTCATGCTCCAGCCGTTGGCACTGGTTTTGTAATAGTTCAGGCTCATATTGCTGGCGTTGCCCAAGCTGTCATAGATCAGAGCCGAAACCTTGTGTTTGCCGCCGGTGCCGGTGACAGGATTGTAAATTTCATCACTGGACGGGAGGTTGGCGCCAAAACTGATTTGTTTGGTGGCCGTTGCCGTACCGCCGATGGTTGACAGGTTGACCGGCTTTAAGTTTCTCGGGTCAATAATATTGTCGTTAATATAGACGGTGCTGCCGTCGCTGGCATAATAAGCCTTCATATAGTTAACGCCGTTGATATTGACGGTGCTGGCCTGCGGGTTGCCGTCCCAAGGGAGCAGAGACCAGCCCTGGGCATAAAATCCGCCGGTATTTTTCAGATAGCCGTTTTCATCAATATTGAAATCGCCGGCACGGGTATAAGCCCACAAATCGCCTTCGCCCGGATTGGCCGCCTGATTGACGACAAAGTAGCCGTTGCCGCTAATGGCCAAAGCCGTGGACGATGAGGTGGAAGACAGCAAGCCCTGAACATTTACGCCCTGTTTGGATACCGGCTGCACGCCGCCCGGGGAATAGTACGAACTTGAGGTCTGTTTGGTAACCAAAGTCTGAAAGGATGTGGTATTGTTCTTATACCCCACAGTGTTTACATTGACGATATTGTCAGAGATTGCGCCCATCGCGGTAGACTGAGCCGCCAATCCTGAAATACCTGACTGTAATGCACCAAATAAACTCATTTCTTTTCTCCTAAAGCATCTCTTCTTTAATAATTTTGCCGACTAGGCAGTTTCTTCCGGCTTTTCTGTTCCGCCATCGGGGTTTTCTTCCGTTCCGCCGTCCGGTGTTTCCGGTGTCTCATCCGGCGTTTCCGGTGTCGTGTCCTTATCAAAATACGTATCTTCCCGTATGGTCAGAATATCGCCCAGATAAGCCGTGACAGCATCGCCCAACCCAACGTAAACGTTTTTATCATCGCTCGCTATGCCGGTGACCCGTCCGAAAACTGTTGTCGTTACATTGGCCTGTGTTTCTCCACTTGCAACTTTCGTGCCAACGACAATCTGGTATGCACCGTCAGGAAGCTGGTTGCCGCTTGAATCTTTGCCGTCCCAAGTAAATTCGTGCGTTCCGCTGCCGGTTTCGCCGGTTTCGGAATAAACGACCTTGCCGTTCATATCCTTGACGGTAATCGTTACGCTTTCAACATCTTTGTCCAGCGTATAAGCGGCTTTGGCCTTGCCGTTTTCCAGCGGCATAACATCGCCCAGAACCTGAACCGTTTTGCCGATATAGGAAACGGCCTGCGCTCCGAGGTTGGACACGTTCAATTGCAGAAGCGTGTCAAGTTTGGTATTGGTCTGGATGGCCTGCTCCACGCTGGAGTATTGAACCAACTGGTTGGTAAACTCGGCCGTATCCATAGGATCAAGCGGATCCTGATATTGCAACTGCGTGGTTAAAAGCTGCAAAAAAGTATTCATGTCAGCCGAAAGCTGCTGGCTGGACGCATTTGTCTGCGCATTGCTTGAAGCATAACCCGTAATCGAACTGATATCCGTACTCATTTTCTTTCTCCTTTTAGCCTAAACCCGAATGTTTAATCCGGATTGACCGTCCCAGCTGCTTTCTGCATAGCCGGAAAGGTTATCGTTGCTGAAATCATTGTCCAATGCCTCGCCGATAAAACGGCGCATTTCATAATTTTGCTCCTGACGGCCGGACTGGGCATTGTCTTCCCGGCAGCTGAAGCTTAAACTGTTCTCGTCAGTCTGGAAGCCGGCATCTTCAAAAGACTTTTGCAGATTTTGGGCTTCTTTTTGCAAAATCTCCATTGTTTCCGGACGACTGGCGACAATCTCAGCCTGCAATTTGCCGTTTTTGGCCAAATGCATTTTGATTTCAATATGTCCCAGTTCTTCCGGCTTTAAAGAGATGTCAATTTTATCAACGCCTTTGACCGCTGATTTTGTAATATTTACTTTTACCTGTTCGGCAACCTCGCGGCTCATTCCCTTATATGCGTCATTTACCGGAGATTTCAACTGCTCGGCCGTTCTGGCGCGGGCGGCATTTACAAACTCGCTGCCGCCGGCCGCTTGTGCCATCTGCATTCCCTTAACTTCCGTTACCGCTTCTTTTGCAGCCTCAACGGCAACATCAGCATTATTGGCAATCTGAACATTGACGGCCGGTGCGGCGGCAACATTCTGCGGCTGTGCGTTTTGCGGCTGTGCTTGTACATGCTGCTCACCCCCCGAAGACAAGGGACGGCTTTTGGCATTTTCCGAAGTCTGAACAAAAGATTTGGAAAGTTCGACCGTTTCATCAGCCGCAATGTTCTCTACTTCCGCATTCATTGTCGAAAGATCCGAGGTTTTGCGATAGGAAAAATCTGCCCCGTCGTCTTCTATCGCCACGTCCAACTTTACTTCTTTATCGCCAAATCTGATATTTTCAACAGACACACTTTCTTCCGCCGGAACGTTTTCAGAGACTGTTTGTTGTCCGACGCCGGCATTGGCGAGCTGTGTTTTTCCGGACGTTTTGGCTTTGACATCTTCAAAGATGACTGGCGCCGCTTCAATCACGGTTTCTTCCGGCACCATTTGCAATGCGGAAATATCAATTTCTCCGGCATTATTTTGTTTTACTGCATTTTCAGCCGTCTGTGCCGCCGGTACAGCCGTTTGTACGGCTTCTGTCTGCATTGCGGGAACTTCTGCCGTGACGGCCGGCATCTCAGAAATAACAACCGTTTCAGGAACCATAGCCTCACCGGAAACTTCGGCAACAGGCTGGACCGTTCCGGCAAAGAGCAAGGACAAATCAGGCAGGATAGCTGCCTCAGCGACACGGTTATCGCCATTTTCTTCTTCAGCCGAATCAGCCTCGTCTGACGGACGATCTTCTTTTTTATCAGCTTTTTGCTTTTCATCCGCACGGGAAGCATTTTTATCTTCCGTCCTGCCGGAATCTTTATCTTCCCGAATAGAATTGTCCTCTTTGACCTTATCTGTTTTTACAGGGTCTTTTTTAGCGCTTTCTTCCGGCTTTGCGACATTTTCCGGCTTAGCACTGTCTTTGGCCGCAAATTTTACATCTTTGGAAAAATCCGGTGCCTGCGTCTGAGTTTCCAACAAGCTGGAAAAGGCATCACCGACCATGCTGCCACCCATTGCCGCGGCACTGTTGCGCGCCAGCATTGCCAAAGCCGTCTTATTATTAATATCTTTTACTTCCATCTCAAAAGCCTCTGCAAAAAAATTAACTTTAAGACTGTTAATGCAAACGGCGTGCCAAACTGCAAAATGCTTTTGAAAGTCCATATATTATAAAGTAACAAAATTTTATGGCACAAGATTTGCATATCAGACGGGAGAAAGTTTTATTTTGGAGAAAAAAGATGGCATTAAGCATATTTTATCCCTCAGTCACCGGCATGGAAGCCCATTCTCATGCCATGTCGACCGTGAGCACAAATATTGCCAACATCAATACCGTCGGGTATAAAAAGCAGGAAACCCTGTTTCAGACTCTGCTCGGCTCCCAGCCGGTGGTTAAAGGAAACAATTCCGGCCTTTCGTCTTCCCGTGCCGACATTACCGGCGTGGGCGCATATGACCGGACTTATGTGACTTCCATGGGTATTATCAAGTCAACCGGACAGACTTTTGACGTTGCCATCAACAGCACCGGAAACGCCTTCTTTTTAACCAAAGATTCCGGCGGCCATTCTTATTATACCCGTGCCGGCAATTTTGAAACCCGAACAATGGACGGCACAACTTATCTGATTTCTCCCAACGGTTATAAGGTTCAGGGATTTAAAGCCAACGGTGACGGGACTTTTGCGGCTAATCCGGAGGACATTACCATTGATCCGCAGGAAACAATGCCGTCAAATCCGACGTCAAAAATGGACGTGGTAGCCAACGTTTCAGCCAACGAACCCAGCAACGCCTACGGGCTGACCGTATATGGCCCGAACAATGACGGCAGAAATATGAACATGATTTTCAGCAAAGTCGAAGGCAAGGCCAACACCTGGTCGGTTGATTTTGTGATGGAAGACGGCGGAACCGTTACCGGCGGGCCGATTGAGGTTGTATTTAACGACAAAGGCGGCGTGGTATCGCCCAAGTCTTTGGATATAGGGATTCAATGGAACGAAGAAGCCGGCGGCGGTGCCAACACCCTCAGCATTGACATTTCCAAGATGACACAATATGACGGCAGCAACCAGATTACAAGCGTTTCGCAAGACGGGTATCCGAGCGGAAAATTTATTTCCTGCTATTTTGACGATGACGGCGTGCTCAAAGGAAAATACACCAATGAAAGAACCGTTGATTATGCCAAGCTCACATTGGTCGGATTTGAAGCGCCGGACAATCTGGAAGCGGTTTCAAACACCATGTTTCAGGCCAATGCCAATTGCGGCGAGGCCTATTATCTGGACGGCAGCGGCATGATTACGCCGGAAGCTCTGGAAAGTTCTACCGCCAATGTTGAGGAATCTTTTTCCAAGATGATTGTGGTACAGCGCGCTTATTCCGTCAATGCCTCCGCTTTTACCACGGCGGACGAAATGTTGCAGCTGCTGGTGGATTTGAAGACTTAAACGGCATTTTCCCCTTTATTATTACTTATTGACAAAACATCGTATTTTGTTTATATTTTGACATATCCATAAATTTTAAGGTTTTACAAAATGCGAGAAATTCAGCAAGAAGAAACTTACAAAAAACTTCTTAAAGCTGTTCCGGTTGCGGTCAGTGCCTATTTGAATGAGATTGGTATCGAAGATGCGAGGGACGTGATTTTTTCTGTACAAAGAGACAAATTGGAAGACTTTTATCCGGCTCTGCGTTGTCTGGCGCAAGAGCTTGATTTTTCTTATGACATGAATATTTCTTTGCCGGAAACCGATGACAAGGCCATGGCGCTGTTTGAACTTAACAGCGAGCTTTTACACCAGCTTGACATCAGTTCTTTCTTTGGTACAGAAATGACCGGCATTGATTTTTCCGGCGGCGACACGGCGGGACAATTGCAGGATTACAAAGTCTTTGCGGCCAACATGCCGGAAGAAAATGCCGAAGACAAAGAAAAAATGCAATTCTGGCTCAAGATGTTAAGCAGCCTTTGCAAAGAAACCTCTATTCAGGGCAATAAAAACATTTCCAGCGATTTTTATGATGACATTATCGCTTCCGGCGTGGCTTATGAAATTGCCGACAAGGTCAATATCTCGGCAGAAGACGCGGACAGGATTTCGCTGTTGAACGAGGTTTTATTCATTACCGGCCGAGAGGCTCTGGACGAGCGGACTTTTCCCGATTCCCGCGTGATTGCGCAGCAGGCTTTTCTGGCTCTGGAAGAGTATGATCAGGAAGAACATCCGGATTTAAAAAGACTGAAAACCGTCATCGGCAACTGCATGCCGCCGCTTAACGAACTGATTGAAGAACATCAGGAGAAATATACGCAGGCCGGTTTGGGGCTGCGGAACATATTGGCTTTTGACGATGATATGCAAAAAGTCAACACCCAAACGGCAGCCGAAATCCGAGAAACCATTTTCCGCCAACATCTGTCCCATTTGCGGCAGATTGACAACAAGCTGTATGTTCAGCAAAAACAGTTTGAGCCTTTGCCGCCGGTCATCCCCGACCCGCAGGAGCAGAGAAAAGTCCATGTTGCCGTCCAAATGGACACACTCCGGCAATTTGCAAAAGTAGACAAGGAAGCGTCAAGATGGCTGGAATATGAAAACCATTCCGAAGTTTCCGCTTCGCCGCATTTGAAGAACCAGCGGGAAGAACTGATAAAACAAATTTTCCGGCAGCTGACGTCTTATAAGGTTGATACAGACGGGAAGCTGACGGATTTGCCTTTTCTGGTAAAGTTCGGCAATCAAGTCATGACGATTATCGAAGAGCAGGAGGAATGCAGCCAAGACACGTTATCTGACATCTTAAGCCTGACGGATACGCTGGTTTCCGTCGCCGAAGCGGCCAACAAATATCTGGGAACGGATTTTGACACCAAACTCGTCCAGCATGACTCGCTGGCCGCAATGCAAACCCAGAAAGACGTTTTTCCGGACGAGCTGGATGTTATTTCCGAATATATCATCAAATTTGCACAGACCTGCGGCGACTTTCTGGAAAAAGACAATTCCGAAGCCGATGACACCGATGAGTTTGACCGCCTCGGCGAAAAAGTTTCCGTTCTGCCGGACAGTGCGGAAAAGATGGAAATGCAGGAGCTCATTAATATTTACACCCATCTTTCATTCGGCAGTTTCTACAATGATGCCCAAAAGAGAAAAGAAAAATCGGCAGACTTCTTTATGAAGCTTCATCAAAAAGAATTTCTCAGCATGATACACAAGCTGGAAGTCTTGGCCGACGTTTATCCGGAGCTTCAGGAATCCGGCATTGAAAAGATTGCCCAAAACATTAACGCCTCGGTTGTTCATAATGTAATTTTTCCTTTTTACAAACGGGAAGACGGACTTCATGCCCAGATTTTGGTGTATAACGGCAATAAAAAACTTTCTGACGAGGCCGTTCAGGGGCTGGCCAAAATTTCGGGAGAATTTATTACAGATACGTTGAAAAGGCATCAGATTTTGCTGACAAGCCCTGATAAACCGTTCAAGCTGCTAAAAGAACTCGGCCTTACAGCCTATATGGACAACAAAATGGAATCGCTTGAGCAGAATATGCAGACATCATCTCAGGAACTTCAGACTCAGTTTAAGGTTCACAACCAATATCAGGAATATAAATTTGCCAGACGGAAGACCATGCCTTCCGAGGAGATTGCCAAGCGGCTGATTATAAAAAACAAGATGCACTGCAATTAGTCCTTTGAAAACAAATACTTTTTTAATTTTTCTGCATAAATTAAAAAATTAATGCTGGACAAGTTGAAAAATATACATTATAAGTCTTTTCGTTTGATGAACAACAGCTACTGCTCAGGTAGCTCAGTCGGTAGAGCAGAGGACTGAAAATCCTCGTGTCGGCGGTTCGATCCCGTCCCTGAGCACCATTTTTAAACCTCCGTAACGGAGGTTTTTGTGGCTCAAAAGATTTTTGCAAAAGTTTTCGAATCTTAATTTTCGTCCCATTGGGAAAATTCGGCATCTCGGAAGTTTTGCGGCAGAGAAAGCTGTTTGAGGCTCATCCGATATGTTATAAACCAAATTAAAAAACCGCCCTTCGGCGGTTTTTTGCTTTTTATCCGACAAAGAACCCGTTGCCTTAGCGTTCAAACACACAAGAAGCAAACCTGTCCAGATACCGATGCACCGAAGACGACATCCCCCGCACTTTAGCCTTAAACAACATAATCTTTATATATTTGTTTGTTTCATCATTTAACGGCAGGGGGCGTTTTCGTTCCTGCGACAAATCAATTTGAGTTCCGTCAAATTTGAAGGTATAGTAGTGAGAACACAATTTTTTATATTCAGCCTCTGTATCCGCACTTAATTCCTCATAGCTTTTTTGTTTGGCATATTGTGCAAGCTGCCCGCGAAAAATCCGGCTGTAACCGGCTGAGCGGCTTTGTTCCCAAATTTTGCTGCCGGCAACAATCAAAACACGCTGTTCCATCCGGCTCATTTTGCCGTATTGCGGATAAAACAGCCCTGCTTTGACCGCTTCGGCGTAGTACTCAGACTCGGGGGTACCGTTAAAAATCCGGAAGTCCCCGTTATCCAAAAATTTTTCACGCTTCAGCAGTACAGACGCAATGCAGCCCGAAATTTCATTATCCCGAAGGCTTTGGGCATAGTCCCGCAGGCTCAGATTTGTCCGTGCATATCGGGAATTAACGGCGTGGCGGTGTTCGTGAGCCAGCACTGCCTCTTTGCTGTCCGGCGAATTGAACTGTTCAACATAAGAAAAATTATCGTCCAAAAATCCGACGTTACGAAAATGATGAATGGTAATCTCTTTATTTTCGGTATCAAAATACCCCAAATTCTGAGAAAAAGAATTTTCATCAATAAACTGAGGACAAAAATCTATGGTATCCACACGATACGGCACTTTTTTCAGCTCGTTGCGCAAAGCATGAGAAAACGGCCGGTAGGACGGCTTCTCATCATAAGAAGGAAAACGCGCAGAATCATTCAATAAAGAAAGTTCCTGCATTTTTTCTTCCGCTTCCTGTTGGATATTTTCTTTACGGTTAAGCGACGACACGGGGCTAAGGCTGAGAAGCGAGATTGCTGCAGCCAGTGTCTTGGCACTCATTCCGTAAACAACAAATTTTATTTTGAAGTCCGGCATTCTGTTTTTCCTTGAAATTTGTCATAAGATACCACAATTTTCAAAAAAAGCAAGAATATTGGACAGAAAATACATAATTTTTACATATATACAAAATGTACTTGTGTTTTGTTCAAATTGTTGTATAGTCGGGTGGCATTATAAATTATTAAATTTCTATTATATGGTTAATTGGGTTTACGGTTTGTTTTTGGATGTGAGCTTTTTAATGGCAGGAATGTCTGCAATAAACGGTTATTTTGTCTTCAAATACAGAAAAGAGTTTTCCGCCAAACAATTGCAAAAGCAGCTCATATCGCTGTTTATTATGGTTATGAGCGCCAACGCCCTGCAGTGGTTGGTTCCGTCTGACATTAAATTTCAGATTTTTCTGCCGGGGTTGATTATGAATTTTATTTTGACGCTTGCCGTTTATTATTTCTGGTGCCGAAAAACGGTGAAAAAGTATCGTGAGCAATTGTCTGAAAAAATTCAGATTGCTCCGCCGGCGCTGCTGGTCATGTTTATTATCATTGCCTGCTTTTACAAGCATCCTTTCATTTTTTGGCCGGTACAGCCATAAAGACGATGTCTTCGGACATCGTCTTTTATTTTAAGTTGATAAAACTTATTATCACACCTGTGTTTTACAAATTTTTGGCGCATCTTCAAAAATCGCTCAAAAATTGCAATTTTTTATTATTTTTTGTGCAAATTTATGCTTTTTTTGAAGATTTTTGTTGTTTTTTTTTAGAATCAGGTATACAAAAGTCAACAATAGGCATCCCTGCGCGGGAGCTTTTTGTGTCTTTAACCTTTACAGAAAGAGAGAGTATATTATGTCTACCCCACTCGATACAAAAGTTATCAGCAAACTGGCTGAAATCCTTGACAAGACCAATCTGACCAAGCTGGAATACGAAGACGAAGGATGCCGCATTTCTTTGTCCCGCGGCGGCGCGCCCGTTCCTCCTCCGCATCATCCGGCTCCGCTGCCGCCGATGTTTGCCGCTCCGGCTCCGGTTGCTCCCGTTGCACCGGCTCCTGCCGCAGAAGCCGCTCCGGCTGCAGAAACTGATTACAGCAAGGATCCGAATGCCGTTAAATCTCCGATGGTCGGCGTTGTTTATCTCTCGGCTGATCCGAACACTCCGGATTATGTCAAACCCGGCGACAGCGTTGCCGAAGGCGATACCGTTTGCCTGATTGAGGCCATGAAGACCTTTAATCCGGTTAAAGCCCACAAAGGCGGAAAAGTTTCCAAGATTCTGGTTGCCAGCGGCGATCCGGTAGAATACGGCGAACCGTTAATCGTTATTGAATAGTCTGTTCCGGTTTTAACTTTTTTAGGAAAACACTATGTTTGAAAAAGTATTGATTGCCAACCGCGGCGAAGTTGCATTGCGCATTCACAGAGCCTGTCGGGAAATGGGTATTCGCACGGTGGCCGTGCATTCCGAAGCCGATGCCAATGCCATGCATGTCCGGCTGGCGGACGAAGCCGTTTGTATCGGTCCGGCCCGCTCGACTGATTCTTATCTGAACAAATCGGCCATTATTTCTGCCGCCCTGATTACCGGCGCCGATGCCATTCATCCGGGGTTTGGCTTTTTATCCGAAAATGCCGATTTTGCCGAGATGGTTGAAGCTCACGGCATTACTTTTATCGGACCGACTGCAGAGCAGATGCGCCTGATGGGCGACAAGATTACCGCCCGCAAAGCCGCTCAGGAAGCAGGATTGCCCATTACGCCGGGAAGCCCCGCACTCGAGAGCATTGAGCATGCCAAAGAATGGGCCAACAAAATCGGGTATCCGGTCATTGTCAAAGCCACAGCCGGCGGCGGCGGAAAAGGCATGAAGATTGCCTTTAACGATCAGGAAATGGAAGAAGCTTACACTATGGCACGGGCTGAAGCCAAAGCTGCTTTTACCAGCGACGTGGTTTATATGGAAAAATATTTGCAGAAACCCCGCCATATTGAAATGCAGGTTCTGGCTGACAAATACGGCCATGTCGTGCATTTGGGCGAACGCGACTGCTCCATTCAGCGCAATAATCAAAAAGTGATTGAAGAAACGCCTTCTCCAGCTTTGAATGCTGAACAGCGTCATGAAATCGGCGAGATTGTCCGTAAAGCCATTGAAAAAATCGGCTACACCAATGCCGGAACGCTTGAGTTCTTATATGAAGACGGGCATTTCTATTTTATGGAAATGAACACGCGTTTGCAGGTTGAGCACCCGATTACCGAAGCTGTGACAGGCATTGACATTGTGCGTGAGCAAATCCGCATTGCCAGCGGCGCAACTCTCGGTTATGCGCAGGAAGACGTTCAATTCAGCGGCCATGCCATTGAATGCCGCATTAATGCCGAAGATCCGGATACTTTTGCTCCCTGCCCCGGTAAAATTACCGAATGGCATGCGCCGGGCGGTCTGGGTATTCGCGTTGATTCCGAAATTTATTCAGGATACAGCATTCCGCCGTTTTATGACAGCATGATTGCAAAGCTGATTGTACACGGCAAGACCCGCAATGCGGCGCTCATGCGTTTGCGTCGGGCTTTGGAAGAGTTTGTTATTGAAGGCGTTAAGACGACTATCCCGCTGCATCAGGATATTATCTCGCAGGCGGAATATATTGACGGACAATATAACATTCACTGGCTGGAACATTTTATGGAAGCCAAAAAGAAAAAAGCCGCCTAAGCCTGATTAAAGACGACAAAATACCTTCCTGTTTTCCGGAAGGTATTTTTTTGCCATTAACCATTTTATTACAGTTTTATGATATTTAAGCCAATTTCACAGATATTTTCTTGTTCTAAAAACAAAAATATGTCATAATAAGATTAAGCCGACAAGTTATAAGGGAGGATGAAAATGTTTAATTTACGCAGAATGCTTATGGCATTGCTGGCGTTTGCGGTTATTTATGCCATAACGCCCGCTCAGGCCAGAACCGTCTTTTTGCCGGACTATGAAGAAGAGCCGATGAAGTTTGAAGGCGGCGAAGACGAAAACCTTTGCAAACGGTCAACCAATCCGGTTTACCACTATGCTCCGGGAGAACCGAAATGTCCGGATCCGCAGGTTTATGACAAAGTCTGCCCCCATAACAGCGACTGGATTTCAAAATGTTATTGCCCCAGCGAATACAGCCAGATTTGCACCTCTCCGTACCGCGGTGTCGGCAAAGTCTGCGACGGCAAATACAAAGAATGCTGTGACACGCGCTGCCCTGACGGCGCTCAAAGAAGCAGCTGTTCTTATCCTTATGTCACCGAAAGCACGACACAGACCGGCTGCGGCGAAACCTGCTATATCTGCCGTTACGGCAATGACTGCAACACCAGTTGCGGTTCTGACGAAGATGCAACACCTTCCGGCGGCACAAACGACTTTAACCATCAGGCATGCGTGTCCTGCTCGCCCAAGTGCAAGCCTCTGGCCGACGAAACAGGATGTTCAAAAACAAAAAGCTGCTCCGACGGCTGTTCCGGAACACGTATCTGCTGTGACAATTCCGAACCGGAAAAAGTTCCCAGCAAGCCTGATACACCGGTAACACCGGACGATCCGGAAAAAGAACCGGAAAAACCAGTTGACCCCGATCCGGTAACACCGGGCAACATCTGTCAGGGATACAGCTCTGCAGCCTGCGGAAAATTTGAAACAGAAACGCTGTGTCCGGAAGACAAAACCAAAAGAAAATGTACGGCAACCTGTTTGAGCACAATCTATGCGCTCGGAGAGTTCAAAGAACTTGACGGGCAGAAAGTGGTTCAGGTTCCCAAGCAGTCTAACCGTATTGTTGTCATTAACGACGGAACGGTTTCTTCTCTGCCGAACGTAATTATTACCAGCGCCAGAGA
The DNA here is from genome assembly GCA_902495305.1 of uncultured Pseudomonadota bacterium. GTDB lineage: Bacteria > Pseudomonadota > Alphaproteobacteria > RF32 > CAG-239 > MGBC133411. The sequence goes on along the minus strand of CABUWG010000020.1, from coordinate 20,829 downwards.
ATATTTGAAAAACATGGGCAAAAACGCTTCGGTTTGTCCGAATACAAAACCGACATTAACAACCAGCGGCGGCAACCCGTCTATTCTTCGGGACCTGAACGTTAAGCTGAACGGCACGTTTACCGGCAGCATTTCGCTGGACAGCGTAGCCTTGACTTTGGGAGGCTCTTCCCAGATTAAAGGGTCTTACCTGTCTTTGTCCAACGGCTCGACGGTTACCGGCGGTATCAGCGGAACAACGCCGACTTTGGACATGACCGGCAGCGTTAACCTGCTCTCCAGCTCCTCCAAGAGCAGCATTAATGTTCCGAGCATCAAGATCTCCGGCTCGTCCTACTCTTCCGTTTACGGTAACATTACCGTGAAATGGCTCAAGCTGGACAACAGTGCCAAGATGTCATTGTATTCTTCAACACTGAAGGCCTCTAACCAAGGAACATATGATAATGTTCAGAGATGTACAGGCACCAACTGCGGCTCAAGTATTGTTGTTTTCAACAACTCAAAACTGCAGGCCAACTCCGGCGCCAGCATCAGCGCTCCGCGTATCTTTACGGCTTATAACGGAGCTGTTGTTGCCAGCGGCGGCCGGGTCGACGCAACTTACGACCTGTGGCTGGGATCATACATCAACGGCAATACCAATGCCCAAGGACTGGCCGGTGCAACCTCGCGCGGTACGTTCAAAACGCCCGAGGTATCTATGGGGCACAACAGCTGTCTGTGTCTTACTTCCGGCGCCGTCTTCTCCAGTACTGCTGACAAAGGCCGTTATTATGACATGACCTTTGGCGAGAGCCGCGCTTTCAAAGCCGGTACCGACAACGGTAAATGGAAATGGGTTACCCATAAAGATCAGGATAAGTTTAACGATACATCTAACAAATGTAAGCGTTATGAAACCGAATGGCACAAGACCTCCTGCGATTATATGTGCGCAGACTTGTGTAAGTCCAAGGTCTTTTAAGACTGCCGTCCATTACAAAAATCCCCGTCTTTACGGCGGGGATTTTTTTATTTTATCCGGCGGTCAAAGCGGGAATTTTTACCAAGCCGCGACACCACCTCATAAGCAATGGTTCCGGCATCGCGCCCCATATCGTCCAAGGTATAGCTCTCATCCAGCAAATAAGCCCAATCGCCGACGCCGACATCAAGGCCGGTCACGTCACAAATAACGTTATCCATTGAAATCCGCCCGATAATGCGGGCTTCGGCGCGTTTGTTTTGTTTTTGGAAAAAGACTTTGCCGACATTGGAAAGCGAGCGCGGCAAACCATCGCCGTATCCGATTGACACAATGGCAATCCGGCGCGGCGAATTGGCGCGATAAGTCGCAGAATAGCCGACGAACTCGCCTTCCGGCAAATCTTCCGTCTGCAAAACCGGCGCTTTTAAAGTGATTAAACTCTGCATACGGTTTTCGCGGTACGGGGCGGTATTAATGCCATACATGGCCGCCCCCAGCCGCACCATGTCAAACTGAAATTCCGTCCCGAGGAACACACCGTCGGAAGCCGACAATGACGCCGGCAAATCCGGAAAAAAACGTTCTTTCAGGCGGCGGAAATTTTCAAGCTGGCGTGCGTTCATAAAATGTCCCTGTTCGTCAGCACAGGCCAGATGCGACATTACATAAGCAAATTCTTTTTTATCCTCTGCCGTCAGGGCCTCAAGTTCTGCCTCCCGAAAGCCCAGACGGTTTAAGCCTGTTTCAATATGAATAAGCGGACGAACACCGTCAATACGATGTTTTTTCCAGAATTCCAATTGCCGAGGGCAACTGATAACCGGTGTCAGGCGGTGTTTTTGAAACTCTGACAGGCTGTCCTCGCCCATGCCCTGCAAGACATAAATCTCAGCTTCGGGCGCCGCGTTGCGGACAACGGCTCCTTCTACGCCATGAGCAACAAAAAAGCGGCGGCAGCCGGCGGCATTATACAAAACGCCGGCCACTTTTGCAGCGCCAAGGCCGTAGGCATCATCCTTGACAACGGCAGCAGGAATGCTGTGCGGCGCCAATTCTGACAGCAATTTATAGTTGGCGAGCAGATTTTGCAGGTTGATTTCTAAAATCGGTCTTGTAAAAATTGTCATAAGCTTGTAAAATCCTGATAAATTTTGAAAGTTATTACCATGCAGTTTATTGACAGCCACGTGCATTTGCAAGATTTTAAACGAAGATGTGCAACGGAGATTATTGCCGCCGCACAGAAAACCGGTGTGCGCAAGCTTGTCTGTGTGGCCGCGGCAGAAAAAGACTGGCCGGAAATTGCCCGTCTGACCGAATCTTATCCCGATACGGTTGTTCCGGCTTTCGGGCTGCATCCGTGGTATGCCGGCGAGGCTGAAAACGGCTGGATTGAATGGTTGGAAAAATATTTGCAGGATTTTCCCTCTGCTTTAGTCGGTGAGGCGGGGCTTGATTTTTATCGCAACAAAGAAGCCGCGCCGCAGGAGCAGGCTTTTGCCGCCCAGATTGAATTGGCACGGAAATATCGGCGGCCGCTTTTGATTCACGCGGTTAAAGCCCAAGAGGCGATGGAAAAATTCTGGAATCTGCTGCCGGAGAAATTTGTTTTTCATTCTTATAACGGCAAAACCGCCTTTTTGAAAAAAATCATCAAACAAGGCGGATATGCCGGCTTTAACTTTTCCATTCTGAAAAATCCGGCGCGGCAAGAGGTTTTGCAGGAAATTCCGATTGAGCGGATTTTGCTTGAAACTGACGGGCCGTATCAGGGGCCGGTGCGGGGGCAGGAAGTTTATCCGGAAAATCTGCCGGAACTCGCTGTCGAAATTGCTAAGCTGCGCGGTGAAGATGCCGAAGCTCTGGCGCAAAAAATATATGACAATTCTTTGAGGTTTACAAATGTCTGACGACGAGAGATTTATGCGGACGAGAATTCTGCTCGGCGACGAGGGGATGGCGTGTCTGAAAAAAGCACGGGTGATGATTATCGGGCTGGGCGCCGTCGGCGGCTATACTCTGGAAGCTTTGGCACGTGCCGGCATTGGCGAACTTATTCTGGTCGATTTTGACAGCTTTGACATCAGTAACATCAATCGTCAGATTTTGGCTTTAACTTCGACAATCGGCATGAAAAAGACCGAAGCAGCCCGATTGCGGGTGGCGGAAATTAATCCGGCTTGCAAGGTCTCGCTCAAAGACGTCTTTGTCAATGCCGAAACGCTGCCGGCTTTGCTGGCGGAAAAACCAGATTTTGTGATAGACGCGATAGACGCCCTTAACCCCAAGTGCTGCCTGATAGAAGCATTGTATCAGGCACAAATTCCGTTCATCTCCTCAATGGGCGCAGCGCTCAAAACTAATCCGGCACTGATTAAATACGGCAAATTGAGCGCGACAAAAAACTGCGGGCTGGCCAAGTTTATCCGCAAGCGGCTGAAAAAACGCGGCGTTGATTTGGGAAAGATTTATTGCGTTTCTTCCGAAGAGCAGGTTGACGGCGGGTTCATTGAAGCAGAAAGCGGCGAAACTGCCGGCGGACGCGTGCGGAATACACTGGGATCGCTACCGACAATTACTGCCATTTTCGGGTTGACGATTGCCAATGAAGTGATTAAAAAAATTTGTAATATTTAACAATTGAAAGGAAAGCAGATGTCCCTTACTGCCCCTAAAGCCATGCGATTGCAAATCGCCCTGACGGGAAAGGTTAATGCAGGAAAATCAAGTTTTCTAAATCTCATTACCGGACAAGAAACCGCTATTGCCTCCGCCGTGCCGGGGACAACAACCGACGTGGTAGAAAAAAATCAGGAGCTTTTGCCCATCGGGCCGGTGACCTGGCTGGATACCGCCGGTTTTGGCGATTATACAGAGCTCAGCGCCAAACGAATCGAAAAAACGCGCAAAATTTTTGACCGAGCCGATGTTATTCTGCTGGTGCTTGACAGCCCTTGTATTGACGACACCGAGCAGGAAATTATCAATGAAGCCAAAGCCCGCAAACTGCCCGTTATTAAAATTTACAACAAGGCCGACACTTATGACGCGCCGGCGGACGGTATTGCCGTCAACGCTCTTGACAAGGCCGCGCGTGACAAAGTTCTGGCTCAGCTAAAAAGCGCCCTGCTCCGGATTTGTCCGGACGACTTTATTCACACGCCGCCGCTGTTTGGTGATCTGGTTCCGGCCGGCGGTTCTGTTCTGTTGCTGATTCCAATTGACAAAGAAGCGCCGAAGGGACGTTTGATTATGCCGCAGGTTCAGGCCATTCGCGAAGGGCTGGACTATAATCTGATTGTTTCTGCCGTCACAGAAAGCCGTTATACCGAGGCTCTGACAATCTGTAAAAAAGCACCGGATTTGGTAATTTGCGACTCTCAGGTCGTTGATTTGATGGTTGCACAAACGCCGCCGGACATCAAATGCACAACATTTTCGACTTTGTTCGCCCGACTGAAAGGCGATCTCGGAAAATTTGCCGAAGGGGCGGCGGTTATCTCCAGACTTAAAGACGGCGACAAAATTCTGATTGCCGAGTGCTGCACGCATCATGCCGTGGAAGATGACATCGGCAAGGTAAAAATTCCGCGCTGGCTCAAGAAAAAAAACGGCAAAGAACTACAAATTGACTTTTGTGCAGGGCGGGATTTTCCGGACAATCTGTCAGAATACAAATTGGTCATTCAATGCGGCGGCTGCATGTTCGGACGACGGGAAATTCTGGCACGGATCAATGCCTGTGACGCGGCAGGCGTTGCCATTACCAATTATGGTATCGGCATTTCGGAAATGAAAAACGTGCTGCCCAGAATTCTGGAGCCGTTCGGACAGATTTTTCAAGACTACAAAAGGGCAAAAAACCCCTGATATAAACAGCATTGTTAAACCTTCTTTAAGGTCTTGCGTTTAAACTATTTTGCAATAGGTTTTTTAAGCGATAAGGATGAAAAAGCAGCAATGAAAATGATTAAACCAATCGTCAACATTTCCAAGGTCATTGACGCTTATGACACGATTGTGGTTGGTTTGGAAGGGGTCATATGCGCCGGAAGTTCGGTTAAGGTTGACGCCGTCAACGCATTGATTAATACCAAGAAGGCTGGCAAAAACATTGTTCTGCTGACCAGTTCTGCCAAAAGAGTGGCCGAGATTGCCGGTTTGCTGCAAAAAAACAAGCTGCCGCCGCAAATTTTCAGCAGCATTGTTTCTTCCGGCGAAATCATGCATTATCTTTTCAAATCTCCCGAGAGCACTTTGGCAAAGCTCGGTCGCCATTATTTTTTGCTCGGAAATCCGGCTGATGCTTCTGTCTTTGCCGGACTGGAAGATTATCACGAAGTATCTTCCCTGTCACAGGCTGACTTTATTTTTATCGGCAGCGTTAAAAATGTTGACGACAATCTGGAAACTTATTTGCCGCTGCTGGAACAGGCTGCAAGCATGTCCATTCCGATGGCAGCCGCCGGTAATGACGCTTCAAGCTTTATGGACGGAGAGGTTTGTCTGGCGGCCGGCGCTATTGCCGAGCAATATGCCGCACTCGGCGGGCGGATTATTACCGTCGGCAAGCCTGACCAAAAAATTCTTTCTTATGCATTGGAAGACATTCCGAATTTTGCACCGGAACAGACTCTGCTTATCGGCGACAACATTACATCCGATATTCGGGCTGCCAATCTGGCCGGTTTGCACTGTATGCTGGTTTCTAAGGGGGTTCATGTAAATTATCTGGGAGAAGGATATATTCCGGATGTGGCGAAGACCAGAGAGATTGCCATTAACTATGACGCCTACCCTGATTATGTGATTTCTAACCTGAGGTGGTAAAATGACTTATAAAGATAAATTTCCCGTAATCATTATTGCTGCCGTTTTAGCAGCCGTGTTTGTTCTGGTGCCTTTTTACAACCCCAAAAAGGAAATGCTCAAGCGTTCCATGCTGCCGGAACTGCTCTCAAAAGAAAACGTGATTACTTTTGACGAGATGAACCGTTTTTTGGAAACATGGTCAAAGTTTATTACCAAGAAATATCATATGGACGGCAAAGAAAAAATTGACTGGTATGATAAAAAACCGCAAAAGGTTTTTCCGCATAATACGCTGAAATGGGTTGAAAACCAAGGCTGGGACGTTGACCGCTTTTTTGAAGTGGAAAACCGCCTGCGCGCCATTACGATTTATGCTTCCAGAAAAAAAGGCAGCGATTTGATTATTCGTTCACTTGAGAATCAGCTTGCACAAACGACTGATCCGGAAATGACACGCAATATTATGGCCATGATTGACGAACAGAGCGAAATGTATAAAAACGTTAAAGATACAAAATTCTCCGACAGCGAGGTCAGAATGGTCATGCCGAATCTGGAAATTGTCAAAGACATTCTTGACGGAAAAGCGATTTACCGGCCGGCTTACTGATATAACATGCGCAAAAAAATTCCCCCTTTTGTTGAAGAAGGGGGAATTTTTTTATCCTTAACAGCAAATTATTTGGCAATACGACGTTTGGGGTTATTGGCAGAACCAACACTCAAAACAACCGGTTTGGCGACCGGTGCCATCTGTGCCGAACGATTTTCGGCGGACGAAGCTGATTTTGACACCTGCTGCATTTGTTTGGGTGAGGGCTGCAGGCGGTCTGCACGAATACAGCTGCCGTCAATATAAGCTCCCGGCTCAATGGCAATGGAATTGTGGGTGGCATCGCCAATCATCTTTGCACTTTTGGCAATGAACAAGTCGTCAACATTTGCCTTGCCCTGCAATGTTCCGTACAAATCAAGCTTTTCCGTTTGAACCAAGCCTTTGATACTGCCTTTGATGCCGACGACCAGCTGATCGCAGCAGACATCGCCTTCAATCCGGCCGTCAACATGGACAACGCCGGAAGAAATCAGATTACCGATAATTTTGCTGTCTTCACTGATAATCGTCGGAACGGAACAGGCATTGCCGTTTTTGTTCATTTTTCGTGCTAACTTCAAATACAAAAGCTTTTTAATTTTCTTCATGAGCTTATCCTTATATTTTTGCTTTGATAAAGGGCATCGGATCTACCGGAACGCCATTATACAAAATTTCATAATGCAGGTGCGGACCCGTTGAGCGGCCGGTACTGCCGACTTCGCCCAAAGCCGTATTGAATTTTACTTCATCACCTTTTTTGACATAAATTTTATTCATGTGAGCATATTTGGTCTTAAAGCCGTTGCCGTGATTGACTTCAACCATATAGCCATAACCGTTCATCCAGCCGGCATAGGTTACTTTTCCTTTTGCCTGAACGCTGATTTTGTTTCCGGTACGGCTGGCCAAGTCCACGCCTTTGTGAGAAGCACGTTTGTTTTGGAACGGATCCGGACGGGAGCCGAAAGGCGAAGTCAGCCAGTAGCTCCAAACCGGTTTGCCGATCGGAACAGATTTGACAACTTCACGATAGTATTCCAAATCTTGTACAGAATCATAAATAGCACTGACCTGTTTGCTGATTTCTTTGTCTTTAATCTTTGATTTGTCAGGAACATAAAGCCCGCCTTTGCCTTCTTTACGGTTGGCAAGGGCATTAAAATACAAGCCTTTTTGCTTGAGCGGAACGTTAATGCTGCTGAAAGCCTTTTTGATTTTATCCACTTCTTTGGTGGCGATTTTCTTAACCTGTTCCAGAACTTCTGTCTCCGCACCGCGGATATCTTCAACGGCATTCTCCAGAGCGGCAACTTTTTTCTTCAGTTCGTCACGCTCGGATATGGCGATATCGCGTTGGAGCAAGGCCTCATTGATTGTGACCTTTTCAGAAACGACGGCGTCATCAATCCAATTATTTTCTGCCTGAATCTGTTTGATTTTTTCTTCCAGTACCGCGGCCTGGCGCTTATAATTTTCAATATCGCTTTTTTTCTGGGCAGCGGCGGTTTTAGGATCAGCCAAAACATCTTCAATTTTGTCATGCAGAATCACAAAATTGGTCATCAGATCCAAATAGGCATCACGGGTTTTTACGAGTTCGGCATCTTTATTATACAAAATATTGCCGGTTTTATTATATAAATGATAGGAATAAAAACTCCAGACGCCGACACAGAGAATCAGGCACAAAGATACGACCTGAGCACGGGAACTGATGGTTATCACCCGCGCCCGCCCTTGTGTCCGGAAAATAAATTCTTTAGCAGCAAAAAAACTCTTTTTTTCTTTATAGCTTATATAATTATCTTTTTTCTTTCTGCCGAAAATCTTAAACTTCATCATAAACCTTTAAATTTTAACAGTTTTTGCAAACGTGTTAGCTGTTTATAACAGAAAAAATTTTAAAAATACAGCTTTTTTATGCACCTATTCCCTACTTGAGAATAAGCCTTTGAATTTTCGACATATATTTAAAGGTGTTTTTGTGGATTTTTGCTAATTTACCCTTTTAGCCTCCGCTTCATCGAGGATAATAAACTCATCCGGACCGGCCATATTAAGCACAACACGGGCTCTTTCTTCCAGCAGGTCAAGATCAAGGCTGGAAGAAGACAAAAGTCGGACTTTATCTTCCAAACGGCGTTTTTGGTTATGATAATTTTCAGCCACGCGGCGGGCCTCGGTAATCTCCTGCCGGAGATACATATAGCGCAGGAATCCGCGCTCACCGTTGACGGCGTGGTACCCAAAGTAGATAAACAACAAAATGCAAACCAGAAGCAGGCCGGAGTTCTTTAACCGGTTGTGAAGCTCTGAAAATATCCCCATTTTTTCTTTCCGTTTTTTATTTTTTCCTTTCTTCTAAATCAGCATATTTAAGTTAAAAAAAAGTTACAAATTCCTGACAAAATTGTCTTATTTTAAACAAAAAACAAACCGGCATGCGACCGGTTTGTTTTTGCTTGTTTTTTATTAATATGCGACGCAGTTATTGCCGCTCCATCTCCACCCCGTGATGATGCCGTTTTGGACAAGAAACGACGTCTGACAGGTGTATTCCGTTTCATAACCGACCAGTTCCGTTGTATTCATAAAGTTAGAAGACTGGCTCGGATAGGGTTGGACGGTTACTTCATTGCCGGGGACATACCCCTGATTGAAGATAATATATTCGCTCGGGACATAAACATCGTTGGCTTTGATGTAAGTCATAATGCTGTCGCCGTTGGCAAACATTTTAACATGTGCCGGACGTCCCCATTTTTCCTGCAACGAAACAGCGGACTTTCCAACCCACTTTTGCAGCTTGTTATCATAGTTGGCTGAGGTTGCACAACTGAACAAAAAGATTGTGCTCAAAACCATTAATAAAACTTTTTTACCCATCTTTCCTCCTTATTTTTGCAAATTCGCTCCATTCTTAGATAAGTATCGCAAGCTTTTTTTCAATATTGTGAATTTTAATATTGCATTTTAGATTTTAAAAATATAGATTAGTGCCAGTGCCGATTTAGCTCAGTTGGTAGAGCAACGCATTCGTAATGCGTGGGTCGGGGGTTCAAATCCCTTAATCGGCACCATTTTTTTTACTTAATGCAAAACTACGAATACTAGTATCCGTAGTTTTGGCGTTGCTAGCTCTGGCTCGTAAATGTTTGAAACATTAACTCGCTGCGGTCAGCTTTGTTGTAACATCAGTTCGCGCCTGCCGGCTTGACCTGATTAACAAAAAAGCTTCTTCCGGTAAAAAAATTGACGTTAAGTCAACTTTTTTATCCTCAGCGCATCGTAATGGTGGGTCGGGGGTTCAAATCCCTTAATCGGCACCATTTTTTTTACAGAAACATCCCAAAATGAAAAAGCACTGGTCAAAAGTTCAATATCTGCACAATACGGTAAAGAATCCCAACATTATCATCAAAGGCACAAAAAGTTATTACAGCAATGCCTGGACCGAAGATTTTGAAGAATACGTCGTACGCTATTTATATGGCGACGAATACAGTCTTCAAAACTGGAAACCGCAATGGAAAATTGACAAGCTTTATATCGGAAATTACGTTTGTATAGGTGCCGAAAGCATTATTCTGATGGGAGGAAACAGCACGCACCGCAATGACTGGTTCTCCAATTATCCTTTTATGGACAAGATTGTTGAAGCCTATCAGGGAAAGGGCGATACGATTATCGAAGATGCCGTATGGATTGGGATGCGCGCCATGGTTATGCCGGGGGTCCGGTTGGGCGAAGGCGCCGTTATTGCAGCAGGAAGCGTTGTGACCAAAGATGTGCCGCCTTATGCCATTGTCGGCGGGAATCCGGCAAAAATTATCAAATATCGCTTTCAGGAACAGACCATTGCCAAGATTCTCGCATTGAAAATTTATGACCGCCCCGAAGACGAAATTGAGGCTAAGCATGCCGCTTTGTGTTCCGACGATCCGGAAGCACTGGCCAAGGCCTTTGGATAAAAAAGTTCCGCCGCGCTGTTGACTCTTAAGCGAATCCATAATACACAGCACTTATTAAGATAAGAGGTTTGTTATGGCGGAAGAAAAACAGAATAATATTGCTGAAATTTTTAATGCCGAAAAAGGCGGCATTGCGATTTTATATGACGGTATTTGGGGAATCGGCAAAACACATGACTGGAACAATGAAATCAGCCCCAAACTTCAGACAAAAGAAAAATATTATGTTTCTTTATTCGGGCTGAAAAATGCCACCGAGATAAAAGACGCCTTATTGACAGACCATTTTAAGCAAAACCAGCATCCGGTCTGGCGTGCTTTTGTTTTTCTGCTGTTTTCTTTGGCTGCCGCCTGTTATCTTTGGCCGTATCGAAATGAAGTCTTTAACCTGTCACCGTCATCATTATACGGTATTGCCGGTAATTTTATGATTCTGAGTTTGTTGGTTTTGGTTCTGGCTGTTGCAGCATGGAAGGCTTTTTCAATTGTTGACATTATTTTCTACAAATACATCGGACAAAGCCCGAGGGACATTTTGATTAACGCTTTTATTAAAAAGGGTTCGGTTATTTGTTTTGACGATTTTGAGCGATTATCAGACGAATCGGCCAAGAAAGAAGCATTGGCTTATTTTTCCAAACTCGTCAAAGAATGCGGCATGAAAATTTTGGTCATTGCCAATTATCATGACCCCAGAAATCCGAGCAAAGACAATAATCCGGAAACGCTTTATAAAGAAAAAGTTTTTGATTATTGTTTTCAGAAAACAGACGGATATGACTTTGTACAAGAGATTAAAGACAAACTGAAAAATTATCCCGATGCGCAAGAAATTTTTTTGAACTTTTATGCTCTCCTGCAAGCCGACGAATATTCTCCGCTAACCGCAAAAAATTTTCGAATCTGCAAAAGAGTTCTTCGTAACGTCAAACGGTTTTGCAAAGAGATTAAAAGCATCGGGCATTTGCCTCAGGAATATTCCATAGCGGTCAGATATGTTATCAGAATCAGTTTTTTAAATGAATTTGGCAAAAACGATCAAATTGACAACAGCATTTATTATAACATTGACCGAGACAGAAAAGAACCGCTCCGGCCGGAAGAAGCCGTTGAGCTGCTTGCCTTTAACGATAATCATAATAATGTGGTTTATTTTCCCGAGCTCAAAAGATTTGTGTTCGGCAGTCATTATAACAAAGAAAAGCTGCGGCAGGAACTTTACCCCGGAGAGCAGAACAACCTGACCTATTTTGAAGAGATCCTGTTTGCCATTAATACCGGCGGTTTATACAAAACGCGCCAGGTTGATATTGAAAAACAGCTTGAGCCCGTTGAAAAGGCATTGAACAGCCGCCAAGAATCTTTGTTTTCCGAGATTTCAAATATTATTCCGGCATTCAGCCGTTACAGCTACATTACTTTTGTGTTATATCCCGACAATGCTGCCATAAGAATCGAGAAATTTTTTAATCAAACGGTTAAAGCTTTCAACAGATTTTCCAACAGCGAACTTGAATCTCTTTTGCTCGAAATATGGTACAAGTATGTTTTGGGAAATTATGTTTTGGGAGAAAAGCATCAGGATATTTCCCGATATTATGCCTTAAAATTCAAAAAAACTCTTCTTGGCCTGCTTTATCTCAAAGCTTATTTTGATCCTGACAAACTATATGCCGACATGAGGTCAAATTTTCCGGCGGCCGTGGCGCAGCTTTGGGGATTGTCAGACAAAATGCTGCTGAGGGAAGGCTTGGACAAACTGTTTGAAAAAGATTTCGGGCAGTATCTGGATTTGCTCAGGATGATTGCGGCCTTTTCTGAAACTGAGGGACAGGCTCCGATTTGCAGAGAAATAAATTTAGTTCACCTGATCCGGCGCGAACTTAATGCCAGCTTGGATTTTGCTTTGGCTCAAACACCCCCGAAAGCACGGCATGACATTCAAATGCTGCAAAACATTAAACAAAATCTGGCATTGATAAAGCCTTAAGTCCTCTTTATCAGCTCTTTAACAATGCCGATAAAATGCCGGCCACGCTCGACAAAGTTCTTATAAAATCCGAAACTCGGGGCCGTTGGCGAAAACAGCACAATACCGCCTTTATCCGCGGTCAGGGCTTCATTTGCTTTGGCAACGGCTTCTTCCAACGTTTGCGGTTCCAGCAAAACAAAATCCGGACGGGTAACGTATTTTCTAATCGCTTCAGCCAGATAAGGGCCGCTTTGATACAAGGCACAGACCATTTTGACTTTTGGATTTTCCTGTACATAACGGGCATAGTCGTCATAGTTCTGCTCCAGATACTGGCCGCCGGAAATCAGCGCCAAATCTTCATCAAAGCTTTTCATTCCGCCGATAGCGGCCTCCGGAGCGGTCGAGATACTGTCATTAATGAACAAAACACCATTATGGACAGCCACTTTTTGCAGGCGGTGTTCTAAAGGTTCAAAGGTTTTTAAGGCCTCTGCGGCCGCACGGATATCCAGTCCCAGTTCATGAAGAATCGAGAAAACGCCGGCCAGATTATCCAGATTGTGGTTGCCGCTTATTTTCAGTTCATTGATGTTCAGCAAAAGCTCGTCTTGCCAGTAGAGTTCTTTTCCCTCGGCATGAAAATTCTGCGGCTGGTTATAATATTTTTTATTCTTTCCTTTATACGGTGCGCAATATTCCTTGAGCTGTTCATTGCGGTCATTTACAAAAAAGACGTCACCGTCTTTCTGGTGGGCAATCAGGCGGATTTTATCACGGCAATAATTCTCATGGCCGCGATGCCAGTCGCTGTGCACATAATATAAATTGGTAAACATGACCAGATGCGGCGAATTGTGCAAATCGGCGGCCTGATAGCTGGAAAATTCACAAACGGCATAATCATATTGTCCGTCAATCAGTTCTATCATCGGCTTGCCGATGTTTCCGCCGAGTCCGACATTCAGGCCGAGCGCTTTCATCATATGGTACATGGCAGAAACGCTGGTGCTTTTTCCTTTTGAACCGCTGACTCCGATGACCTTGCACTGCGGCTGGTTTGTCCGAACCTCATCAAGAAAAATATCTGATGACGACGTAACGGCAACACCTTGTTCTTTAGCACGGACAATCTCATCCCGATAGGCGCTGACTCCGGGAGATTTTATAATCACATCCATTTGCGGCAGCAGTTCCTGCAGTTCATCTCCGAAGTACGCACTCATTTCCTTGTATTTTTCCGGCAGTTCAAAAGGCTTATCGCTATAAATTCTGATATTGCCGCCCAGATTGTGTTGCAACAGATAGTCTAATACGGCCGCCCCTTCGGTTCCCAGTCCCCAGAGCAGAATATTTTTATTTTTCAGATTCTTCAGCAGCATTTTTGCTTCCTTTCTTTTTGTTGGCGGCGTAGAACTGGCCTTCGGTTGCCTTGGAAACCTCACTACCGTGGTGAACGACGAGCTGGTTGAACGGAATTTCAATTCCTTCTTCGCGGAAGCGGCGGTTGATTTCATATCGCAGATCGCTCGGGACGATCCAGCCTTCCCAGATATCGCTGACATAAACGCGCAGTTCAAATTCCAGACTGCTGGAACCAAAATCCTGAAACAGCACGTAAGGCGCCGGTTTTTTGAGAACTTTCCGGTTATTCTGCGCAGCCTCCAGCAGAATTGCCCTGACCTGATCGGTATCAGAACCATAGGCGACGCCGACTTTAATGGCATAACGCGCCCAGTTGTTGCTGTGGGTTAAGTTGGTTACCGTACCGGAGAGCAGCGATGCATTCGGAATAATAACGCTGGAGCGTTTGAACGTTTCAACCTCGGTCGAGCGGATATTGATTTGTTTGACCTTGCCTTCTTCGCCGTTGATAATCACCCAGTCGCCGACCTTAATCGGACGCTCAAACAAAAGAATAATACCGGACACAAAGTTATTGACCACGTTTTGCAAGCCCAAACCGATACCGACTGACAAAGCACCGGCAACCAACGCAAAGTTTCTGAGGTTGCCGCCCATTATGGCAAAAGACAACAGCGCGGCAATGGTAAAGCCAAAGAAGCCGAATCCGGAAGCCAGAGAATGTTTGAGGCCGTCATCAATATCCATTTTGCCCAGAACATTATTCAGCAGACGCATTTTCATGGCACGAACCGCCGCAATGGCAAAGAAAAACACAATCAGGCCGATGATAATGGCAAGCGGCGAAATTTCTATGCCGCCGACCGTAAAGCCGGTCATGACTTTTATGGTGGTCTGGATTAAAATATCGGTTGACACGCCCCACAGGCTCAGCAGGATCAGGCCGCCAAGGATGATGAAAACCGGATCCAGCACCAGCCCCGACCAGAAGTTGATTTTGCGGATTATCTTGCGGCGCAGGCGGAAAGTATGCACCCAAAAGCGCCAAAGCAGCATTCTGCGCAACGCCTCGTTAACAGCCTTGCGAAAAATGACGATTGCGCCGATAACCAATGCCGAGGCAATCAGCTTGTTAAAAATAAATGCCGACAGATACGGATAACCGAAGAGCGAAAGCGAAAAGACGGCCAGCGCAAAAACCGAGGTTAAAAACGTGATTTTGAGAGAACGGCTCAGTGCGTCATCTTCCCCGTCGTCATCCTCTCTGGCAGGTTCGTTTTCTTCCGTGCTTTCCGGCAGGTCTTCCCACACCAGCCGTTTGACAATCCAGGCAATGGAAAAAGCCTTTGCCGCGTTGGACACAGAGGTCAAGAATCCGATAAGCTCCAGAGAATAGCTGGCTTTTTCTGCCACATACTCAAGATATGCGGTCAGCCCGATCAGCAAAATGCTGACATAAACGGCATGCGTGACCTTGATGGCCTTATCCGTTGAAAAGTTTATCAGCCGCCAGCGTTCATTATAGGGCGCAAAGATGACACGCGCAACTGCTTTGCACAGAATCATTATCAGCGTAAAATACAAAAAACTGTTTATCAAAATGCCAAAGAAGCCCAGCGTCATCACCTGTGAACTGATCATCCACAGCAACAGGCCGCCGATTAAGAACGCCGGAATCACGCCATACCCGACGGCAACGGCTATGGCTGCCGAGACTTTGCGGCCGTAAGAAATGTGTTCCAGAGAATTGTCATATCCAAAGTGCCGCATAATGAAGAAGCGCAGATAAATGCCGAGCCACAAGCAGAGCAGAAAGATTGCGGTGACCGGCAGCAGGTTGGATTTTACAAAATCGCGCCCTTCGGTATTGAGCTCCTGAAACCAGTCTACCGGCGAGCGGATGGCGTCTATGCCGAATTCGACAAACAAGCGCGCGTCATTGAAGAACACGGCCGGATAAATCAGCGGCAATTGGCGCTCCATCAGGCTTCCCAAAAGTTTTTGATTGCGGACGTTGACAATCAGGCTGTCGAGTTCGTCAATACGGGTCAGCATCAGGTCAATCTCGGCGATTTTACTCTTCAGCGAAGAAGCTTCTTCCGAAAACTCTTTCCGCTTGCCGGCAATCAACGGCGGTTCAGAGCCGTCAGCCGGCGCTTCGCCCAGCGCGTCTATGCGTTTTTGCACAAAGTTGAGTTCTTTTTCGACCTGCTTTTTGCCATCGGCCAGTTGTGCTCTGGTTTCGCTCAAAAACTTTACGGTATTTGAAATTTCATTAACGGTGATTTTATTGCTTTTAAGGTTTTCTTCCGTTTTGGTCAAAGATTTGCTGATTTCGCGATAGTTGACCTCCGGTGACGATATCGAATCGACAACACGGGTGCTGGCGTCTACTTCGACCTCGGTTTTTGTCTGCGCGGACACCGGCGCGGCAAACAACATCACGCCGAGAAGAATCCTTAAAAGCCATTGCATTACGGTATCCTTTCCTTAATGTTTGACTGCGGCAAGCATCAGCTTCATGACATTAAACGCGTTTTTGGCAACGCCGGCACGCAGATTGTCGGCCACGCACCAGAAGCTGAATCCGTTGTCAACGGAAACATCCTGACGCAGGCGGCTGACATAGATTTCGCTTTCGCCCTGAACATCGTTGATCGTGACATAGCCGCCGTCAACATTCTTGTCAAAAACAACGACGCCTTTGGTTGCTTTCATTTGTTTTCTGATCTCATCGACGTCAACTTCTCCGGCGCATTCAACGTTGACATACTGCGCCGAACCGATAAAGGCCGGAATGACTGCGCAATTGGCATGGACTTTGATATCGCCGCCCCAGATTTTTTTGGTCTGGGCGTTGATGGCCCATTCGCAGGCGGTTTCTTCGCCGATAAATTCTTCTACCTGCGGAATCACGTTAAAAGCAATCTGCTTGTGAAAAACTTTCTGGTCATCAGCCAGCGTGTCGTTCATAAAAATCTTGCGGGTTTGGTTAAACAACTCGTCCATCGCGTCTTTGCCGTAAATTGACGCGGAGGAATAAGTCGAGGCAACAATTCTTTTGACGGAAAGATTTTTATGAACTTCAGACAGCGGCAACAGCATTTGCGTGACCGGCGCAGAAGGAATCGCCACCAATCCGCGCGGGGCTTCCATGATTTTGTCATCATTCACGCCGGCAATAATCAGCGGAACGTCAGCCTCCGAAAAGAAAGCGTCGGAGCAGTCAATCACCTTAGCGCCTTTGTTCAAGGCCTTGGGCGCAAAGCGTTTGGACAACGCGGACGGGGTTGCAAAAATTACAATATCAATGCCGTTAAAATCACAATCATCAAGGTTGAATACATCCAGTTCATCATCTTCGCCGTAAGAAACCATTGTTCCCAGCGGCGCTTTGGAATCCAAGGCCACGATATCGGCGGCAGGAATGCCGTCTTCTTCCAGAAAACTTAAAACTTCACGCCCGAGGCTGTCTTGCGCGCCGGCGACTGCAATCTTTGTCATCTTTTTTCCTTTCTTTTATTTTTTGTTTTCAACTTATACCTAAATTATTTATAAATTAATAACAGCGGTTCTTTTCCTTCCCCCTGCCGCACTCTTATCTTTATTAAAACGCAGGAAGCCGCTTGTGAAGGGCAAAGCGCAAAAAATAAAAATCAGAGAGTGATAATTTAGGAAAAGCGCTTATATAAAAGAAAAAACACAATAAATTCCATATATCTTTTGAACGGCTTTTACAACTTTGGCATATAACTTGCATTATGCATCGCAACGGTTGTTCTTTGCTGAACCGAATGCTTGATTTTTTTAATACATTAAGCCTGAGGGAAGGCCGGACAGCACAAAGACAGGAATCGCGTATTTGTTTCTTTTTGCGAAAAAAATATGGCAATTACCTGTTAAAAGTTATAAAAAAGATATTTACAAAGTGTTAATTTGTTTTTAGTCTTTTAATTAATTATTAAGAATTTAATAAGCGAAAAATTTTTAACACTGTGGTTCACAGAATTGGAGAATAAAACATGGCTGATATTTCACTTACTGCAAGTATGCGTTCTAACCTCTTATCTTTGCAGAATACCCAGAGCCTGATGGATATGACGCAGGAACGTTTGTCTACCGGCAAGAAGGTAAACTCTGCTATTGACAATCCGTCTTCTTATTATACCTCTCAGTCTCTGACCAACCGGGCGTCCGACTTATCAGCCTTGTTGGACAGCATGGGACAAGGCGTGCAGACCCTGAAGGCTGCCAATGAAGGTATTGAAACGATTACGGCTTTCACCCAGCAGGCAAAATCTGTTGCCAACTCGGCTCGCGATATTGCCAACAACATGAAAACAAAAGTCACCTCGACCCGTGATTTGAAAGCTGATCAGCTGGTTGGTGAAGGTAACATTTATGTTGATATTCGGGCAGATAAATCAACGACAAAAGTCACGATGACCGGTATTGATACTGCTTTTGCAGGATCTACCGCTAAAGGAAGCGCTACTTTCAGCATTAACGTTATGGTAGACGGCAAAGCTGAGACCGTTGATGTTACGCAAGAGTTAGATATTGATGGTAGCAAAACAAAAATCACAAAAGAAAGTATTCAAGCTGCTTTTGATGCAAAGTTTGGCGATGGTAAATTTACTATTGACTTGGCTGCAGCTGCTTTGACCGTCACTTCTAATGATGGACAATCGGTTATGGTAACTGGTTATTCCAAACCTGTAATTACATCGACATCAGGCACTATTACAGCTGGTCCGACGGCAAACACCTTAACACAAGACACAAATATTGAGACAATTACAATATCTGAGACTGATACGGTTCAAGACGTTATTGATAAACTGAACGCTTATCAGGAACAGTTGGATGGTGCAAATAATTCCGCAGTATTAAAAGCAGAACTTGATCCTACAACCAATAAACTGGTTATTAAAGCCAGTGAAGCAGCCGATGAGGCCGGAATTGAAATCGGTATCGCGACAGTAATTCCCGAATCTAAAGTTTTGCAAGGATTGGATGGTAAGATTGAAACCAGAGCTTCTGATGAAGACGCTATTGAACAACGCAACAAATATGTTGCACAGTTCAATGAGATTTTGACTCAGATTAACCAGGTTGCCAAAGACTCCGGATACAAAGGTATTAACTTGTTGCAGGAAAACGACCTGAAAGTTATCTTTAACGAAGACCGTTCTTCTACCATTGAAGTCAAAGGTGTTGACGCTTCCTCCAAAGGTCTTGGCCTTGAAGAAATTGAAAAAGGCGGTTGGAATCTGGACAAAGATATTGATGAAACAATCACTTATATTGAAGATGCTATCAATGAGCTGCGCGCTATGGCCAGCGACTTTGGTAACAACTACTCCATCGTTCAAACCCGTGAAGACTTTACGGACAATCTGATTAACGTATTGGAAGAAGGTTCCGACAAACTGGTATTGGCCGATATGAACGAAGAAGGCGCAAACATGCTGGCTCTGCAAACCAGACAGCAATTGGCCATCAACTCTCTGAGTCTGGCTTCTCAGGCTTCTCAGGCCGTGTTGCAGCTGTTTGGCTAAGCCAGTCTTTATTATTCTTAAATTTTTTCAAAGGGCGGTATATTTATATGCCGCCTTTTATTTAAGGATTAACAATTGAGAAAGTTTTAACTGATAGTATAAGCTTATATTAGCGTGTGTTTGACAAAGGCAAAAAGATGAAAAAGATTATATGTTTGAGTTTGGCCGTATTGCTTTCTGTTCCGGCGTTTTCGGCGCAGGCAGCAGAGGACAATGCAAAAGAAAACAGTATTTTCTCATTTTTTAACTTCGGCGGAGATGAAAAAAAGCCTGATGACAAGGCTCAGACTGCCGAAAAGAAAGAACCGGAAGAAACAAAGCTGCAAAAACTCACTCGTGAAGCCGACTCGGGAAATCTGAATTCTCAAATGGCGCTCGGCTACATTTATCTTTATGGCGAAGACGATATTAAAATCGACCAGAAAAAAGCCTTTCATTATTACAAGCTGGCGGCTGCGCAAAACGACAATATTGCCGTTAACAATCTGGCGAGTCTGTATTACAGCGGCATCGGAGTCGGGCAGGATTTTGCCATGGCGGCGGAACTCTTCAAAAAGGCTGTTCAGCTCGGAAACACCGAGGCTGCCGTTAATCTGGCCTTTTTATATCTGGCAGGCAGCGGCGTGCAGAAAGACAGCAAAGAAGCAATCAACTATTTTGTGATTGCGGCTCAGGCCGGAAATCCGACCGCGCAGTTTATGCTCGGATATGCTTATTATAAAGGGCATGTGGTTCCGCAGGATTACGCCCGTGCTTTTGATTTGCTAAAAGCTTCGGCTGACGCCGGTTATGATGATGCGCAGCTGATGACGGGAATGTTGTATCGTGACGGTCAGGGAACGCCGCAAAACTACGGCAAAAGCATTAATTATCTGCAAAAATCTCTCCGGCAGGGGAATTTGGATGCCATGATGATGTTGGCAAACATGCTGACCGGCGGCGTGAAAGTCACGCCAAACTATGCCACGGCGCATGTCTTGTACAATCTGGCTTCGGTACGAGGCGCGCCTGATGCGGCAGAAGAAAGAAACAACATTGAGCAGCGTCTGAATGTGGAGCAATTGTTACAGGCACAGGCTCAGGCCGATTCGTTTCAGGAACGTCCGTCGTCGCTAACCCAGTATATCCGCCAAACTTTTGGCAAAAACATCAAAGCTTATATTGACGCGGCGATTGCCAAACGGCCCGTAAAGACCGAAAAACCGGTTTGAATCGCTCTTTAAGTTTTAATTAATCTTTTTGATATAACCTTTTTATATGACTGTATTTTTTGGATAAAAGAATATAGCCGGCTGTCTTGCGAGTCATTTTAAATTTGCAAGATAGTGAATTTTGTGATATACTAAACTTTGTATTGTTAGAATAACAATCACATGGTTTTAACCCAACACGTTATGTGTTCCAAAGAATTGGAGAAAAAAAATGGCTGATATTTCACTTACTGCAAGCATGCGTTCTAACCTGCTGTCCTTGCAACAAACTCAATCTTTGATGGATCAAACTCAAGAAAGGCTGTCTACCGGCAAGAAGGTAAACTCTGCTATTGATAATCCGTCTTCTTATTATACCGCTCAGTCTCT
>CABUWG010000019.1 GCA_902495305.1 uncultured Pseudomonadota bacterium | reverse complement strand
GCGGCGGCACTTGCACTAAATGTTCTTCATGCTGTAACTCATCTTCATCAAACTGGTGTTCCGTCCATTCAACCTGTCATGGCGATTGCTGCAAAGACGGAACGATTCAATCTTGTGATCCTCAATGCGGCGGTTCCGGGTGCAGCAGTTCGGATAGCGGCTCAGGCGGCGGAAGTACAGATGAGTGTCCTAATGGATGGCATCCGGGCGCAGGCCAAAACAGAGGAGGGAATTGTGAAAATTATTTTTGTTATACCGGATATCGTTTCTGTTGCAATGATACGTCACATCCTATTTGCAACTCTAATGCCAATCCATGTTCTACCGCCCGCAGCAGATGTGGCGCTACCTTTAGTTTTGTAACCAATGTTTACTGTGGTGGTGCTTATAGTGGATATTCGATATACTATTGCTCAGATGAAAGCGGAAGTGCTTGGGACTGGTAATATAAATTTACTTCATTCAATTATTATAAAAAACCCCCGAAAGAATAATTTTCGGGGGCTTTTGTTATCTTGCTGTTTTATTATGCGCTTTTCTTATTGTTGTCTTTATGCATAACAAACTTTGGCTGTTTCTTGTCATTAATGACTTTCTCGTCAATAACAATTTCCGCCACTTCTTTCTTGTCCGGAATTTCATACATCAATTCCAGCAGGTTTTCTTCCAGAATGGCTCTCAGGCCGCGAGCACCCGTTTTGCGCTCAATTGCTTTTTTGGCAATGGCTTTTAACGCCTCTTTTGTAATGGTCAGCTTGACGTCTTCCATTTCAAACAGGGTTTGATATTGTTTAATCAGCGCATTCTTCGGCTCGGTCAAAACTTTAACCAAAGCGTCTTCGCTCAAGTCATTCAACGTTGCAATGACCGGCAGACGACCGACAAATTCCGGAATCAAGCCGAATTTCAACAAGTCTTCCGGTTGGACGTCTTTGATAATCTCGCCAATCCCGCGCTCATCCGGTCCGCTGACTTTGGCGCCAAAGCCGATAGAGCTTTCTTTGCCGCGGCGGCTGACGATTTTTTCCAGTCCGGCGAAAGCACCGCCGCAGATAAACAGGATATTCGTCGTATCAACGTGCAAAAATTCCTGCTGCGGATGTTTTCTGCCCCCTTGCGGCGGAACATTGGCAACCGTGCCTTCAATGATTTTCAGCAAAGCCTGCTGTACGCCCTCGCCCGACACGTCACGCGTAATGGACGGGCCGTCGGTTTTGCGGGTGATTTTATCAATCTCGTCAATATAGACAATACCGCGCTGCGCTTTTTCAATATCATAGTTAGCGGCTTGTACCAGACGCAAAATAATGTTCTCGACATCTTCGCCGACGTATCCGGCCTCGGTCAAGGTTGTGGCGTCCGAGATTGCAAAAGGCACGTCCAAAATCTTGGCCAGCGTTTGCGCCAGCAAAGTTTTGCCGCTTCCGGTCGAGCCAATCAAAATCACGTTGGATTTTGAGATGTCAACGTCTTTATTTGCTTTTTGCGAATTCAGCCGTTTATAGTGATTATAGACGGCAACGGCCAGCACTTTTTTGGCTTCGTCCTGCTCAATCACGTATTGGTCAAGAAATTCTTTGATTTTTGACGGGGTCGGCAGATTTTCGGCAGAGGTAATCTCGCCTTTTTCAGCTTTTTCTTCCGCCATTTCGTCAGCCACGATATTGATGCAGACTTCAATGCATTCGTCGCAGATATACACGCCGCGGCCGGCAATCAGTTTCTTTACTTCATTCTGGGATTTTCCGCAGAACGAGCAATGCAATACTTCATTATTATCGGTTTTATCTGTCATATTTAACCTCTTATTTCATTTCTTCGCGTGATGCAACGATGTGGTCAATCAGGCCGAATTTCTTTGCTTCTTCCGGCGTCATGAAGTTATCTCTGTCCATGGCCTTTTCAATAGTTGCCAGCTTTTGGCCGGTGTTTTTGGCATACATGGCGTTCAAGCGTTTGCGCATGTCCAAAATCAGTTTGGCCTGAATTTCAATATCCGCGGCCTGTCCCTTGGCGCCGCCTGACGGCTGATGGATCATAATCTGCGAGTTCGGCAGCGAAAATCTTTTGCCTTTGGCACCGCCGGCCAGCAGGAAAGATCCCATTGAGCAGGCTTGTCCGATGCACAGCGTGTTGACGTCGCAGGTAATATACTGCATGGTGTCATAAATCGCAAGTCCGGAAGTGATGACGCCGCCCGGAGAATTGATGTACATATAAATATCTTTTTTCGGGTTCTCTGACTCCAAAAATAGCAGCTGGGCACAGATTAACGGTGCCATGTCGTCATTGACTTCGCCGTTCAAAAAGATGATTCTTTCTTTCAGCAGGCGTGAAAAAATATCAAAAGAGCGTTCGCCGCGGGCTGTTTGCTCAATGACAACCGGAACCAGCGAATCGTACATTTCCAAAGAACTTTTGTCAGACATTTATATTTTCCTTATCTCGTTAACATGTTAATTATATAGCATACTAACACAACTTCTTCAACAAATCGTAAACAAAGCAAACGTGCTTTACCCGGTCGGTTGTCAGCTTTGTGCCTTGAGGACCGCGATGCTATGGCGGGGTTTGTGATAGAGAGAGTGCTTTGAACCTGCACGGTAGGTGCACGGCGGAGATGGTGCTTTGAAGTATTTGTCATTCTCGGGCTTGACCCGAGAATCCATAAGGAAACAGGCAAGGTGCCGATTGTGAGATGGATTGCCGGATCAAGTCCGGCAATGACCTGCACGGCAGGTGCGCGGCGGGGTCATCAGCAATATGCTCCAGAGACCGCGTTGCTCCGGTGGGATGTGTGACAAAGTATGTGCTTTGAAAAATAGATCCTCGGGTCAAGCCCGAGGATGACAAAAATAAAAAGAGTCCGGCAATGACAAAAGAAAGAGTCCGAGGACAACAGTGCTTCAGAGCTCTTTCTCTATCATAAACCCTGCCGGAGCAACGCGATCCTCTGGGCAGGGCGTTGACAAATCGCCGCGCGCCTGCCGTGCAGGTTATTGCCACGGAGAGGTTCGGGCGTCGGACAATTTAATCTCAAAAACCTTGTCGAAAAAGGAGAACAAGTAGGCATATTCATCCATACGCAGGCTCTCCGTATTTCTTCTCAGCTTTTCTATTCGTCCTTCCAGAAAATCTATATGATTAGACAGCTCGGCACTTGTCAAGCCTCGCTCTGTCATTATCCGGTTTAATTCCTGATTGCAATAAGTACGAAAATTCTTACGCCAGTGTTTTCTATATTTTCTTGATAACATTTATTTTAGCTCCTTGATTTTGTTAAAACAAAACCGCCTTTAAAATTAAAGGCGGGGAGCTAGAAAACTGTCAAGTTACAGTCGCCGTTATTCGTTGCGCAAGCGCACTTATTTCCGGCACTCCCCACAATGAGGAACTAAACTTGAGATGTTTTCTAGACACCACAATCCGTCTCCGGATTGCGAGAGTTATATTAAACGAATCTGTGACTTTTGCAAGCGGATTTTTGAACAGAGGACTTGTTTGAGCCTTATTTCTTTTGCAATTCCGCAATATCATTCGGGAAGGTGATATCCAGCAAATCCTTGGGATTTTTGACCTCAATATTTTTACTAAAATCCGCCACGTCCATAAAGACTGTTCGCAAGTCGGTATCTTCCGGCGCAATATCGGCACGGTCGTACAATTCCCTGCTCCACAGCACCGGATTTTTCTTTATGCCCTTTACCGTGCTGAACAAGACCTGCGGTTTTTCTTCCGCGCTCAAGGCCTTAATCATTTTATTCAGATACGAATCGGTAATATTCGGCATGTCGGCCGGAATCAGCAAAACCCCGCGGCAAAACCCCGGAACAGATTTTACGCCCAGACGGATTGAGGTTTTTACGCCCGAAATATAATCCGGATTATAAATGATATTCACATCCAAATCTTCCAGCGCTTCTTCCAGTTCCTCATGCCGGTAGCCGGTAATCACAAAAACCGGCGAGGCTTTTGATTTGACGGCGGCATGAACGGCTTTCATGAACAGCGGTTCGCCCTCCAGCTCAGCCATCAGCTTGTTCTGCCCTGCCCGTTTGGACTGACCTGCCGCCAGCACGACTGCCGCAACGCGGGATTCTCCGGCCTTTAACGGTTCGGCGCTGCCTGAAATCAGTTTTTCGCGCTCTTGGTCAGACAGTTCTCCGCCCTCGGGGATAAAGACATTCTGCGGATGAGAAAAATCAAAGCTCAGCAGTTTTTCGCTAATCACCGCCTGCAAAATGTAGCGGTGAATCAAAGTGGTATCGGCTTCGTCATAATTATACGGCAGGCTGATGATTTTGCGGCCGCGCTTATGGGCGATGAGCAAATCCGAAGCGCCGACATTGGGCACCTCATGGCTGACAATCTCATCGGCAATGCTGCGCAAGGCCGAAGGAATCACGTCTTGGGCGCAGGTTGTCTTTTGTGCCGGCACAATAAACAAAATCTCGTTATCATCGCGAAAAGCCTGTTCCAGCGTATCGGCAACTTCTTCAATCTCGTGGCGCGCCGAATATTCCCGCACAAATTCCAGCCCCTGCCCGCCAAACTCTTTAATCAGCTTTTTCACGACTTTGGTAAAATGTTTTTCCTCCGCCTTATTCTGATAAATCTTTGTATAAAGCAGACCGATTTTGCGACTGCGGACGGCAGAAACCTTCAGCATATCGGTATTGCCGGACAGGCGGTAAACAACCTCGTCGACCTGCTGCTGTCCGAGTACCGGATAGTTGGTATAAAGCTCGGCCACGACCTCGCCTTTTTTGACAGGGTGATAGACTTTTATGGTATTCAGAATAAAATACCCGGCCGCACGGTTAAATTTTGCCACACGGTCGTCCGAGCACTCAAAAATCCCGTCAACCGCGGCAATGATTTTTGCCGTTCCGTCGTCATTTATGCAATATTCGGTATTTTCCCCGCACAGTTTGGCGGCGACAATTCCCAGCGCCGTTTGAAAAGCCAAATCGTTTTTATCCATTTTGGCTCCGAAAATCCGGCGGATCCCGATAAACTTCAAGTCTTCCACATCGGCTGCGGTCAGCTCATGCCCTTTCGGCAAGGTCCGGCCGTTTAAGCGGATTTCATCGGCAATCCGAATCCCCTGCGCGTGATTTAAATCATATTCTTGATACTGCATTTGTCTTATCTCTGTTTTGTTGCAAATTCCGGATTTGTCCGGCGGCTTTCTGCATTTGAGCGACCGTGCCGGACGGAAGTTTCAGGACGTTATCCGCCCAGTCTGCCGTTTGTCCCATGCGCTGCAACGCGTTTTCAAAATCCAAGCGATGACGGACCGAGGACTGTACCTCCGCCGCCAAGGCCTTCATTTGTTGCGCGTCATGCTCCAGACAATCCGAGGCAATCCGCCAGCTGACCAGCCATTCATGCGGATAACGGTAGTCGTATGTCATGTCGCGGCCGTCTTCCGACTTTTCTCCGCCAAGGTTTCCGCCCCAGCGCGGCAGAGCCTCAAACAGCGGCATTTTATGAAAGCGGCGGGCTTCGGAATTGGCTTCGTGCCGGTTCAGCAGGCTTTGTTCCGACAAGCGGTTTAACAATTCTTCATCCGTATGCAAAATATGGCAAAAAGGCGTGACTGCCCAGACCTGACCGCCGCCGTTCCAGACATTGATAATATAATTATCGTCCTTACCCCCCGGCATGTCCACCAGTTCCAGTTTGTCCGCGTCCGGTACAAAGTCATATATGCCGAGGTTGCCCATTTCTTCATAAGTTTCGCGCATAACATTGTTTTTGCGGATAATGTCAATATCGTCCGTTAAGACCGGACAGTTGAACTCATCAAGAACGACATCATCTTTTAAGCCGATGAGTTCTTCCTGCTGCGGCAGGGAAAGCGCAAAAAACTCGTCTTTGTTTGTTCTTTCCGACAAGCCGCCCAGCCCGCCGAAGCCTTCCGGTTTTCCGCTTTTGGCATTTTGGCGTTCAAGCAGGCCGACATAAACATTTTGCAATTTTTCTTCCATGCTTTTGCCGGCGGCGGGTTGTCCGCAAAACAGGGTTACGTTGGCACCGCTGTTCAAGACCAGTTTTCTGTTGGCTTCAACATTCAAAATTTCTGCCCGTGCCGCTCCTTTGGGCGTTTGGCGCAAGACGGCGAGAATTTCCTCATAAGAATGATACTGCTGCATTTTTTTTACTTTATGTTTTGACTGTTTTTTAATTTATAACAGGATTTTGTTTTTGGCAACGGAATAAAAGCATAAAAAAAAGCAAGGTTTCGGGACTGCTTTTCCAAAACCTTGCCGTAATTGGAGCAATATAATAATAGTGCTTAGAAGTTGTAGCGTGCTTCTAAGATACCGGTATGATCGGTATAGTCTTTCTTAAAGCGGCCTTCATAGTTCAGACCAACTTTAACGTTATCGCTTACAGCCATGCTCAGACCGGCTCCGGCTTCAATACCGAATCTCTTCAGATTTTCACCACGAACCATATAGCCGGCTCCGTTAGCCAAAGTAACGGCTGTGGAGTTTTTGTCTCTCATCAGGTCATAAGTAGCGGCCAACTTGACTTCCGGACGCAGTGTGTAATCACCGGCCTTGATGTCTTTTGCATATCTGCCGCCCAAAATGGCCGTCAAAGTATCGGAGCTGTTAGATCCGACATGCTGACCGGCTGTATCGGTATAAGCATCCTGTTTGGCATTGATGTAGCGCAATCCGGCTTCCGGAGAGAAATCGCCCATCTTGTAGCCATAAATTGTCTGGAGTGCGAAAGAATCTACATCGTAGCTTGCACGAACCAGTTTGCCGGCAACGTGTTTCTTCTCTTTGTAATCGCCTTTGCTGTAAGAAGCTACTGCATTTACATAGTAAGAAGGAGCATTGTATTCGCCATAAACAAATTCGGTATTGGTATCGGCATCGGTTTTGCGGCCGACAGAGTCAATATCAGATTCAGTATAAGCATAACCAGCACCGAGTTTAACATTTTCATTGACATAACCGTCGGCACCGAATGCGATACCTTCAGAATCTACGTCAAAACCGTTATGTTTGTCGAGTTTGGATTTGTTGAACAAACCTTGTACCCACATTCCGGCCTTTTTAATCATGCTGTCACCGGAAGCCATGCCGCGGGTTGCACCGTCCAAACGAGAACCGGCAACGTTGAAAATCTGGCGGGCATTTTCGGTAACCTGAGTGTTTACAACCGGATTAGCCTCGGGAGCCAAAGCCTGAGCAGCTGCAACAGCGGCTTTCGGGTTGGACTGAGCCAGAGTGTTCAGGTGGTTAGCCATGTCTTCTGCAGCTGAACCAGCTTTGAAAGCACGAGCGTCGCCGCCGACCCAGGCGTTAATCAGAGAAGCGTCGTTGGCGTTACCACCGGCAACTGCAACTTCGTTGCTAACAGCAGAAGAGTCTTTTTTCTCAATGTTTAAGGTTTGTTTGGCGTCATCTGCAAAGGCAACATCATAGAGCATGTTGTCCTGGCTGAGTGTTAATGACTCAAAGTCATTTTTTTCACCATTCTCAACACTTGATGCATAATCGTATGTACCGTTTTCAACACCCAGTGCGATGGTCGGTTTGATTGTCAGCGTCTCGCCTTCATTTTGATGAATCTTAAGATTACCTTTAATTTTGCCACCGGCTTGTTCTCTACTGCTCTCTGTATCGGCTGTTTGATCAACATTAAATGCAAGAGCAGAGTTATTCCAAGCGGCAACATCACCTGTCAAAGTATTGCTGCCGAGATCAATTGTACCGCCGTTGCCGATTTTGGCAACACCCTCAACATTCTGAGCCAAAGCCAACTTTCCATAAGTAACATACTTTTCAGCCCTGAAATTCTCATTATCAAGCGTAAATTCATTTCCTGAAGAAACATAAACCAGATCAACATCCGATGTTTTGCTTTCTTCTGTGCTAAAAAGTTTGGAAGAAGAAGTGTTGGCACTGATATTTAACTCGCCACCATTCAATTGGCTGATGTGAGCATTAGAACCGGCTGCAGTAACAGTACCTGAATTGGTAATTGTACCGTCAATTGTTCCCGCAACGTTGACGTAGCCATTGGCATTGTTAGTAATTTCATCAGCTTTCAAGGTTGCTCCGTCAGCAACAGAGATAATGCTGTATCCATTATTTGTAATACCTGTATCTTCATCACCGGCATTTACAGTTAAAGTGCCGTTGTTAACATTGATAATACCCTGTGTATTAGAGATGGTACCATTGACAGTGTTGTCACCGCTAAAGTCAGTCTTCGGAGCTACTTTTAAAGCGGCAGCCAGTTTTTCTTCGTCAGTGGCACCTTCCTCCAATCCACTAATGGCGGACTGTACAACTGAGCTGCCATTTTGTGAAATATCGCCGTTGACGGTGGAGTTGTCAGCCGTGATAAGGCCTGCCAAGTTAGTAAAAGTTGCGGCTGTTAACGTTTCTTCTTTTGAAGACGGCATATTCTTAACCAAGTCAAGTACGGCATCTTTCAAATTCAGTTCGCCGCCGGCATTCAATTCAACACCGTCATCAGCTGCAATATAGTTTTTACCGGTAACGTTGATTTTTGCATTTGAAACAATGATTTTGTTATCGTTGTCAGAGTTTGTATTATGAGCACGCAAAACAGAATCGCCGCCGTTCAGGTTGATTTCGCCACCGGTCATATTAATTTTTCCGGCAGTGATAACAGCGCCGTCAGACAGGCTGACATTACCATCAGTCATTGTTAAAGAGCTTTCGGCACCAATCAAAGAACCTTTACGCCATTCCTGACCTTCTGCAGTTTTTAATGCTTCGCCTTTGCCGCTGATCTCAAAGTTACCGCCGTTGATTTCTACCGTATCAAATTCAATAGAACCACCGTCAGTAATTTTTACATTACCTATGCCTTTTTCAAAAACGATACCGCTTTCCGAGGGAGTTTCTCCACCTGAAGGATATCCGTTAATGCTGTTACGGGCTTCTTCCTCACCGACTTTATGAGTGCCGGAAATAGTAACGTTGCTTCCTTCCATAACATTCAGACTACCATTTCCGGAAACGGTGACATTTTGCTGCCCGCCTTCGCTGTTATCCAGAACGACATCGCCTTTGAAGTATTTATCGCTATTTAAATCTACGGTGCTTTCCAGTTTGGTCAACGGATTTCCTTTTGACCCTTCAGGATCTGCGGCCAAAGCGCTTCCTGCAGCCAGAACTCCGGCCAACAAGACAGAATAAGAAACTGTTCTGCCTAATTTATTTGTTAAACTCATATTAATTTCCTCTTAAATGTAAATTTTTCAATATAAAAAAAACTACGTATCTCTAATACAACTATCGAGATATATGCAATATAATTGAAATTTTTTAAATGGCAATACATTATCCTGATTTTTAATTTTATAGCAACAAATTATACATAACATATTATGACTTATCCTGTCGAGAAGGGCGGTTTTATTGGCTTTTTTTGTCACAAATTTTTTTTGCTTTTTGAGGATAATTTATTACGAAAAAGTTAAAAATTTAGCGATTTTGGAGAAGCGAATCGATTAAAGAATCCGTGATGCTTAATTCTTTTTCATTCAGGTTGCGCAATTTCAGGCTCAGCGTTTCTATTTTTTGCAGCTGTTCCGGAGAAATACCGGCAATTTTCCGGCTGGCAAAAGGCGCGGCATTTTCATCATCCGCGGCTTCGGCAGAGTGTTCCGCTTTATGCAGGACATCGGCAAAAAGCTCATCCATGCTGATTTTTAAGACATCGCACAAGTTGATAATCTGCTTCAAATCCGGCACCGTACGGTCGTTTTCCAGATTTCCGACCGTCTTAAAGTTACAATTCATCAATGCCGCCAATTGTTCCTGCGTCAGGTTATTGGCCTCGCGGAAAGCCCTGATTTTATAACCGATATTAAACAAGCTTTTTTTAGGTGTTGCCATTATGATTTTCCTTCCGGCATTAATATAATATCCATTGCA
The DNA here is from genome assembly GCA_902495305.1 of uncultured Pseudomonadota bacterium. GTDB lineage: Bacteria > Pseudomonadota > Alphaproteobacteria > RF32 > CAG-239 > MGBC133411. The sequence continues at coordinate 24,975 of CABUWG010000019.1, read as the reverse complement.
TTGGACGTCAAGCCTATAGTGTGGCAATGTATTGTCTTTATTCGGAGAATCGGATTTAAAGTTAGTGACTTTTGCAAAAAAATAGTGTATGTTTCTGCCGATGTGATTAACAATATTTGAGAATTTCGTGAAAAAAATAATCTCTGTTTCTGATGCCGCAAAGCTGGTAAAAAGCAACTCATCGCTTATGATCGGCGGTTTTTTGCGCTGCGGCACACCGACAAAACTTATTGATGAACTGATAAAGAACAAAACCGGCAATCTGACCCTGATTGCCAATGACACGTCTTATCCCGAACACGACCGCGGCAAGCTGATTGTCAACAAGCTGGTTAAAAAAGCCATTGTTACCCATATCGGCACCAATCCGGAAACCGGACGGCAGATGAACGCCGGCGAGCTGGAGGTTCAGCTGGTTCCGATGGGAACGCTGGTGGAGAGAATCCGTTCCGCCGGTGCCGGACTGGGCGGCTTTTTGACGCCGACAGGCATTGGCACCGTTGTTGAAGAAGGCAAAGAAACGCTTGAAATTGACGGACGGAAATATTTGCTGGAAAAACCGCTGAAAGCCGATGTGGCTATTATTTATGCCACTAAAGCCGACAAGTTCGGCAATGCCTTTTTGGACGGAACGACCCGCAACTTTAACACCGTTATGGCAACGGCGGCCGAAACGGTTATTCTGGAAGCCGAAGAATTGTGCGAAGAGCCGCTGAATCCGGCAGAAGTCACCATTCCGGGGCTGTTTATTGATTATATTGCAATGTGAGGACGATATGGAACTTTCTAAAGAACAATGCCGAGAGATTATTGCCAAGAGAATTGCCCAAGAAATGCACGAAGGCGATGTGATTACGCTGGGAATCGGATTGCCGACTGAAGTTGCCAATTATATTCCGCATGATATGCATGTGATTTTTCAATCTGAAAACGGCATGACCGGCGTGGGGCACCGTGATTTGAGCGCACCGGACAATCCTCTTGTTACCAATGCCGGCGGCATGGCCGTGACGACCCGTCCGGGGGCTGTCTTTTTTGATACGGCAATGTCTTTTGCCATTATGCGCGGCGGGCATGTGGACGCAACTGTTTTGGGCGCTTTGGAAGTTGACGAACACGGCAATCTGGCCAGCTGGATGATTCCGGGGGCTTTTGTTCCCGGCATGGGCGGTGCCATGGATCTTGTCGTGGGAGCAAAGAAGGTGATTATTGCAATGGAGCACACCAACAAAGGCAAGCCGCGAATCGTGAAAAACTGTTCTATTCCGCTGACGGCCCAAGGCGAGGTCGACCTGATTGTGACGGAACGCTGCGTGATTGAGGTGACACCGCAGGGGCTGCTCCTGAAAGAGATTAATCCGTTGTTTTCTCTGGATGACGTGCTTTCTGCCACCGAGGCAACGCTGATTGTACCGGAAGGTTTGTTGCAGAAAGCGGTTTAATAGCAAAAAGCACCCCGAAAGAGGTGCTTTTTTTGAGCGTAAAACCTTATCAGGCGGCATTGCGTTTAAGATAGATATTGCCGTTTTGAATACTCAGCCCCGCATAGGTGATATCCAATAAATCGCCTTTGGTATATACCTCGTTGCGGTGCAGTTTGATTTTGCAGACAGCCTGCGTATCTGAGCAGAAGGCCAAAGTGGCTTCATTCTTCAGATAATCCGTTGCAATAACTTTCAAAGTATAAACACCGTCCCAGCGGACTTCTTTGGCGCAAACATACCCGTCGGACTGGCCGGCATAACCTGACTGAGGATTTAAGACTTCCCCGTTAAAAATTGTTCTTCTCATGATAATTAAATTTAATAATTAATAACTGGAAAGACAGCTTAACAGGTATTTGGCAATTGTCAATATTTTGCAGAACAAAAAAGGCCGGAAGCCCGACCTTTTTTTGTATTCTTATTTTACCAGCGTAATTGCCTCAACTTCAATTTCCGTCGGTTTCATCATATGGGTATCAACTTCGCCCTGAATCTGGATTTTGTCATTCGGGCCGACGTTCAGGCCGTTCCAGTCGTCATCATCAATTTCAATTTTAATGGACCCGGTTTCATCTTTGAACATATATTTTTCATCACCCAGACTGCTTTCAATAAAGCCCTGCAAAATGACAACGCTTTCATCGGGCATTTCTTTGACCTGAGAAACAGTCGTCTTCTCGGCGGCAGACGGTCCGGTAAAGCCGGCCTGAGCAACTGAAGCCATGCCAAGACAAGAAACCGCGGCAATTAATAAACTCAAATTTTTCATTTTTAATCTCCTCTTACTTGTTGCATTTAATATAATAGGGGTAATATTTGAAATTACAAGTTCTTCAAATCATAATTCATCAAAAAAAGAGGGAGTATACCCCCCCTCTTTCGTATTGTGCAGAAATAAGCTCTAGCGTTTGCTGAACTGATAAGAACGGCGGGCTTTGGCCTTACCATATTTCTTACGTTCTACAACACGATCATCACGTGTCAGGAAGCCGGCTTTTTTCAGAACTGAACGCAATTCCGGTTCATATTCGTTCAAAGCTTTGGCAATACCGTGTTTAATCGCACCGGCCTGACCAGACAAGCCGCCGCCTTTTACGGTGCAGACAACATCGAATTCGTTTTCGCGGTTGGCGACAACAAACGGCTGATTGATGATCATTTTCAATACCGGACGAGCAAAATAGGTATCAATGGATTTGTCATTGATGGTGATAACACCTTTACCCGGTTTTACCCAAACGCGGGCAACAGCGTCTTTTCTTTTACCTGTGGCATAAGAACGACCCTGTTTGTCGCGGTTTGCTTTGCGAACCTTAACTTCTTCGGTTTTAGATGCGCTTTTAATATCTTGCAAAGATTCAATTTTTTCAGCCATTATAATGCGCTCCTTTTATTTTTCGGGTTCATTGCGGCAATGTCCAGAACTACCGGGTTCTGAGCTGTGTGCGGATGTTCGCTGCCGGCATAAACTTTTAATTTGGTCATTTGCTGACGACCCAGCGGGTTGCGGGAAATCATGCGTTCAACGGCCTTTTGGATAACTCTTTCAGGAAAACGGCCGGACAGGATTTTTGCCGGTGTGGTTTCTTTGATGCCGCCGATATAACCGGTATGTTTGAAATATTTTTTATTAGTCAGCTTTTTGCCGGTCAATTTTACTTTGTCTGCATTGATAACGACAACGTAGTCACCGCAGTCAAGGTTCGGAACATAAGAAGGTTTGTGTTTGCCGCGCAAAATCTTGGAGATTTCGGCAGAAAGTCTTCCCAGTACAACGCCTTGAGCATCAACGACATACCATTTTCTTTCAATGTCAGATGGTTTTGTTGCATATGTATTCATTGTAACTCACTTCTTTGCTAAAAAGTTTAGGATTAAAATTCAGGTGAAATATACAGGATATATTTTTAATGTCAACAAGAAAAAACATCATATTTTCAATATTTTATTTTACGGTATCATAATACCAACAACCAACACACTGATTATTCATCATTTTTGTTCCTTTTGAGAAAAGCGACAAATTTTATCTTATTGCTCCAAAGTGTTTTGTCATTGTGATGTTTTGACAAAAATCCGCCACATATTTTCATTTTATATTGACTATTGCTTCTAATTCTGACATACTAAACTGTGAGCACAAGGGAAAAACCTTGACAGAATCTTAAAAAAGCACAGGAGAAACACCATGTTAACCGAAGAAGAAAAGAAAAATCTGGACAAATATCTGGTCAGAGAGGAGAATCCCGAAACATATTTTGGAGCCATGTATGACTCTTGGCACTTTTATAGCCGTTATTGGGCGGGACGCCATTCTCTTGATAACCCGTATGTCGGAGATGAAGCCTATGGATGGAAATTTCACCTCCATGCAGACAATGATAAAGACTGGCAAAAAGTTTCTTCTGTCGTGATTCCATATTTACGTGACCATGACATTACTTTTAAGACGTTTAATATGGTTAATGTGCAAAAGAACGGATTTTATGATAAAAGCAACAACCAATATGGAAAAGCTTTTACAATTTATCCTAACAACGATGAAGAATTTGCAAAAATTGCCAATGACTTAAATTATATTCTGGAAAACAACAATCTTAACCAGCAGGGAGCCATTCACGGCGACCATCAGATTGGCGACCACGGGCGGATTTTTTATCGCAATACATGGACAAGCAAGGATAATCCGCATTATTACGCAAACGCATCTGCCGAAAATCCGGTATATAAGGCTGATGACATAGAGGATCCGTTTCTTAATGTTCTCGGGTATCCTAATGATAACAGCAGAGCCGAAGCCATGATGGCCGGTTATGAGAAGAAAAAAGTCGTCAACAGACTTGAGAACCTCAGCAAAGCCGAAAACGCTATTCAGCAGCGTTTGCAAAATGAGCAAAATCGGGAAAGCTCTCCGCATGAAAAAACCACGCGTGGCGAAATCATAAATATTGATGAAGAAAATCTGCCGCTTATGCATGTTGGAAACCAGACAATTGATTTGGCAGACGAAAAAATCCAAGAGGCCTTAAAAAATCTTAAACCAAACGAAGCTCTCCCGATTGGAAGAATGGCCGATGACGGCATTAAGCTGAATAATGACAATATGTATGCCTCTCGCTTTCACGGAAAATTCTTCCGTGATGAAAGCGGACTGTTAAAATATGAAGACACTTCTACCAACGGCACGTCCTTTGAAAAAGTGTTCCAAGGAATACCGATTGAAGAGCAAAATCGGGAAAGTTCCCCGCATGAAAAAAACACGTACGAGCAAATGAAGCCCGAGGCTACACAGGAGCCAAGTTCAAAAGCAGAAGCACCGCGCCGGAGCCTTTCAGAGATTATTAGACAGCACCGAGGCTTGAATGAGAAGCAAACATCTTCAAAGACTCCGCCGGCATCTCAAAGCCGAGAACGTGACCTGCTAAACTTTGCAAAAACGCTGGCTCAAAAACGGGGCAACGGTTAGGTGTGGAAAAACAGATATGCTTAATAAAGTATGCAACAATCTGCCGGCCTCCGGATAAGCTCAAAAAAAAATTCCCGCATTTTTCCGATGCGGGGATTTTTTATGTTTATTGTTAAGACTGACGGACAAACAGCCCTTGTTCATTTTTTACATAATGCAGCGGAATTTTTTCCGTACACTCCTGTTCATGATGATCACACCACTCATATCGGCACCATTGAAAACTCAATTCCGTATCATTGTTTTGCTTTTTGAACTCATCTGCCCACTCCTCATAACCGTAATTTCTGTTATTGCCTGAGGCAATTTCCGGATTCAGCGTTAGAAGGCAATGCATTTGTTCATCATGATATTGAAAAACGCCGGTATCACAAACAAAAATGTCATCAAACACGGCATTTTTACAAGTCCCGATAAACGAGAGATTTTTGTTATACTGCAAAAACAATTCATCACTGCTGGTTATCAACAGATTTGAAGTACCGTTTCCGGCCAGCAGGACCAACATACAGGTCAGCCAGTTTTCATACGTCCGTTCATACAGGTTGCTTTTTCCGACAAGTGCCAGTTTGTTGCCAAAAAGCTTAACCTCCGGAAATGTTTTGTTTCCGTCGCAGCCAAACAAAAGCAAATACTTTTTGTCCGTGCCGTCTTGTTTGATATTTTCCCGTGTCCAACAATCCGAAAAAATATTCTCTCCGGAAAAAGGAAAAGAATACACTCCGATATTGGTCAATGCGGCTTTAACGTTATTCATCATCAGCGCAAACATCAGCACCTCGTAGCGTGACGGGAATTTGGCCTGATTACGGGCACATAATTCCTGTGCTTCCTGAAGAGTCAGCTTCTCGCCAAACTGCGGGTATTTTCGCAGGTAAACTTCCGGTGTCACATAAATACCGTCAACAACCTGCCGCATCGGCCAACCGTTTTCAAAATGATAAAGGTGGACCGGCTTCTGACCTTTTCGGGTCAAAAAATCTGAATACCAAACAATGTTTTCTTCTGTCTTCATAAAAATATGTTTTTTAAATTATACAATAGAATAATAGTTTACTGTCCTTAATGTAACAGCTCCTTAATTTTTGTCAATATTTATCCGTTTGCCGAGAAAAGGCTTTTACAGCAGATTTCTTAAATCATACAGTTTTTCCAGAGCCTCGCGCGGGGTCAGGTCATCCGGATTAACAGCCTTTAATGCCTCAAGCGCCGGAGAGGTTTGAGACGGTTCCGGCTCGGCTTCCCTGACCGTTGAGAACAGCGGCAGATCGTCCACCATTTTGGTAATGCTGCGGCTTTTGCCGGAATCTTCCAGAGAACCAAGCACCTGCTCCGCCCGTTTTACCACGGCTTTCGGCAGGCCGGCCAGTTTGGCAACGTGAATACCGTATGAGCGGTCGGCCGCTCCGTCAATGACCTCGTGCAAAAAGATAACGTCTTCATTAAACTCCTTAATCTTCATGCAATGCAGGCTCATCTTCGGCAATTTGCCGACCAGCGATGTCAACTCGTGATAATGGGTGGCAAACAAGGCGCGGCATTTATTGACTTCATGCAGGTTTTCTACCACGGCCCAGGCAATTGACAAACCGTCAAAGGTTGCCGTACCGCGTCCGATTTCATCCAAAATCACAAAAGAGCGTTCCGTCGCCTGATTCAAAATGCCGGCGGTTTCAACCATTTCGACCATAAAAGTCGAGCGGCCGCGTGCCAGATCATCCGAAGCGCCGACGCGTGAAAAGATTTTATCAATCACGCCGATATGTGCCGAATCGGCCGGAACATACGCGCCCATTTGCGCCATGATGGCGATAATGGCATTTTGGCGCAGAAAAGTTGATTTACCGGCCATGTTCGGTCCCGTTATCAGCCACAGGCGGTTGTTCTCGTTCAGGCGGCAGTCATTGCCGACAAAGGCGCCGCTTCTCTCTTTGGAAATGGAATATTCCACAACCGGATGACGACCGCCAACAACGTCAAAATCCAGACTGTCGTCGACCAGCGGACGGCAGTAGTTTTTTTCTACCGCAAGATCGGCCAGCGCTGCGCCGACGTCAAGTTCGGCCATCGCGCGGGCGGTTTTCAAAATCATCTCGGAATAGACAATAACGTCATGAACCATCTTGTTATAGAGCTCAATTTCCATGGCGACGGCTTTTTCGGCGGCACCGCGGATTTTGTTTTCCAGCTCGGTCAGTTCCACCGTGGTAAAACGGGCGGCGTTTAATACCGACTGGCGGTGAATAAAGTCCGGATTTTCCAGCATTTCCGTTGCAAATTTGGTCGGGACTTCAATAAAATAGCCGATGACGTTATTGTATTTTATTTTCATCTGGGCAATGCCGGTCTTTTCAATATACTTGCCCTGAAGCTCAAGCAAAACTTTATGGCTGTCGTCTTTTAAGGTACGGATTTCATCCAAAGCCGGACAATAGCCGCTCCGGATAAAGCCGCCGTCACGCGCCAGCAAAGGCAGGTCGTCATCCAAAGCCCGCTTCAAATCGTCAACCAGATTATTATGATTGCCGAGGCCGCCGATGATTTTTTCCAGAGCTTCCGGCATGCGGCGCAACTCCGCCGCGCTTTCGGCTTTTTGATAAGCATAAAGCAGATTGCGCAAAGCCGGTATATTCTCCAGCGCAATCCGGATATTGTCCAAATCACGCGGGCCGCCGCGGCCGAGGCTCAGGCGGGAAACAGAACGCTCAATGTCCGGACAGGCACGCAGCAGCTCCCTTAAATTCTGACGAATTTGCGGATAGTCAATAAAAAATGACACGACATCCAGACGGCTGTTGATTTCGGCAATATCCACCAGCGGCGCGGCAACGCGCGAGGCCAGCAAACGCCCGCCGATACCTGTGACCGTACGGTCAATCACCGCCAGCAGCGACGTGCTTTTGTCCCCGCCGACCGTATCGAGCAATTCCAGACTGCGGCGGGTGGCGCCGTCAATCTCGACAACGTTGCTTTCACAAATTTTGACCGGTTTTTCAATCACCGGCATCTGGCCTTTTTGCGTGTTTTCCAGATAATCGAGCAAAACGCCGGCGGCTGCGGTTTCGCAACGGCTAAAGCTGCCGAAGGCATCGAGCGTGTCAACATGAAAAACCTTTTCAAGCCGGAGTTTGGCGTTTTCGCTGTTAAAGCGCGCCTGCGGCAAAACCGTCAGCTTTTCTTTATATTCATTCAAAAGCGCAAAAATCTCGGGATTTTGCAAATAACTGTCCGACACCAGAATCTCGACCGGATTGAGGCGGGACAAGACATTGCCAAGCAGGCTTTCTTCTTTTTTGTCTTTGAGGCCGAGTTCCTGCGTAAAGAACTGTCCGGTTGAAATATCAAGCCATGACAGCCCGAGGCAGCCGGCCTGTTTGGCAATGCAGAGCAAAAAGTTGTTGCGTTTGGAGTCCAAGAGATTGTCTTCCGTCAAAGTCCCCGGCGTGACCAGACGGATGACCTCGCGTCTGACGACTGACTTGGCGCCGCGCGCTTTGGCCGCTTTCGGGTCTTCGGTCTGCTCGCAGATTGCCACTTTATAGCCTTGTTTTATCAGCCGCGACAGGTAGCTTTCATAAGCATGAAAAGGCACGCCGCACATCGGAATGTCATTGTCCTCAAACTTGCCGCGTTTGGTCAGGGTAATGTCCAGCGCTTTGGAAGCCGTTACGGCATCATCAAAAAAAAGTTCATAAAAATCGCCCATGCGATAAAAAAGAAGATAATCCCGATGCTGGGATTTTATCTCCTGATACTGCGCCATCATCGGCGTGACAGTCGGTTCTTTTTTCTCTTTCATAGTCCGCAAATTAAATCTATTTAAACTTATTGTAATATACAATATTTACAACTCTAGTCCAGCATTTTAATTGATTTTTGCCGAAGAGGTGCAAAGAAACAAATGTTTAACTTTGTCAGGAATATCTTCCCGATTGAAAAAGATACAAAATTTGCCGCCAGAATTTTGTTTCTTTCCATGCCGACGGCTCTGGTTTTTATGACGCTGGTTCTGTTCAGGCTGATCTCGCCGCTTTTGGCCGTGCTCTCGCTGGCGGCCGTGGTGATTTTTAACATTGTCATGCTGTTTCCGATTACTTATGAAATGCAGCAGATCAGAAAGTATATTTCCAAGCTCTCAAACGGCAGCGATTTTGACGAGAAAGCGCTCAAGCTCTCAGAAAAAGACACGCATGACATTGTCAGCACGCTTAACGCCATGCACAGTTTCTGGGCGCACAAAACCGACATGCTGGAAGCCCAAACCATTTCCGATACCGCCGTTCTGGACAGCCTGCCCGACCCGATTGTGATGATTGACCGTGCCGGAAACATTCTGGGTGCCAATCTTTCCGCCCGTTCGTTTTTTGGTGAGAATATCACGGACAAAAACGTGGACAGCCTTTTTGCTTCAAACAATTTTATTAATGCCGTTTCCAAGGTGCTGAAAAAAGAAAGCAAATCGGAAAACCTGATTTTTTATGTAGAAAAGCCGGCAAGCCGCAAGCTTTATGCCCATATCAAGCAGCTGCCGTGGCTTTCCAAGGGGCGCGCCGTGGCCGTTATTTCCATTTATGACATGACAAAAGCCATGAAGATTGAAAAAATGCAGTCTGATTTTGTGGCGAATGCCAGCCATGAGCTGCGTACGCCGCTGGCTATTATTTCCGGATTTATCGAAACATTGCAGACTTCTGCCAAAGATGACGAAGCCGCCCGCGAATCGTTTTTGAAGATTATGCAGGAGCAGGCAGAATATATGTCTTCGCTGATTGAAAACCTGTTGTCGCTTTCTAAAATCGAGATGAAGCAGGACAGCCTGCCCGAGGGCGATGTGGACATTATTGACGTGGTGGAAGAAGTTTCACAGGCGTTGTCTTTGCGGGCGGAAAACCGCAACATGAGCATTAAAATCAAGTTCGGGCGCAATATTCCCGAGATTAACGGCGACCGCGCGCAAATCAAGCAGGTTATTCAGAATCTGACCGACAATGCCATCAAATACGGCGCCAATGACAGCAAGATCAGCATCAGCGTGGAAAAAACCAGTGCTATTCCGCCGTCGAAAAGTTATAAAGTTGCCGAGGGCGAAGCTTTGGCAATTGCCATCAACAACAAGGGGCCGAAAATCGGGCCGGAAGACCTTATGCGCCTGACCGAAAAATTTTATCGTATGCAGGAGCATAAAGACCAGAATATTCGCGGCACGGGGCTCGGGCTATCCATTGTGAAGCAGATTGTCATCCGGCACCGCGGAAATCTGACGGTGACATCCACCTCTTATAACGGAACAACCTTTACAATTTATCTTCCAACAAATCTACCGATTATAGAATAAAGAACTGGATTTCTACAATATTCTAATAAAAAAAGGCTCAATTGAGCCTTTTTTTATTATTTTCCGTTCCATATCTTAAGAACTTTATCACAATAATCTGGGGTATCATACAATGAAGTATACTCCTCATCCCAAATAATACCACTAAAATGTCGAGACTTTGCATATTGTACAGCTTCATCATATTCGAAAAAGTCAAAACTTAAATCGCAGTTAATACCATTAGCACGAAGGGTATTGGCTTTTTCAAACATTTGACGAGAGGCTGGACGTTTAGATGTTCCTATCAATACTTTGGAATAAAGAAGTTTCGGATACATATCCGCATCAGCCATAGCTACACAGATACGATCTAAACCAAATGCCATCCCAACACAGCCAATATCATTCCCTCCACAATTCCGAACTAGATTATCATAGCGCCCACCTCCAAGTACAGCTCCTACTCCTGAATTTGGAATTACACCTTCAAGAATAAAACCGGTATAATAATCTGCTCCACGCGCTAAAGTAAGATCTAATACGCAATGATGAAGAGCTTCACGAGGAAGATAACTAACAATTTCCTGTAGTTCTTTGAGCCCATGATAAACTGAAGAATTATTGTTTGTACGTTTTAATAATCCTTCTGGTTTTTCAAAGCTAAAATTATCAAACACAAGAGCGTTAATTTTCTCAATTTCAACCGGACTAAAATTTCGATCAGTAAGCTTTTGTGTAAAATCATCAACAGAAGCTTGTGCTTTTCCGAATTTATCTGCACAATCAAGAGCCCGTTGGATTCGAAGAATATCTTCTTTGCTTTTATAGCCAAGCTCTTCTGCAATTCCCTTGATGATATCACGGTGGTTTATGCGGATGGTAAAGTCCGTAAACCCAACTGCTTTTAACCCTGCAACGGCCAAATTAATTACATCTGCATCAGCTGTAAGTGATTTACATCCAATAACATCACCGTCACATTGCATAAATTCCCGAAAGTGTCCCTTATCAACAGCATCATCACGATATGCCATTTGCATTTGATAACGCTTAATAGGCCGAGGAAGTTCGGGATGATCAGCAGCAAAACGAGCAAAAGGAACTGTCATATCGTAGCGGAGTACAAGGTCTTTACCTTGAGCGTCCTTAATATGAAACAGAAGCTTTTCTCCCTCACCATGATGTCCTGTAAAGACTTCTGCAAATTCTATAGCCGGTGTTTGTAAAGGATCATATCCAAAAGACTGATACACTTTTTTCAAACATTGGCACACATAGTCACGATTCTCAAATTCGGTGCCGAATATATCCAGCGTACCGAGAGGTCTTGTTTCTTCCATTTTAATAATTTTTTAAGTTAATAATGTAAATAATTGTAAAAAAACGGTCTGACTTTACATTTAAATGTATTTATTGTCAAGAAAGTGGTTTACATTTTTTTATTTTCTGTTATCTGAAAACATTATGTTTAAAAACTATCTACAAAAATTTATAAAAGTTGATGAAATACATACTGTTGCTTACAGAGAATACGGTAATCCTGACGGGATTCCGGTTTTAATGTTGCATGGTGGTCCCGGTGGCAAGATTAACTTTCGTATTTTAGAATTAATCGATTTAACATTCTATCGTGTTTTTACAATTGACCAACGAGGTTGCGGATTAAGTACCCCCAAAGGTGAATTACGTGCTAATACGCTGCTTCACCTGATATCTGATATGGAAGCCATACGGCAAAAAGAAAAATTAGGTAAATGCATTATTTTTGGTCGCTCATGGGGGACAGTACTCGGATTAATGTATGCTTTGAGCTATCCTCAAAATTGTTTACACTTAATTTTACGCGGAATTTTTTTAGGACGAAACACAGATGAGTTATGGACTTTTGAACAGTCAAGAATACGGTTTCCGCAACAATGGGCTGAATTTAGTGATGGTTTAACTTCTTCCAGACCATTGAATGAGCAATTTTATGAAAAAATTTTTTCTAAAAATGAAAAAACAGCATTGTTTTACAGTGCGAAGATGACACATTATTTTAATATTTTGGCAACCAACAAAACTGATATTCCATTAGAGGCTGAAACTCAAGAAAACCTGACGGCTAATAAAATTTTTCTTCATTACAGTACACATCATTATTTTTTTGAAGATATTTTTTGGGAACAACACCTCGCCGAACTTGATGCCAATAATATTCATGGCGTTATTCTTCACGGAGGCAAAGACAGTGATTGTTTACCGGAGCAAGCTTATTATTTGCATAACAAGTGGAAAAAATCTACATTAATTATCGAACCTAATGTTTCTCATTGCGATAATCAGATTGAGATTAGAAAACAAATTCATAATATATTTGCAACGTTAAAACTTTATTTCAGTCACAATAAGTAGTAGATATTCTTATGCAAATCGGGAAAAGAATGTCTGTAATAAAGCAACAAAAAAATTTGCAAGCGGATTTTTAGGCTTCGTCGCCGTCCAAAGACTTGTCGATGGAATAGCCTGTGGCACGGACGGTTCGGATATAGTCAGGTCCGTAGTCGTTTAAGGATTTCCGCAGGCGGCGGATATGGACATCCACCGTACGGGATTCCACATAGACGTTATCGCCCCAGACGGTTTTGAGCAGATATTCTCGGGAAAAAACTTTACCCGGCACTTCCATCAGCGTTTTCAGCAGGCGGAATTCCGTCGGGCCGAGGTGAATATAATTCTCGCCGCGAAAAACCTTTTTCTCGGCCATATCCATGCGGATGTCTTCATATATCAGTTCTTTTTCCTGATGAGGTTCCGGCGCCCGACGCAGGTTGGTTTTGACGCGCGCCAAAAGTTCCGGAATGGAAAACGGCTTTGTCACATAGTCGTCCGCACCGGCGGAAAGACCTTTGATTTTGTCTTCTTCCTCGCCTTTGGCGGTGAGCATAATAATGGGAATGTTTTTGATTTCCGGATTGCTGCGAATCAGTTTGCAGATTTCAACACCCGAGATTTCCGGCAGCATCCAGTCAAGCAATATCAGAGAGGGGCGGATTTTTTCCACGGCGGCCAGCGCTTTGTTGCCGCGGGCTTCGTGGACGACCTCGTAGCCTTCTTTTTGCAGATTATACTTCAGCATTAAGGCCAGAGATTCTTCATCTTCTATCAGCATGACGGTGTACTTCATCGTTTTTCTCCCTTTCTGAGGTTTGCCGACAGTTTACGCCCAACGGGTTAAAATTACCTTAAGGCCTCGATATTCCGCGCATATTCGCCGCCGGCAAAAACCGAAGTTCCGGCCACCAGAATATCTGCTCCGGCACTGATGCAGCGGGCGGCGGTCAGAGGATTGATACCACCGTCGACTTCAAGTTCAATCTCTTTTCCGGCAATCATTTCTTTAATCCGCGCAATTTTTTGCAGGCTGCTTTCTATAAATTTCTGCCCGCCAAAACCGGGGTTGACAGACATTACCAAAACCAGATCCAGCTTGTCCAGCACATATTCCAAGACATTTTCCGGCGTGGCCGGATTGAGCGATACGCCGGCTTTGAGACCATAGGAGCGGATGGTAGACAAGGTCTTGTCCAAATGGCGGCAGGCTTCGGCGTGGACGGTGATAATATCGGCACCGGCAGCAATAAACCAGGGAATCATCTCATCGGGATTATTGACCATAAGGTGAACGTCAAAAGGCAGTTTGCTTTGCGGGCGCAGGGCTTTGACCACACCGGCGCCAAAGGTCAGGTTCGGCACATAATTGCCGTCCATAATGTCTAAATGTATCAGGTCGGCACCGGCTTTTTCCAAGGCAACAATTTCTTCACTCAGGCGGCCGAAGTCTGCGGATAAGATACTGGGGGCAATTTTGACCATGTTTTTTCTCCTTATGATATTTATTAAATAATACTTTATTCCTATCATAAAATCCACAAAAAAGATTTTTTTCAGCAAGACTTGTTTTTTATTATCCGATAGTTATATCTGCCGATGACAAGATTTTAACTTTAACTTGGGAGAAGTAAGATGGGTGAAATGGCTCAACAAATCAGCAACGTTGACCGCAAAGAGCTGATTAATATTTTGAACGTGGCTTTTGCCGAAGAATGGCTGGCTTATTATCAATACTGGATGGGCGCTCAGGTGGCCGTCGGCCCGATGCGCAAAGATATTGCCGCCGAATTTATGGAACATGCGCATGAAGAACTTGACCATGCGCAAAAACTGGCAACCCGCATTATTGAGTTGGGCGGTACGCCGCTTTTGGATCCTGACGACTGGAAAAAAACGGCACAGTGTAAATATGACGCCCCGAGCGATGATTATGTGGAAAAACTTTTGCAGCAGAATCTGGTTGCCGAGCGTTGTGCGATTGCCCGTTATCAGAAGATTTGCGAGATGACGATTGGCAAAGATTTTGCCACTTTCCATATGTCCCGCCATATTTTGGATGAAGAAATCGAGCACGAGCAGGAAATCGGCGATTATATCAACGATATTGAAGCCGGCCGCGAGCATATGCATAATATGCAGAAATAATTATATTTAAGACCTCCTATACGTAGAAAAACCCGTTTGAACCTTTCATGGTTCAAGCGGGTTTTACATTTTCCGCCGAAGCGGGAGACCTAATAATACCCGAAGCAGACCAGAAGAATCCGGTCATTGGGAAACTGCAGCATGGTCCAGTCGGAATCCATTCCCACAATCTGGGCGCTTGCCGGAAGCTGCATATAATACCGTTGAGCCGATTTTTCCGCCTGCCAGACGATATGCAGCTTTTTTTTACGAACGGTCGTATCCATCTGACAGATTTTATCGTCTGTGACAAAAGGATAGTATATGACCCGGTCCTTTTTGGGGGCTCTCCGGATGATATAACTGTAATCGTTTTGCTTTTTGCAAACAGAACACGACCCAAACAGCAACGTCACGCTTAAGATATGAGAAATCAATTTAATGTTTGTCATAGTATTTTAATTTAATAATAGGCATTATAATAAAAGTAAGGATTTTGGTTGTAGCACATTTGGCTTAAAAATCCAGCCTATTTTTTAAAAACAAAAAAATCCCCGTTTAAACAGATGTTTAAATCGGGGATAAGCCTCAAAAATCATTCATAAACCGGAGATTCGACCGCTTCTTGCAGGTGATATTCCTTCCATGGCAACCGCAGATAATGAGCATATTTTTTATCTGCATTATCCATTTCATCAGGCAGAAGGAAAGCAAAACCGATGGCATTTCCGGTAGCTGTGCTGATGACAATGCAGTTGTCTTTGCCGCATTGTTCCAGTTCACAGGCCTCGTTGACCATAAAAACAAACTCCCTTTGCAGGTTGCTGCGCCAAAAAATGGTGGTTTGTCCGCGCCGGAGGCTGATGTCGGTTGTGACAATCTTTTCATCTTCCAACAGCTCAAAAAAGCGAAAATCGCGTTCTTCAAACAATCGGTCAAGCCGGACGGCCTGCGGTGTCTGAGGATTGGTGCAAGAAACAAGTTCACAACTCACGGCCATAAATAAAAACAAAATAATTTTTTTCATAACACAAAAATTTTAAATTGGCGTTTACCATACCTCATTTTTGACTATTTGTCCAGAAAAAAAGATTTGAGCAGGACGACTCAAATCTTTTTTGTTTTTTTCGATATATCATCGGGCGTACCAGTCATGCACGGCCTGTGCTAATTCGGCGATATAATCATAGCCGGCCTTGTCCATCAAATCGGCATAGGTTCCACTTAAAATGTTTTGCCGATCGTCAGCATCTGCCATTAATTCAGGAAAATCAACCTTAAGACTTTTGTATTCTTTCATTAAGGCCTTAACACTGTTTTCAATGGCTGCCAGTTCTTTATCTTTATAATTATTATCGACGATAACCGATGTCAGCAAGCCATTGCTCTCAAAAATTCCCCAATCAACGTTCAGTGCAACGATGGTCGCTCCTTCCGGATAAGCAACTATATAAGGTCTGTTTTCATCACTTGTTCTCCAGACAGTCATGATTGACAGAGGATATATCCGGCAGAGAAACTCCGAAGTATCTTTAAAAGCAAAATGGACAACCGTATCTTGTTTTGTGGCTGCCAGATCATAAAACGTTTGTTTCATCAACAAATTTTTATGATACCGATGATTATTGACGGCTATAACAGCACCAAAAATTACGATTACAATTGCTAACGCTCCAAAATAAAATTTTTTATTCTTCATAATTTTAGTATTTGTGTCCGGCCTTGCGGCAGGACGGATTAATAATATCTTTTTAATAAAACAACATCAATATCTTATCATATTTTTTGCCGGCTGTCTAGACAAAAATTTTTAAAATTTTAAAGGCCGCCATCGGGCAGCCTTTTGTTTTTTTTCGATACATCATCGGGTGTACCAGCTATATTCAAATTCTACCATTTCAGCAATGAAACTGTAACCGGCTCTGTCCATTAAATCGGCATAGCTAGTACTTAACACTTTTTGGCGGAATTCGGCATTCGTAATTTTTTCAGGAAAGTCAATCTTAAGGCTTTTGTATTTTTCCAATAATGTCTTAACACTGTTTTCAATGGCTGCCAGTTCTTTATCATCATAAACCTTACGGTCTAGAACAACAGCCATCAGCATGTCATTATTTTCAAAAATTCCCCAGTCGCTGTCTAAGGCGACAACAGCACTTCTCTTCGGGTAAGAAACAATATAAGGTTCGTCCTTTTTGTTTGTCTCCCATATGGTCATAGTTTCCAGAGGATATATACGGCAGATAAACTCCATGGTATCTTTGAAAGCAAAACGGACAACCGTATCTTGTTTGATTTCCTCAACATCATAGAAGTGCCTGTTTGCAAACGCCTTTTTATTTTCCCGTTGATTAATAACCATCGTTACAACAGCACCAAAAATTACGATTACAATTGCTAACACACCAAAATAAAATTTATTCTTCATAATTTTAATATTTGTGTCCTGCCGCAAGGCCGGACGGATTAATAATATCTTTTTAATAAAACAACATCAGTATCTTATCATATTTTTTGCCGGCTGTCTAGACAAAAATTTTTAAAATTTTAAAGGCCGCCATCGGGCAGCCTTTTGTTTTGACATCCGCCGACAAAAAAAGGAACCCGAAGGCTCCTTTTTCTGCTTTTCCTGCCAGTCCGGCAAAACAATATATTTCTTAAATTTCGCCGTCAGCGTAGCGTTTAGCCATAACAGACAACGGAATAGCCTTGATTTTGTCGGCATGGCCGGCAGCACCAAAGGAAATATAGCGGGCTTCGCAGACTTTCTGCATTTCTTCAATTGCCGGCTTCAAGTATTTGCGCGGGTCAAATTCTTTTGGATTCTCAGCAAACAGCTTGCGGATTGCGCCGGTGATGGCCATGCGGCAGTCAGTGTCTACATTGACTTTGCGAACACCGGATTTGATACCGCGGACGATTTCTTCAACCGGAACGCCGAAGGTTTGCGGAATGGCGCCGCCGTAAGCGTTAATCAAATCTTGCAATTCTTGCGGAACAGAAGAAGAACCGTGCATAACCATGTGGGTATTCGGCAGGACTTTGTGGATTTTTTCAATCACGTCAATTGCCAGAATATCGCCGGTCGGTTTGCGGGTAAACTTGTAAGCGCCGTGAGAAGTTCCGACAGCAACGGCCAGAGCGTCTACATGCGTTTCTTCTACGAATCTTTTAGCTTCATCAGGATCCGTAACCAAACGTTTTTTATCAATCACGCCTTCTGCGCCGTGACCGTCTTCTTTATCGCCTTTGCCGGTTTCAAGAGAACCGATAACGCCGAGCTCGCCTTCTACGGAAGCGCCGACGGCATGGGCACGGGCAACAACTTCTTTGGTGACGTTAACATTGTATTCAAAAGAAGAAGGCGTTTTGCCGTCTGCTTCCAGAGAACCGTCCATCATTACGGAAGAATAGCCGTTGACAATGGCAGACTGGCAGACATTGACCGAAGAGCCGTGATCCTGGTGAATACAAATCGGGAGTTCCGGAAACATCTCAATTCCGGCGGCAACCATGTGACGAATCATCGGGTCGCCGGCAAATTTGCGGGCACCGGTAGACGTTTGCAAGATGACCGGAGCATTGACTTTTTTGGCAGCTTGCAAAACAGCCAGAATTTGTTCCATATCGTTAATGTTAAAAGCCGGAACACCGTAATTGTTTTCGGCAGCATGGTCAAGAATCTGACGCATTGATACTAAAGGCATAGATTATCTCCTTATTGTTGGTTTATTATTGTTACTGCAAATATAGCCAATCAATGTAATAATGCAAGTTTTTTATTGCGGTCAGTCACATAAATCAGAGCATAGAAAAAACGTTCCGGAGCCTAGAAATCCGAAACGTTTTTTGTTTTACACTTACGCAGGTTGAGCCGTGCTCTTTTGCTTTTTCATCTTACGATACTGATGTGTTTCAACCAGTTCGATGTCGTCTTGTGTTTTTACCACGTGCCAGGTTGTATTTTCGTAGGCAGAAACAAAGGCGTGATAGGGCAGAAACTCAATTTTAACCTTAGCGTTTCTGATCTCCGCGACTTTGATTTTGCGTACGGTTTTGCCCTTAAACGCTTTCATGTACCAAACTTTGCCGGCAACAAAAGCATAAAAGCAAATATAACCATTGTCTTTCTGAGCCTCACCTGTTAAAAACTCTAATCGTCCGACGTGGACTTCGTTCAAGCCAAACTCAATTCCGCACTCCTTTTTTGCAGCCTCAATAAACTGAGATGCTTTTAAAATCACTGCTTCCATAATAATCGTTATTTAAAAAAATTTCTTAATAAGTTAATATGGTTGTGAAGATAATATTTCTTTTGCCGTTTGTCAAACAGATTTAATAAAACCGGATATTTTTTTTTACAATTGCGGCCAAAAGAAAATGCGGGAGACTTATAATGAGCATAAATAACAAGAAGCTGCTTTATCGATTGAAGGCCAGACTTATTGCTGCCGCCGCGGCAATTTCTCCGGCAGCCGCTCAAGAAGCCGCCGTACCAGAATCTGACACTGTCGCCATCCGGCAGGAACAGATGATGACAGATGAAGACAGCAAGCAATATCTTAATGTGTTTTACAATAATTATGGTGATGAGATCATCAAACTCAGGCTTTGTTTTTCTGAAGAAGACTGGGATACCGGCATTTTACCGCCGGATGAAACCGTTTTGCCGAAGATTCCGGACGGCATGCCCAAGGTTCTTGTGGACACGGTTTACGTATCAGCTCAAAAAAATCCTGAAACCGGCGCTTTCGGCGATTATGATTATTATTCGGAAAAAAGGCTGACTTACGGAGAATTTGCCGCTTTTGACATTGACGGAAACCAGATTATCATTAATCATTTTATGGCGGCGGACGGAAATTCCGAGTTGCAAGACAGTCTGGACGTGCAGAAAAACAATCCGTACCAGCGGGCTACTGCCGTTCCGCACGAATCAGCCCATGCCGAAAAGCGTCTTAAGGTCGCCCAGCTTTTGCACCGCCATCCCGAATTGTGCAAAAGGGGCATTAAAGAACGGTATCTGGAAGAAAAAGCCAATGAACTGCAAGCCAATATTTCTGCCCTGCTGGACGCGCGGGAAAGGTTTATTGCCAGCGGAGACGCCAGAGTTTTTACCGCCCGTTTTGATTATTACCGCAAAGCCGTGGAAAACGGCAGTATCGTCCCCTCTGCCGAAAATATCAGCGAAGCCGAACTGAAGCTTATTGCCAACGGTACCGCCGAAATGTGGAAGGCTTATGAACCGCAATATCTTTCTCAAATCAAGCGGGCTTTGGGCGATGCCATTCGGGAAAATGTTCCGGCAGACCTGATGCCGGCGCCGCAAAATCATGCCAAAATCCTGTCTGTTTTTATGAGCAAGAAAATCAACGGTCAAGAATATGATTTATCGCAATATCTTGACCAGCAGCTGGATGTTACGGGCGAAGATAACAAGCTTTTTGTCGAGCGCTGCGGCAATGCCGTGGATTTGGTTTACCGCCTGAGCCGGCTGCCGGTCAAAAAGGCGGCGCGGATTATTGAATCGCATGGCGGCAAGAACGGCCATTTGATAACGCAGTGTGATTTGCAGGAAATCAGCAAAGATATTAACCGCAATGCCCTCAGCCTTTCTTCCAAAATATTTGCCGAGAGTAAAGACCGTTAAAATTTGTCAAAAAAAGTTAATACAACTTTTTATAAAATATGATATACTAAGAAGAAAAAGGAAAAAATATGGCATTGTCAGATTCGGAAAAACTCAAGGCTCTGCGAAACGGAATTGCCGTCGGAGCAATTGCCGCGGCTTCTGTTACTCCGGCGCAGGCTGTCGAAAAACAGGCTGATGACCGAAAAATCAATACGGAAAACATTATGCCTCGCGATAACACCCGTATTGAACCCGCAACATTAAAAATTACACCACAGGATATTCAGCGGGCTCAGACTACGCAAAACATCTGGAAAGATCCAGAAACAAAGCCTATTATCATAGAACCGGCAAAGGAAGAATTCGCCGGCCCGAGGGCTGAGCAAAAAAACGACAGACAGGCAGAACCAATGCCGGAAGAAAGCCGTGAACAGTTTGAGCCGTTGTCTGCACCGGAGTTTCAAGGCTTTAATGTTGAAATGCGTTTTTCAGAACCAGAAATGCGAATGACGCAAGATGACTATTTGTCGGAAGCCGAACAAGATCGAAAATATGAATATACCGACTTTATTGAAAATTATGAAGCTTTTCATCAAGCTCTTTACGAAAAGCAATTAGAGTTAGAGAAAGACCGCCTTCATGACCTTTATCATGAAGATTCTATCAGCAAGAAAGAGTTGGATGAAAGAATTGAAAAGTTAGAAAAAGGACATGATGAAAAGTTTGACCCGCGCGGCAAAACCATTGACTTTAGCAAGTATGATTTGGAAGCAATCATTGATGCCGGAGAAACTGATTTTATTAATGAAGATTTTATGGCTCAGGCGGGAATGTTGCATTGGACTGACGAAGCACTTGCTCTGGATAGATTAGCAGAAAAGACCGAACGATTAACTGATTTGGCTCTTGCCGGTTCTGAAAATGCGGATTTGCAAAAAGGAAACAAAAAAGAGCAAAAAACCCTTGGGCGGGAGATTAAAAAAGATGCCAAGGCAATGAAAAAGTCGTCTTCGGCAGAAAATAAAAAACTTCTTAATATGTTAAGCCATTTCAACCGTTTTACAGAAAAAGCCGATAATAACGAAGTTACCTTTGATTATGAGAAAGATGAAAATACTCCCGCTTCTCACATGATTATCACTAAAAAAGACATGAAACCGTTGTTTGATTATCTCAATTATTCATACAAAAAAGCTATCAAAGAATATCCGCACGAAACTGTTCAGACAGACATTAACGAAAGCATGAACCATATGGACAGGTGCATTGATTATGACTTGAAGCGCAGACTCAGTACATTACGCGGCACGGCTGAGGAACAGCCGGCGACTGTTAAAACAGAACAGCAACCGACACAAAATCAGCCATTACCGCAACAATTGCTTCAACAAATAAAAAACTCCCGATAAAGGGAGTTTTTCTATTCCGCCGTTTTACTTCAGGCAGTTTTTAACGGCGTCAACAACCTCTTCCTCGGTAATACCGAAGAATTTATACAATTCTTCAGCAGGGCCGGAAGCCCCGAAGCCGTCCATGCCGATAATATCCCCGTTCAGGCCGACATATTTTTCCCAGCCGAATTTGGCGCCGGCTTCAACGGCAATACGCGGGCAGCTGCCTAAAACTTCTTCCTGATATTTTCCGTCCTGACGGTCAAAAAGCTCGCAACACGGCATTGACACAACCGCAACGGCAATACCTTCTTCCGCCAGTTTTTTCTGAGCCGAAACAGCCAATGACACTTCCGATCCGGTCGCGATAATTGTGGCCTGCCGTTTTTGACCTTTGGCAACATCAGAAATCACATAACCGCCGCGTGCCGTCAAATTCTCTGCCGCTGAGGTTCGCAGCAACGGCAGTCCCTGACGGGTCAGCGCCAAAATGCTCGGCGCATTCTCATTCTCCAGAGCCAGCTGCCAGGCCTCCGCCGTTTCAACCACATCGCAGGGACGGAAAGTAAACAGATTCGGCATGGCGCGATAAGATGCCAGATGTTCAACCGGCTGATGTGTCGGGCCGTCTTCTCCAACGCCGATAGAATCGTGCGTTAAGACGTAAACCGCGCGAATCCCCATCAGTGCCGCCAGACGCATGGACGGACGCATATAATCAGAGAAAACAAAAAACGTTCCGCCGTAAGGAATCACACCGCCGTGCAAAGACATGCCGTTCATGACGGCCGCCATTGCGTGTTCACGAATCCCGTAAGCAATGTTATTGCCGCTGAAATCGCCTTTGGAAATGTCTTTCATTCCGGCCGTTTTGGTCAGGTTAGACGCTGCCAAATCTGCCGAACCGCCGATGATTTCCGGCACATGGGGCACAATTTTTTCCAGACACATTTGTGAAGCCTTGCGGGTTGCGACTTTGGTCTTTTCGGCAATGGCCTGTTTTTTCAGTTCGTTAAGTTCTTTATCCCAGTTTTTGGGCAGAACATCATTGATAAAATCATTAAAGCCTTTGCCGGCTTCTTTGGCGCGGGAAGCCCAGCCCTTATAAGTTTCGGCATGGCGTTTGCCGGCAGTACGCCAAGCTTGCAGGATTTCTGCCGGAACTTCAAACGGCGGGTAATTCCAGCCGAGGTTCTCGCGCATTTTAGCCAGCTCTTCCGCACCGAGCGGAGCGCCGTGGCATTTGCTGGTGCATTGTTTGGTCGGCGCACCGAATCCGATTTTGGTCTTGCAGGCAATCAGCGTCGGCTTATCGGACTTTTGAGCTTTTTCTATGGCTTTGATAATCTGGCGGTGATTATGTCCGTCAATTTCTATCGTGTTCCAATTATGAGCCTTAAAGCGGGCAATCTGATCTGTTGAGCTGGCGGAGGCGACCGTACCGTCAATCGTGATATTATTATTATCCCAGAACACAATCAGTTTATTCAGTCCGAGGTGACCGGCCAGAGAGATTGCTTCTTCCGAAATGCCTTCCATCAGGCAGCCGTCACCGTTAATGACATAAGTATAGTGGCTGCACAAGTCCTCACCAAATCGGGCGGCGACAAACCTTTCGGCAACGGCCATGCCCACGGCGGAAGATATCCCCTGTCCGAGCGGGCCGGTTGTCATGTCTATGCCGTCGAGATGGCCGTATTCCGGATGGCCGGCTGTTTTGGCACCGAGCTGACGAAAGTTTTTGATGTCTTCAATATCAATATCTTTATATCCCAGAAGATAAAGCAGAGAATACAGCAGCATTGACCCGTGACCGGCGGAGAGCACAAAACGGTCGCGGTCAAACCAACGCGGCGCTGAGGGATTGAGCTTGATAAAGCGGCTGAACAACACGGCGGCAACATCTGCCATGCCCAGCGGCATTCCGGGGTGGCCGGACTTTGACTTTTCAATTGCATCAGCACTCAGAAAACGAATGGCGTTGGCCATTTGTTCCAATTGTCGGTCATTCTTAAAAAAGCACATATTCTTCTCCTTATCTTTTTAATTCAGGTCAAAAGCGGTATCATTATATTGTTTTTCCTGATTAGTCATCCGCAGGCCGAGATTGATTTGGAAAATGCTGTCCTCCAATGTCGGTACCCGCACGTTAACCGTCTTGCCGCGGAATTTGTAAACCTGTGTTGACACCGGAACAGTTGTTTGTTCGGCAAAAGTCTTTTCGCCCAAAAAGGCGGTCGGCCCTTCGCTGGTGCGGTAAAACCAGTCAAACATAACAAAAGCCTCAGCCTTGCTGCCATTAAGACGAATCAGCTTAAATAACGGTGTCAGGTTGGCTTTGGGCTGTTTGGTTTTGGCATCAAACCAACAGTAGCCTTCATAACCATAAAGCTCGATTTTAAAAGGGGTTGTATAACCCTGTGTCTGGCTCAAATAAGCTTCCGAACGGTTGATGACAACATTCGGGCAGGGCATTTTTTTGAGGCCGCCGGAAGTTTCTTCATTGTCGCCCCCCATCAAAGTGCAAGCAGAGCAAAGGCAAAAAGCCAGCAAAAAGAGTTTTTTCAGCATATATTTTCCTTTCTTGTTTTGAAAGTATAGAAAATTATATTTTTAAAGTAAACACTCATTCCAATGCTGCACAGTTTATCTTTTTATATTATTTTATTTTTCTTTCTCCGCTCTGATTATTTTCTCATCAGGGGGTCTTTCCCTCCTCTCATTCTCCACCCCCTTTTCTATCTTCTCCCTTTTTGCGCTGCTTTTCTTATTTTATTTTCATATTTCCTCATCTTCATCAAGATTGTTATTTTCTATTGTTACTTTTTGACTGCCAAAAAGTAACCAAAAAGGCAGCCCTACGCTTATCTGCTAAGGTTTCAGAGCAAAATTAACCTCGCTACGCTCTCCATCTCCGTGCTTCACTTTCGGTTTTTGCTCCAAAACCTAAGCCATTCGCAAAGGGCACCCCAATCGTGCTGAACGGGAGGAATGTGCTTCAATTTTACCTCTTTGCTCCAAAGATTAAGTAGTTGTTCGGTAATCGGGCGAATCAACTCTCCCCAACCCTCTCTTTCAAGAGAGGGGGTGGTGCTTCAAAAAAAGCACCGTCATTCTGAGTGCAACGAAGAATCCAGTCAGATAAATCAGCTATATTATTAAACTGGATCCTTCGCTTCGCTCAGGAT